>NZ_CP048114.1:3036560-3340216 GCF_010093025.1 Edaphobacter sp. 12200R-103 | reverse complement strand
ATGGGCGTCCTGGATCAGAAGCTCATCGACGTTTTCACGTGCCGGGTCCGCAGGGTTGCACTCCGGAATGGGCTCCTGGCCGAACTTGTGGGGATTGACGTCGGCGGGCGAGCCGGGCAGCAGGACGCCGTGGCAGGTGTTGATCAGGTCGGCGGTCTCGCGGGGAGAGGCGTTCAGCGGAATCTCGATGGGGTCGCCTCCGGCCTTGCGGACGGCCTCGGCATAGGCGGGCCAGGAGCGGGAGTTGTACTCGGGGTTTTGGCTGGTCGGGACGGGAATAGCGATGCGCGGTCTCATGGCGATTGTTTCCATGATACGGCTGACCGCGGCGCTTCAGTCGAGTTCGGGATGGTAGCTGATATAGGTGCGGGTGATGGTGTCCAGAAGCTGTTCGGTAAGAGCGTCGGCATCGCGTGTGGTCAGGCCTGTGGTCGGGATGGGGTCGCCGACGACGACGCAGAGCGGACGCGGGTGCAGGTGGTAGGTGTGCATAGGCAGAAGCTCGTAGGTTCCGACGAGGGTGATGGGGACGAGTGGAACCTGCGCCTTGATGGCCATATAGGCGGCGCCCGAGACGAAGGCTTGGGGGTGCCCGTCCTTTGTGCGGCCGCCTTCGGGGAAGATCACCATGGGCATCCCGCCCTTGAGGGTCTGGACGCAGCGGTTGAGGCTGGCGACGGCGTTGCGCGAGCTGGACTGGTCGACGGGAACCTGGCCGGAGCGGTTGAGATACCAGCCGATGAAGGGAATCTTCCAGAGCGCCTGCTTGGCCATGATGCGGAACTGGAACGGAAGGCGAGCGAAGAGCACGGGGGTGTCGTAGTAACTCAAATGGTTCGCGGCGTAGACGGCGGTCTGGTGGAGGCGGAGCTTCTCCGCGCCGATGAGGGTGACGGGCGAGAGGCTAAGGAGCAGCAGGGTGCGGGCCCAGAGGTGTGCGATGAAGTGCTGCTGCCGTCCGGACTTGTCCCACAGGCCGCAGATGAGCGAAATGCAGCCGAAGAAGGTGGTGGAGGCGGCGATGAGCGGGATCAGGAGCAGGTAGGTGAGCCAGCGGAAGAAGGCCGGCGCGGGCGGCTTGGCGACGGGGGGCCTTTGGGGTGGCTGCTCAAGGCTGGTGGACGGTTCGGGCACGTTTGCTTGGTTTCCTCGGGTTGGGGTTCCTTTGCGGAGTTTAACCGCAGATCCTTCGACTTCGCTCAGGATGACACTCTCTCTCTATTCACTGCTGTGCTTCGTTCCCTGCTGGCTTCGCTCAGGATGATACTTTTTGCGGGATGATGCGCTTGAGCGAAGCTTCTCGATCGGCTTTTGTTCAGCATGACATCTGCAGGCGGCTGCCGGAAATCCTCACTTCGTCGTAGATCGGGATCCATGGTGATGACTATGAGCGACCGAGGATGAGGGTGCGGAGTTCGCCGATGAGGTAGACCGAGCCGGTGGCTACGATGAGGCCGTTGGTGGGTGTCAGTTTGCGGGCCTGGACGAGGGCCTCTTTGAGGCTTGTGGTGATCTCAGCGGGGACTTCGAGGTCGCGGGCCTGGGCGGCGAGGTCTTCGAGCGTGGCGGCGCGGGGACTGTCGATGGGGGCGAGCACGACGTGATCGTGCGAGCGGTCCGGCGAAGAGGCGTCAAAGAGCGGAAGGAGAATCTGGCTCATCTCGCGGAGGTCCTTGTCGCGCAGGCAGGAGAAGAGCAGAGTTCGCGGCATCTCGTCAGGAAGCTGTGCAAGCGCGGCTCGAAGGGTCCAGGCTCCGGCGGGATTGTGGGCGACGTCGAGCAGGACGGGGGCGGAGTCGGGGAGTGAAATCAGCTCCAGGCGGCCGGGCCATTGGGTGTTACGGATGCCTTGTTCGATCTGCGCGTTGGTTATTTTGTAACTTATATGGTTACTTTCTTTCGATTTGTAACCGGTGGGGTTGCGTAATTCTTCGGCTGCGGCGATAGCGAGTGCAATGTTGCGCTGCTGGTGCTGGCCAGCGAGGGGAGAGTCGACGTGCAGCGGCTGGCCGGCGAGGGTGACGGTGTAGCGGTTGCGCGGGAGGGGGACCTCAGGGGCTGAAGCCCCTTCGCGTAATCGGGCTGCGTGCGGCACGGCTGAAGCCGTGCCCTTAACGAGACTATCGGTATCGTGCAGGAGCTTGTCGGCGGTAGGGATGTACTGGGCTGCGTTGACGGCGTGCAGGTCGAGCGTGGCGGCGGCTTCGCCGATGGCCTGGTTGGCCTCGGGGTGTTGCGGGAGCGTGATGAGGGTTCCGTGGTGGCGGAGGATACCGGCCTTTTCGCGGGTGATCTCGGCGATGGTGTTGCCGAGGTAGTCCTGGTGGTCGAGGGAGATGTCAGTGAGGATGGAGAGGATCGGCTCGACGATGTTGGTGGCGTCGAGGCGGCCGCCGAGGCCGACTTCGAGGATGGCTATGTCGACTGGTGCTACGCGCACGGCGGGAGGCGCCTTCGGAGCGGGGGTGGCGGAGTTATTGGTGGCCAATGCGGTGTTGGGGCTGGGCGGACGAACCGCAGATCCTTCGACTGCGGCTTCGCCTTCGCTCAGGATGACAGTTTCTTTCTGTCCTGAGGTTCTTTTCTCTTGAGAGGCATCCTGCGAACCCACCTTAGCGGCTTCGCCGCGAAGATGGGGCACCCGGTTTTGGGGGGCTTCGGTGTGTTGGTCGCCTGCGAAGTAGAGGAAGGCTACGGCAGTGAGGGTTTCGAAGAAGCTGGGGTGCTGGGGGAGCTGGCCGGAGGTGACGAGCTGCTCGGCGGCGGTGTCGACCTGGAAGTAGAGGCGGGCGAAGTCGTCATCGGGAATGGGCTGGCCGTCGATCTGGATGCGCTCGTTGACGCGCGAGAGGTGGGGCGACGTGTAGAGCGCGGTACGGTAGCCAGCGGCGGTGAGGATGCTGGCGAGGGTGGCGGCGGTCGATCCCTTGCCGTTGGTTCCGGCGATCAGGACGGAGGGAAAGCGGGTCTGCGGGTCGCCGAGGGCGTGGGCGAGGGTGCGCATGTGTTCGAGCTCGAACTTGCGACGTGAGGTGGTGAGCTCGAGACCACGAGCGTACAGATGGTCGACCGCTGCTTTGTAGGACATGGGGTCATTTTAATAGGCCGGAGGATGGAGGGTTGCGGGGGGTAGCCCGGCGAGCAAACCGCAGATCCTTCGACTTTCGCTGCGCTTCGCTCAGGATGACACCTATTCTGCCCTATGTATTAGTGGGCGTGGTGTAAGGCAATGACAAATTCAGGTCAGCGGTCGGGGACGGGGTCGAAGCCGCCTTTGGCGAAGGGGTGGCAGCGGGCGATGCGGCGCAGGGTGAGCCAGGAGCCTTTGAAGGGGCCGAAGCGGGCGAGCGCGACGTAGGCGTACTCCGAGCAGGTGGGGAGGTAGAGGCACTGGGAGGGGCTGAGGGCGTGGAGAGCGGGAGACAGCACAGATTTATAGATGCGGAAGAGGATGCGGGCCAGCGGGCTGGGTTCTGGTTCGGGCATGGCCGGTCTTTGGTTTGATTGTAGTTTGGTTTGTGGTGGGTGGATTTGTGGTGGGTGGTCCGAGTTTTGTTCGAATGTCTTATTTCTAAGTTGAGAGGTGTGGTACCGGTGCCTGGTCTGTTGTGTTTGGTTGGCGTGGCATCCTGCAAACCCACCTTAGCGGCTTTGCCGCGAAGATGGGGCACCCGGCAAACCTTAACGTGCAATGGGGAAGAGTAAGTGACCAGGGACAACGGCAGATTTTTCGACTCCGCTTCTCGCGATAAGACTGCGAGAAGCTGCGTTCAGGCTGTTCCCTAAACAGCAAAAGGGCCTCGATCTGAAGAATTCGGATCGAGGCCCTCACAACAGCATCCATCCATTGCCTAGTTGCAGGCCGCCAGGTCGAAGCGGTCCAGGTTCATCACCTTGTTCCAGACCGCCGCGAAGTCCTTGACGAACTTCTCGTGCGAGTCCGCACTGCCGTAGACCTCGGACAGAGCCCGAAGCTGCGAGTTCGAGCCGAAGATAAGGTCGGCGCGTGTTGCCGTCCACCTCACCTCACCTGTCTTCCGGTTTCTTCCCTCAAACGTGTTTTCATCGCTCGAGACCGCCTTCCACACGGTTTTCATATCCAGCAGGTTGACGAAGAAATCGTTGGTCAAGGCCTCGGGCCTGTCTGTGAACACGCCATACCGAGCCTGCCCGTAGTTGATGTTCAGTACGCGCAGGCCGCCGAGCAGCACCGTCAGCTCCGGCGCGGTCAGGCGCAGCAGTTGTGCCTTGTCCAGCAACTCCACTTCGGCGGTTCCGTCGGTCTCCCCGGTCCAATAGGAGCGGAAGCCGTCGGCCTTCGGCTCCAGCAGGGCGAAGGATTCCACGTCGGTCTGCTCCTGCGAAGCGTCCGTGCGGCCCGGTGTGAATGGGACGGTCACGTGGATGCCCGCGTTCTTCGCGGCCTGCTCGACCCCGGCGCAGCCCGCGAGCACGATGAGGTCGGCAAGCGAGATCTTCTTGCCGCCGCTCTGCGCGCCATTGAACTCGTTCTGGATGCCTTCGAGCTTCTTCAGCACCTTTGCCAGCCGTTCGGGCTCATTGACCTTCCAGTCCTTCTGGGGCGCAAGGCGAATGCGCGCGCCGTTGGCGCCGCCGCGCTTGTCGGAGCCACGGAAGGTCGCGGCCGAAGCCCATGCTGTCGAAACAAGCTCCGACACCGTCAGGCCCGAGGCCAGGACCTTCTGCTTGAGCGCGGCGATGTCCTGATCGTTCACCAGGACGTGATCGACGGCGGGAACCGGGTCCTGCCAGATGAGCTCCTCCTTCGGCGCCTCCGGTCCAAGGTAGCGGGAGCGCGGCCCCATATCGCGATGCGTCAGCTTGAACCACGCACGCGCGAAGGCGTCGGCAAACTCCTCCGGGTGCTCGAGGAACCGGCGTGAGATGGGGCCATAGATCGGGTCGAAGCGCAGCGAAAGGTCCGTCGTCAGCATGTTCGGCTGCTTGCGCTTGTTGGGGTCGTGAGCGTCCGGCACCGTGTTGGCGCCTTCGTCGCCCTTGGGCTTCCACTGATGCGCTCCGCCGGGGCTCTTGGTCAGCTCCCACTCGTACTTGAACAGGTGGTCGAAGAACTCGTTCGTCCACTTTGTGGGCTGCGTCGTCCAGGTCACCTCAAGGCCGCTGCCGATGGCGTCGCCCGCAACGCCGGAGGCGTAGGCGTTGCTCCAGCCAAGCCCCTGCTCTTCGATCGTGGTCCCTTCGGGTTCGCGTCCCAGGTGCGTGCCCGGGCCTGCTCCGTGCGTCTTGCCGAAGGTGTGGCCGCCTGCGATCAGCGCGACTGTCTCCTCGTCGTTCATCGCCATGCGGGCAAAGGTCTCGCGGATATCGATCGCCGCCTTCAGCGGGTCCGGTACGCCCTCGGGACCCTCGGGGTTGACGTAGATCAGGCCCATCGTGGTCGCGCCGAACGGGTTTGCGAGATCGCGCTCTCCCGAGTAGCGCTTGTCGGTTCCGAGCCACGTTGTCTCGTGTCCCCAGTTGACGTCCAGATCGGGCTCCCACACATCGGCGCGTCCGCCGGCGAAGCCGAAGGTCTTGAAGCCCATCGACTCCAGGGCGACGTTGCCTGCGAGGATCAGCAGGTCGGCCCACGAGATTTTTTTGCCGTACTTCTGCTTGATGGGCCACAGCAGGCGCCGCGCGCGGTCGAGGTTGACGTTGTCGGGCCAGCTGTTGATCGGAGCAAAACGCTGCTGTCCCCTGCCGCCGCCGCCGCGCCCGTCGAACGTGCGATAGGTTCCGGCGCTGTGCCAGGCCATGCGGACAAACAGCGGTCCATAGTGGCCGAAGTCGGCGGGCCACCAGTCCTGCGAGTCTGTCATCAGGGCCGTCAGGTCCTTCTTCAGGGCTTCATAATCGAGGCTCTGAAACTCCTTCGCGTAATCGAACTCTTCACCCATCGGATCGGACAGCGACGAGTGCGCATGCAGCAGATTCAGGTTCAGTTGATTCGGCCACCAGTCACGGTTCGTTCTTACCGCGGCACCACCGTGAGGGAACGGGCACTTCGCTTCAGTTGACATCGACTTCTCTCCTTCTCCTTCTGTTTCAGCCCTGTGAATGGCTCGCGATTCAGCGCGGCCCGATCGACCCACTGACTCTAGCACCTGAGAAAGCTATAGTTCAAATACCCAAATCGCCTTCCAGGTATAGTCTTTCTCTATGGAATTTCACCAGCTTCGTTACGTCTGCGCCGTGGCCGAGACCGGCAGCTTCAGCCGCGCTGCCGAGCGCTGCCAGATTGCGCAACCATCTCTGTCGCAACAGGTTCTCAAACTCGAGGAGAACCTGGGAGCAAAGCTCTTTGACCGGCTGGGCCGCAGCGTCCGCCTTACCGAGGCGGGTCGCGCCTTTATTCCGCACGCCCGCTCCATCCTGGAGCAGATGGAGACGGCGCGGTCGAGCGTGGCGCAGAAGAACGCCGACGTGCGCGGCAGCGTATCCCTCGGTGTCATCCCTACCATCTCGCCCTACCTGGTGCCTCGGTATACGACCAGCTTTGCGAAGCGATTCCCCGACGCAAAGCTGCGCATCGTCGAAGACGTAACCCCGGTGCTCATCGAGAGCCTGCGCGAGCTGTCCATTGACATCGCCATCCTCGCACTTCCGCTGCGTCACAAAGACCTGGAGCTGTTCCCTCTCAGGACCGAACCGCTCTTTGCCGTGCTGCCCAAGGAGCATCGGCTCGCCGGCGCTGCATCGCTCTCCCTGCGTGACCTGCGCGGCGAGCCCTTTGTGATGCTGCGGGACGGCCACTGCTTCCGCGATCTCAGTCTCGCCACCTGCGCCCGCGCCCGGATCACGCCCAACATTGCCTTTGAGAGCGGACAGTTCAGCAGCCTCTTCGGGATGGTGGCCGCTGGTGTCGGCATCTCGCTCGCGCCTGAGATGGCCGTCGACCGCAACGCCGGCTGTCGCTACATCCGTCTTAGCGACGTGCGGGCAACGCGCACGGTTGTCGCCGCCGTGCTGCGCGGTCGCAGCTTCAACCGTGTGCAGCGCGCTTTTCTGTCAGGGATGCAGAAGTAAATTTGCTTTTTTATCGGAGGTGCTTACTCGAGCTCTTCTTTGCGGCTGGCGTTGGCCTCAGCGGCTAAAGCCGCAATCCAGATGGCGATTCATCGGCACGGCTGAAGCCGTGCCCTTAAGCAATACCCATACGCAGCGCCCTTGAGCAATACCCATACGCAGCGCGCTTAAGCAATACCCATACGCTGTGTCCTGAAGCCGTTGCCTCTCGCGGTCTTATCGCCGGAAGCGGAGTCGAAGGATCTGCGGTTCGTTGGCTCAGTCACCATCCCAAACCGCAGATCCCGTTCGACTTCGCTCAGGGCAGGCTCTTCGACTCCGCGCTGACGCGCTCCACTCAGGATGACACCCACGGAAAACATCTCTCTATGCGCGGATACACCCCAGGTCATGCGTTGCATGTGGGTGAATGGGGTCTATTGTGGCACTCACTCCGTTCGCAGGGCCTGCATGGGATCGACGCGCGAGGCTCTGCGCGCGGGCATGGCTCCTGCTATCAGCGAGCTCAATGCGAGCACGGCGCAGGCTCCAATCAGGATGGCGGGGCTGTAACCGCTCATCTGGTAGAGCTGCGATTGGAGGTAGTGTCCTGCCAGCAGCGCTGCGGGAATTCCCAGCAGCAGGCCGATTCCAGTCTGCATGGCGGCTCCCCGCAGGATGAGGCGAACGACGTCTCCGCGGTCTGCGCCCAGGGCCATGCGCAGCCCGATCTCGGGGACGCGCCTTGCGACTCCATACGCGGTGACGCCGTACAGCCCGATGGAGGCGAGCAGCAGCGCAAGGACGCCGAAGATGATGGTCAGCCGGACGACCAGCGTCTGCTGGGTATAGTAGTTGCCAACCTGTTCGTCGTAGGTGGTCAGGGAACGAATGGGAATATCGGCGTCGACCTGCTGGAGCACGCGGCGCACGGCCGCCATGGCCGCTCCGGCATCGCCGTCGTAGCGAACGACGATGTTTGAGGCGAAGTGCTTGTACTGCTCATTCTTCGTCGCCTGGTCGCGGATCGTCTGCGGAGCGTTGACGTGCTGATAGTCCGTCGTCTGCGACATCGGCGTGAAGAACATGGGACGGGTCGGCTTCGAGGGGTCGCCATACTTGGAGTCGTCGACGACGCCGACGATCTCGAACTCGGTCGATACGCGCCGGTCGGGACCGAAGAGGACGCCGATGGGCTGCTTGCCGTTGAGGAACTTGTTCACGAACATCCGGTTGACGACGGCGACGTGACGGCTGGTGGAGGTGTCCTCATCGGTGAAGGTGCGGCCATCGAGAACGCGGGTTCCCACTGCGTCGAAGAACCGCGGTGAGACTGCGGAATAGCTTGCATTGAACTTTGCGTTCGGATCGCCGCCGTTGATCGCCACGCCTTGACTCCAGTTGTTGTAGGACATAGGACTGTACGTTGCGTAAGCCGCATCATGCAGACTGGGCACAGCGGCGAACGCCTGGTCCAGCTGGCGGTAGAGATTGTCGAGCTGGTCGTAACGATAGCCCGCTGCCTGAAGATCGATAAACGCGATCAGCCTGCCGTGCGTCTCGAAGTGATAATCCTGGTGCTGGAGCCGCTGCAGGCTGAGGATCAGCAATCCGGAGGTGCTGAGTAGTGCCACCGAAAGGGCTGCCTGCACGATGACCAGCGCACGCTGCAGCCCGCTGATATTGCCGATGGTCCGATTGGCGCCGCGCAGAGCGTCGGCGGGGTCCAGCCGCGAGGCCAGCAGCGCAGGCGCGATTCCAAAGAGGATGCCGGTGAGCCCGGAGACGGCGAGAGCGAAGAGCAGCACGGGCAGCGACGGGCTGGCGCTGAGCGGATCGATCGAGACGCCGCGCATCACCACCGCAAGGATCGCCTTGACCCCGGCGTATGCCACGAGGAGTCCGGAGATCCCGCCGAAGACGGCGAGGGTGACGGATTCGACCAGCATCTCGCGAATGAGGCGGGACCGCGGGGCTCCGAGGGCGCAGCGGATGCTGAGCTCCTGGCGCCGGGCCACACCGCGCACCAGCATCAGGTTGGCCAGGTTGGCGCAGGCGATGACGAGAACAAAGGCAGCGATCAGTTGCAGGAGGATCAGGCTCTTCTCATAGTTGTCGCGAAGGTTGTTGATGCCGTCGCTTGCGGGAGCAAGCTCGGTGGTCTGCTTGGCGATATCGGCTTCGGTGTCGCGCGATTGCGGGTCGCGATTGGTGCGCAGCCAACGGACGAGCTCCACCCGCATGGCGCTCTCCGCCGGGGCTACGTTGTTTTTGTTGCTGATCCGGGCGAGCAGGTCGAGCCAGTGCGCGTTCGGTGTTTTGTAAAGCTGACGTATCGGGTTGAAGATGGGCTCCTGCGCGAGAGGAACCCAGACGCCTGCCGGGTCGGCGGAGTTTCTGTCCCCGAAGAAGCCCTCCGGGGTGATGCCGACGATGGTGACGGGATGACCTGTCAGCGTGATAGTCGAGCCGACCAGCGCGGGGTCCTGATGGAACTTCAGCTTCCACACGGCATCGCTGACGACGGCGACGGGAGCCGCTCCCTCGCGGTCGTCCTTCGGGGTCAGCAGCCGACCCGTCATCGGCCTTACGCCCAGCACGGAGAAGTAGTTGCCGGAGACAAAGCGCAGATCGAGCGTCTGGGCGGCTGCATCTCCTGGAATCCGCGCTCCGACCGTCGTTGTGCCAGCCTCCACTGCGGCCAGGCCGTCGATGCCCGGGGTCTGGTCGCGCAGCGTGCGGTAGAGATCGTAGGAGAAGATGCGCCAGTCCGTCTGCAGACCGCCGTCGACGCAGCACTCGATCTCCTTGCCGACCTTATAGAGCTGCTCGGGGTGGTCGACCGGCAGGGAGCGGAGGATGACCTGATAGCTCAGCGTGAAGATGGCCGTGGTCGCACCGATGCCCAGGGTCAGGGTCAGCAATGCCGGCAGCGTGAATCCGGGCGATCTTCTCAGCCGTCGTAGACCGTGACGAATATCCTGCAGGATCGATCCCATCCCATGCACCTCGCTGGCGTTTTCTGTTCTTGTCCGAGATGCAAATGGGTCGCCAAAAGCCGGTGGGCGGAAGGGCTTGAAGAATCATCGCTTTTCGTGGAGGGTGACCGCCCCTTTGCGGTGTGCGGTTGTTCGCTTCAGGACAATGGCGTCCGGTATCGGACAGCGGTGGGCTGGTTTTGGTCCCCATTTCTATGGGTGGCATCGTTGGCGAAGAATCGGCTGTCTGCCTGGACTCAGCGGCCATCCCGAACCGCAGATCCTTCGACTTCGCGCCTTGCGGTAAGACTGCAAGGTGCTTCGCTCAGGATGACACAGTTTGAGTAGTCGACAGGATGAAGACGGTTCGAGCTTCGCTCGAATGCCCACCTTCGCGACGATGGGGCTGTCGCGAAGATGGGGCACCCGGATTTTGGGCTTGGCGGGAGAGGGGGCTGCGGGACTGGCAAACCGCAGATCTCAGAACTCGATGCCGCGCTGGGCCAGGATCCCCTTCTGGTAGGCGTGTTTGACCTCGCGCATCTCGGTGACGGTGTCGGCCAGCTCGATCAGGGTGGGGTGGGCGTTGCGCCCGGTCAGGATGACGTGGACCATCTCGGGCTTCTTGCGGAGGACCTCGGCAACCTTTTCGGGGTCGAGCATCCTGTAGCCGATGGCGTAGTTGATCTCGTCGAGCACGACCAGGTCCCAGTCGCCGGAGAGGATGGCGGCGGCTGCCTCGGACCAGGCCTCTTCGACGAGGCGGAGGTCTTCGGGGTCGGTTTCGGCGCCGCCTACCTTAACGAAGCCGCGGCCCAACTGGCGGATGACGATGGCGGGATCGTCGGGAGTGCCGAAGGTTTTGCCGAGAGCCTCGATGGCGTCCAGTTCGCCGTAGTGCCAGGAACCCTTGAGGAACTGCAGGATAAGAACGCGCATGCCATTACCGACGGCGCGAAGGCAGGTTCCGAAAGAGGCAGTGGTCTTACCTTTGCCTGGGCCGGTGTTGATAAGAATGAGTCCGCGGCGAGAGGTTTCAGTCATCCTGACGGAAGGATACAGGAGAGATAAGCGATGATGGGTACGAGTGGATGGAAAGCCGGTCCCCTGGAAATCCGGCTCGCGGGCAGGATCAAATAGAAGTGCCGGTACCTACAAAATGAATCGCCGGGAAGCCTCCCCAGTCCGAAAAAAGTGCGACTCCTGCGAACTGCAGCACGATTTAGAACGTAAAAGCGTTTGGCGACGGTTTCGAAAGTGCATTCGGTTGCATACTTAAGTTACCTCTTCTATTACTTTTGATGTGTCGGCCGGGTACCGAACAGGTTCTCCGGAGGATCGTTCGGAATGGAACGGGGACAGGGATCCATAAAAATATGCACAAATTTTTCTCTCTCATGGTGTCAGTGATTGCAAGATGCAAGCCTTATCTGCCGGTGGGCCTCTGCCTGTTTTCTTTAACCTGCCTTGCGCAATCGCCGCAGGGAACGATCGCCGGTACGATCACGGACGCCTCGGGCGCTGCGATTGCGGGAGCCGCTGTAACTGCGGTTTCGCTGCAGACGAACGACACGCGCACGGCGACGACGAACGGCGCCGGTGCGTATCGCATCGAGGCTGTGCTTCCGGGCGACTACAAGATTTCGGCGACGGCGGAGAGCTTCGGGACGACGTCTGCTCCCAGCGCTCATGTAACCAGCTCTGTGGTGACTTCGGTGAATCTGGTGCTGCAGGCCGGCGGTGCGACCGCCTCGGTCGATGTCTCGGCTGAGGGCGAGCTGCTGCGCACGGACAGTGGTGAGCTGAGCAATACGCTCAATATGCAAGAGGTCCAGACGCTGCCTGTTTCCAGCCTGAATCCTTATGCACTGGCAACCACGCTGCCGGGTGTATCCATGGTTAAGACGGTTGACCTGACGAATGGAACTTCGTTCTCAGTCAACGGCTCGCGCCCGCGCGATAACAACTTTCTTATTGAAGGAATGGACAACAACGACCAGGGCCTTCACGGGCAGGCGTTCCAGCCTGCGAATACCGAGGCGATCGAAGAAGTTACGTTCCTCCTTAATTCCTTCTCTTCCGAGTTTGGCCATGGAGGATCTGTTTCCAACCTGATTTACCGCAGCGGAAGCAATCAGTTCCACGGAGCCGTATGGGACCGCTTACTCAACTCTTCTTTGAATGCGACCGACCACGCGGATGTTCTGGCCGGCAACCCGAAGAATAAATCGCGAGAGAACATCTTTGGCTTCAGGATTGGGGGACCGATCGTAAAGGATCGCGCCTTCTTCTTTGTATCGACGCAATGGGATCGTTTACGGCAGACAGCAAACCTTGGTGTTCTGACCCTTCCGACCCCTGCGGGATATGCGAAGCTGCAGCAGTATTCGTCCAATCCTCGCATTGCGAATCTGCTCAAGGCGTATGGGGATCTTCGGGGTACCAATCCCAACTTTGCCAAGACGCTGGCTTTAGGAAAGGATCCTGTAACTCAGATCGATCGAGGCACGGTGGATTTTGCCGGAGTCCAGCGGAGCCTGGGAAGCCAGGTGAACAGCTATGAGCTGGTGGCCAAGGTCGACGTTAATCTGAGACCGTCGGATAAGTTGCAGATGCGCTATATTCACGCTCCGCAGAATACTCCGTACGACACGCAGAACTTTCCGAACCAGCTTCCAGGGTTCGACACGCAGCAATCGGGAATCGTCGATAACGCTGGACTGACAGAAACACATATCTTCAGCTCCAATCTGCTGAATGAGCTTCGTCTGTCGTGGAGCCGTATCGGCTTCACGTTCGGTCTTCGTCCGGAGACTGCTGCGAACCCATTGGCTCAAATACCGGCAGTTTCGATTGCTGGAGTTACCGGCTTCGGCGTTCCGGCCGGATCCGTTCCGCAAGGGCGGTTCCACAATACTTATCAGTTGCAGGACGCGGTGAGCTGGACCCATGGGAAGCATTCCCTCAAGGTGGGCTTCGACGTTGCCGATATCCGAATTCGTGATCAAATTCCCTTCAACTACATGGGATCGATCGCTTATTCCGACTCGATCGCGGCCGGGTACCGCTCCCTTGGCAATTATCTGGATGACTTTGGGGGCAGCAGTACAAATAGCGGAGCGAATATCCAATTCGGCAATCCGATCGCGAGGCCGCAGATCTGGTCGCAGAATTACTATGCCCAGGATACCTGGAAGATGATGCCGAATCTATCAATGGATTTTGGCGTCCGCTATGAATACAACGGCACTCCCTTCAATTCTCTCGGCTACCCTGGATTCAATTCTTCCGATCCGGCATGCTTTCCCTGCAATGTTCGCCAGCAGGGTGACAGAAACAACATCGCTCCCAGAATAGGCTTCAACTATTCTCCATTCGCTAAAGGCAAGACGGTCATCAGCGGCGGATTCGGTCTTTTCTACGATCACATCTTCAGCAATATCATTGCGAATATTCAGGGAAGTTCTCCGAACGCGGCGACCAAGCTGATACTGAATAGCCGCAACTCGCCTCGAGGAACTGCAGACTGGTCCGGCGTACTGGATCGGATCACCAATAAGAATCCTCTGCCGACCGATACTTCGAATGTGATTACCAGTCATCTTCTGGACCCGGAAAACTATCAATGGAATCTGAGGGTGCAGCAGGAGCTCCCCGCAGATTTCGTACTTTCCGTGGCGTATGTAGGGAACAGGGGCGTCCATCAATACGCCACGACGGAATTTAACCCGCGACAGTCCGGTGGACCACGGCTCTTTCCCACGCGAGGGCGAATCATCCGGGAAGATAATACGAATGATTCGATGTACCACGCCGGACAGGTCAACCTCGAACACAAGATGCAGCATGGGGTGATGCTGCGGGCGGCTTATACCTTTGCGAAGAATATGGACACGGGTTCGGAGCTGTTTACGCCTTCCGATGGAAACTGGTCGACGTACGCAGAACGTCAATACCCAAATCCGAGGGGTCTGGAATGGGGACCGTCTGCCTTTGATAATCGGCATGTATTCTCCCTGACCTATCTGTACAACCCTCCGGTATGGCATGCGGAAGGCTCAAAGCGATTTGCAGCAGCAGTGGCAAATCACTGGACGATTGCGGGAATTACCTCCATGTATAGCGGATCACCCATCAACGTTGAGACCAGTGATATCTATGACTGGAATGGGGACGGGATTGGGAACGACCGGCCCATGCTGGCGAATCCAAAGGCTCCGATAGGAACTTATGCAATTCACGCAGACGATTTTTTTGATCCTTCTCCGGGAGGATATTGCGATGGCGCTTATGCTTTCACCACGAACGACGATTGCCATCCTGTAACGCTGGATCAGGTTCATTGGGTTTTAGCTCCCTATCTGACCCAGGGCCACGACATCCGGCGCAATTCGCTTTATTCTCCGTTCAACCAGCAATGGGACATGTCGGTGCAACGTGGGTTTCATATCGGGGAACGTCACACCATCGATTTCCGTGCGGAGTCGTTCAATGTGTTCAACCATGCTCTGACGAATCAGCCTGCGACAGGGAGTCAGCCTGCTCACATCGTGAACTCCACGCTAACCAGCGGCATTCTGGCTCCCGGTCAGGGAACATCCACCTTCCTTAACTATGGCCTGACACATTCAGGAGGACGCACACTGCGGTTCCTGCTGAAGTACAGCTTCTAAGGTTGTGTGGGTATGAAGGGCGCTCTTTGGGAGCGCCCTTTTTGTTTTGGAGCGGGGGCGTTGTCGGTGATCGTCTTTACAAAATCGAGGAAGACGAAGCATCCCGTTGTTTCCGGGATGCGGGTGGGAGCCATTCGACTCAGGCTTGGTTAGGCTTAAGAGATCATGCGAATTTGCCGGGCTGGTCTTTTCCTTCTTCTGTTTGCAGTATGTCTTTTTGTTTCCATTGGTATTCGCGCGGAAGAACCTTCAAAACAGACAGAATCGGGGGACGTCCTGGTCTTCATCAATGGAGATCAGATGACCGGAAGGCTGATGCACTCCAGCGGGGATACGGTCACCTTCCACAGCGATATGGCTGGCGACATCAACGTGAGCTGGTCGAAGGTGAAGGAGCTGCGCTCACAGCGGCAGTTTGTGGTGCTTGGCAAAAACCAGCGCTGGAGCTGGCGCGCCATCCGCAACGTTCCCGCCGGCTCCATCAACGTGGAGAACGACAAGATCGAGCTGAAGGGGAGAGGAGAGGCAGAGGTGATGCCGATCAAGGAGACGGCCGACGTTCTTGATGCCGAGACCTTCAACCGCGAGGCGGTTCAGGAGGTCAACTTCTTCCGCCGCTGGACCGGAGCGGCCAGCCTGGGGCTGACCACCGTCAAAGCCACCCAGAACAATTACACCTACACCACCGGCGTGGCGCTGATGCGAAGCATGCCCAGCGTTGCCTATCTGCCGCCGCGCAACCGCACGACGCTCAACTTCACCGGATCGTACAGCAGGATCACCCAGCGACAGGCCCAGGACGCGCCGCAGCTTCCCGACCTGAAGACCTCCATCTTTCACGGCGACTCGGAACGAGACGAGTACATCACCTCGCGGATCTACCTGCTGGTGGGAACGGCCTTCGACCACAACTTCTCCCAGGGCCTGGACCTGCAACAGATCTACGGCGGCGGAGTCGGTTGGACCGTCCTTAAACGGCCGAACCAGACGCTTGATCTGAAGGCAACCCTTCAGTATGAGAAGCAGCAGTTCCTGGCGACTTCGCTCAACGCCAACACCAACCTGATCGGCTCGACCTTCAGCCTGAGCTACCTTCGCAAGCTGCCGTTCAAGGCTGTCTTTCAGCAGCAGATGCAGTACCTGCCGGCCTACAACCAGCCAAGTGCCTACTCCGCCAACGAGACCAACAGCCTCACCTTCCCGGTCTACAAGCGGCTGGGATTCCAGATCGGCACGCAGGACAGCTATCTGAACAATCCGCCGCCGGTGATGTATCCAGCGCCCATAAACCAGAGGAACTCATTCCAGGTCACCAGCGGAATCAGCTACAGGCTCAAATAACTTCTGTGGCTTCTGCGGTTACTTTTCCGCAGCCACCAGGAGAAACATGGGGCGGTCGAGTTCTTCGAGAAGCTCAGGGGCAGCTTCGATCTGGCTTTGCGTGGGTCTCCACTCCTCGACGTGCGTAAGGAGGAAGCCCGCGCGAAGAAGAAGGTTAAGCGTGGTTCCGAGCGTACGGTGATACTTGACGACGCCGGGAGCCAACCAGTCGGTAACACGCGGGCCTTCATTGAAGTAGTCATCGATGGGCCAGGTTCTGCGGCCTGCTCCGTCAGTGAACCACCCCGGGTTGTGGGCCGCCATGTAGATGGGGTGCTCGGTGGAGAAGACAAATCTTCCTCCCTTGCTTAACGCAGCGTAGACGCGTTCGAAGAGCAGGCCGGGGTCGCTAAGGTAGTGGAGCGCGAGCGAGCTGTAGGCGAGATCGAAAGAAGCTACAGGAAGATTAACGGACTGGAGGTCTGTCCGGATATATTCGATGCCCTCCGTCGGCTGGATCTCCGATGCTCTCTGGAGCATCTTGCGGGAGACATCGAGACCGAGAACAGAGGACGCGCCCTGCTGGTGGGCCCAGCGGCAGAACCAGCCGTATCCGCAGCCGAGATCGAGTACGCGAATACCACGCATATCCGGCAGCAGGGCACGCATCGAAGGCCACTCCGGCGCGCCTTCGAGACCATCCACCGATCGTCGCAGACGGGAGTAGCCGTCGAAAAACCGGGGATCGTCGTAGATGTTCTGTGTCATGGCTGTTTTCCACTCTGCGGATTGGGCCGGCCAGGTCCTGTGGGAGAGACAGCTACTTGAGCGTCTCGACCGGGATGTTCTCCGGGATCTTCAGCTCAAACTGGTCGTCGTCGAGTTTCTGGTTGAGCGTGAGCTTGGTGATGTTGACCGTCAGGGAGTAGTGATCGCGGGGTCGCTCGATCACGATGTTCGAGGGATACGGCGTATTGCCATAGTAGCGATAGTTGCTGTAATGCGCTTTGGTGACGACTTGCCCCTTGTCGTTGTAGATGTCCTGCTGGTAGGGCAGAAGGTCGATCGAGTTGATGTGGATCACGCGCAGCGTGCGGACCGTCTGCCCCTCGGGCTTGGCAAGAATCTGCATGGAATAGGCCGGCTCTTCGATCAGGTCCTTCTTCTTCTTGCCACTCTCAATCACCCGGATGTCCGTGGTCATGGAGATGATCTGGTCGTTCTCCGGTCCTTGAACGAACATCGAATCGAAGAAGACATCGGGCCTGAGGTTCTCAAGGCCATTCTTCGATTGGGTCGTCACCGTGTTCGATCCGACGATGGCCCGCTTGCGCGGAGGAATCAGCAGCTTGAAGTTCTTGCCGTCGGAGACCATATCCAGCGCCTGTGTCCGGACCACCGGAACCAGCAGAAGCACGCGAAGAAACTCCGGCTTGCACATCAGGATGTAACCGGCAAAGCTGGTGTACTGTATCTCCTTGCCCTGAAGACCGCCGCCTGTGGTAGCCGCAATCTCCACGCTGGCATTGAACGTCCGCATGGAATCGTACCGGGTGACGAGCTGGCGCGCCATGTCATCGAGCGAAGCGCTCATGATGACATCGGCCACACGGGTCTTGGGCACATAGCGAACGTGGGAGAAACATCCGGTGAGGGCAGGAAGAACTCCGACAACGCACAGCGTCAGGATTTTTCGAATCTTCAAGCGCACGAAGGTTAAGTATACCGTCCGGGTTCTGCTGGAAGCGCAAGTTGAGAGCTACAAGAGGTATAGATGAGAGTCGGCAGGTGAAGGTTCCTGAAAAATGTCAGGCCGAACACCGCACAGATTAACCATCAGCATAGCTGGTATCAGAAGCAAGGCGCCATCCTGGGCTCCCCTGACCGCGAATACGATCCTCCTCCGCTGCCTGGGTGCCTCACCTTCGCGAAGCTTCGGTGGGTTTGCAGAATGCCCAATCCGCTCCTGCAGACCAGCCGGAGCCCCTCAGAGCTCCGCCGTGTGAGTTGAATCCCCTAACGCTGCTGATCCTTGCGATACTGTTGTACGTTCTGGTTGTGCTCCTTGAGCGTCGCCGAAAAACGGCTGTGGCCTGCGGCGTCGGAGACGAAGTACAGGTAGTCGGTCTTTGCCGGGGACAGCACTGCGCGGAACGACTCCATTCCGGGATTGCAGATCGGGCCGGGGGGAAGTCCGGCGTGGCGGTAGGTGTTGTACGGCGACGGCGAGCGCAGGTCGGAGGCGTAGATGGTTCCGCGCCAGCGGCCATCCAACAGAGCGGCGTAGATCACCGTAGGGTCGGTCGCAAGAGGAATGGACTTCTCCAGGCGGTTCTTGAAGACCCCGGCCACCAGTGGACGCTCTTCCGGCTGCGAGACCTCTTTCTCCACCAGCGATGCCAGGATGACGGTGCGGGAAACGTCGTGGGTCAGGTTCAGTTGCTGAGTGGCCTGGCGGAAGCGCCGCACCATCGCCGCGAGGATGTGGACCGCCGGAGTATGTCGGGCAAAGTGATAGGTATCGGGGAAGAGATAGCCCTCCAGGGAGGTTGGCGGATGGGCGTCGCCGGACGTCCAGTCGGCGATCAGCTCCGTGTGGTCCTTCTCCTCGGCCAGAAACTCGTCGCGCTTGCCCAGCCCGGCAGCCTCGACGGCCTGGGCGATGTCGAAGATGTTGTATCCCTCCGGGATCGTGAGGGCGTGGAAGTAGATATCCCCTTTGGCGATGCGGTTATAGACCTCGGTCAGGGGTGCCGGGTGGTCGAAGCGATACTCTCCCGCCTTGAGGGTGTTTTTGCGGCTGAACTTGAGAAACTCAAAGGCATAGCGGCTGCGGATAATCCTCTTCTGCTCGAGCAGCACTGCGATGGCCTGGGTCCCGGTATGCGGCGCAATCTCAACGAAGGTCTCCGTCGCGGGGCCATAAGGCGTGTAGATATAGAAGGCCGCAAGGACACCGCCGGTAAAGGCCACCAGGATAATCAGGAGCAGCAGAAAGCCAATGAACTTCAAAATGAGGGAGACCTCCGGTGATTCTCTATTTTAGGATGCCGCGGGGCTAGCCCTCATGGAGAATGCCGGTGTCCGTGTAGCGGTCTCATTCCATTGCTACTAACGGGTGGAACCTTTTCCCATTCCCACCCGACGCCTTCCCTTGCCATCGCTGGGGGGAATGATTTTACCCAAAGTCGTATAATCCTAGTTTCACCCCATGCACGAGTCTTCGAGCGCGGGAGGGAATTCCGTGGCTTCCGATGTCGCGGGCAATTTAAGCCGAAACAGGAAGGCTCCATGCCAGAACAGATTATGAAGCGGCTTCAGGAGGAGATACGGCAGCTTGAATACGAGCTGACGACCGAGCTTCCGGCCGAGATCAAGAAAGCCGTCGCCCTGGGCGACCTGAGCGAGAACGCCGAGTACCACATGGCCAAGCAGCGCCAGGAGTTTGTGAATGCCCGGCTGGGCCAGCTGAAGAAGCGCATGGGCGAGCTTGCCCTGGTGAACCTAGCCAACATTCCCCACGATAAGGTAGGCTTTGGCGCGACGGTAACGGTCTTCGACACCTCCAAGGACGAGGAGATTGTGTACAAGCTGGTGACCAGCGAGGAATCGGACGTCGCCCAGGGCCTCATCTCCACCACCTCGCCCATCGGACGGGCGATGCTGGGCAAGCAGGTCGGGGATATGGCAACGGTCGTCACTCCCAATGGAAAGCGGGAGCTTGAGATCCTGAAGTTGACCACCATTCACGATACGGCGGCGGAGTAGAGAAAAACCCAGCGGTTTCGCGCCGCATGGATATAGATAGATCGAACTGGCACGAGGATAAGGTTGACCTGGACGGGCGCATTTGGGAAAGGCAGCGGCTGGCTGTTGCAGAAGATCGTAAACGGTCTGGCGCTGTCCCGTATCTCTCCGAACACCCTGACCTTCATCGGCCTGATCATTAATATTGTTGCCGCGCTGTTCTTCGGATTTGCCCGCGGCCCGCACGCCGACCGCATGTTCCTCTATGCCGGCCTGACCATCATCGGCGCCGGCATCTTCGACATGGTGGACGGCCGCGTGGCCCGGCAGACCAACCAGGTCTCCGTCTTCGGGGCCTTCTTCGACTCGGTGATCGACCGCTACTCCGACGTCGCCATCTTCTTCGGCCTGCTGGTCTACTACGCTCGTGGCAACCGTCTCTTCTACGTGGGCCTGGTGGCCTTTGTGATGACCGCCTGCCTGATGGTCAGCTATACCCGCGCCCGCGCCGAGGCGCTGATCGGAAGCTGCAAGGTCGGCTTCATGGAACGCCCGGAGCGCATCGTCTGCGTCATCCTGGGCGCGCTCTGCAACCGCTGGGGCGTGATGGCGGCAGCGCTATGGGTGCTGGCCATCTTCTCGACCATTACGGTCATTCACCGCATCCGCTACACCTACCTGGAGACGGAGCGCCGCAAGCTGGCGCCCGCTGGCGTAGAGGCCACAGTCCGCCAGTAGCATCGTCTTTCTCCGAAGCAAACCCAGTCCGTCATTCTAAGCCGCAGGCGAAGAGTCCCTGTATTGTGCCGGTAGGCCAGGAATGCCTCGGGAGGTATTCTGCAAACCCACCTTAGCGGCTTCGCCGCGAAGATGGGGCACCCGGTTTATGGTCGAATGGGCACTGTCTGCTCGAATGGGACCACGTCTTCTGCATCCACCACCAAAAAGCGTCCTCTCGCCTTTACCGAAGGGATGGACATTCTCCGCGTAAGCTTAATACAGACGTAATGATGGCTTCCCTCTTCCAAAATCACACTGAACCGGACGACCGGCTCGCACATATTCATCGCCTGCTTCTCAGCTACTTTGGTGAGCAGAAGCCTCGCGAGCCCTGGGATCCGCTATCGCAGTTCATCTACTCGCTGCTCTCTTCGCGGACGAAGACGGAGATGACCTACCAGGTGGTCCGCCAGCTTCGCGCGCGGTTTGGAACCTGGGAGAACCTGCGCGACGCTCAGGTATCCGAGATCGAGGACGCAATCCGCGATGTCTCGTTCCCGGAGCAGAAGGCGGTTCAGTTGAAGGCTGCGCTCGAAAGCATCACCCTGCGATACGGAAGTCTGACGCTGGACTTCCTGGCACGCTATCGCACCGACAAGATTCGCGCCTGGCTGGAGCAGTTTCCCGGCGTAGGTCCGAAGACGAGTGCGGCGGTGGTCAACTTTTCGACGCTGCGGCGCAAGGCCTTATGCGTCGATTCGCATCACCTGCGCGTGACCCAACGGCTGGGTCTGACTCCGAGAGCGGATGCAGCAACGACCGAAGAGCGCCTAATGCGGATGGTCCCGGAGACATGGACTGCCGAGATGCTCGACGAGCACCATCAACTGATCAAGCAGCTTGGACAGAAGATATGCACCTTCTCAGAGCCGAAGTGTCCCGAGTGCCCGCTGCTGAAGCTGTGTCCCTATGGGCAGAAGCATGTTCCCCACGCAGACCCGAAACCGGTTGCCCCACCTTCGCGAAGCTAAGGTGGGCTTTGCAGCAGGCAGGGAGCCTGGGTATCCACCTATCCCTGGAGTCCGATCACGGTCGCCCGAAAATGCACGATGGCAGTCGATTCGGAGAACCCACTGCGGGGCTTCTCCAGGAAGGTGTCATCCTGAGCGAAGCTTCACGCGGCCTTATCGCGGGAAGCGCAGTCGAAGGATCTGCGGTCTGTTTGCGGCCCACTACGGATCCCGCACCGCAGATCCTTCGACTCTGCGCTGACGCGCTCCGCTCAGGATGACACCACGGAAAGCAGCTCTATGTGGATACGCCCGCGAGGCATCATCCCAATCAGCATCTCCGAGGAAACTATCTGCGATCAGATTTGAGATACAGAACACAGCATTTCAATCAATCCTCAGCATCGGCACCCATCCAGCCATGCGATAGGCCTTCCGGCCTATGCTCCCAGCCAATCGCTGGTGGATACTTGTCAGCATCTTCTTCAGGCAGGATCTTTCGTTGCGACTTCGTCACTTTCTCTCCGCTCTGCTCTGCTTCTCTGTCTGCGCCGCTGCCTATGGCACGGTTCCCAAACGTCCCCGTTACGAGGTTGTGGCATACGTGATGGCGCCGCAGCCCGGAGCGCTGCTGGACCCGACGACGATTGCGGCCGCGAAGCTGACGCGCATCAACTACGCCTTTTTCATGCTGAAGGACGGCGTCATCTCCGAGCGCCGCGATCATGATGGCGACAACCTGCGCGCGCTTGTAAGCCTGAAACAGCAGAATCCGCAGCTGCAGGTGATTCTCTCCGTAGGTGGAGGCTCAGGATCTGCCGGCTTCTCGGAGATGGCGTCGACGGCGGAGGGACGAAAGAAGTTCGTCGACAGCGCGATGGCGATGATCGAGAGATTCAACCTGGATGGGATCGACGTGGACTGGGAGTATCCCGGATACACGCATACCGCCGGGATGAAGGTTGGACCGGAGGACAAACAGAACTACACGCTGGTGCTGCGTGATCTCCGGCGGCGGTTCGACAGGGAGGAGAAGCCGCTGGGGCGCCAGCTTGTGACTTCGTCTGCGACAGGCGCCACCCAGAAGTGGCTGGACAATACCGAGATGGGCAAGGCGGCGAAGTGGATGACCAGCGTAAACATGATGTGCTACGACTGGTATTCGGCCCGGGAGAAGAATACGGGGCACGACTCACCGCTGTACACCAACCCGCAGGACCCGAAGCAGATCTCGATCGACGACGCTGTGAAGATGAACCTGAAGGCGGGCGTTCTGCGCCGCAAGCTGGTGATCGGCGTTCCGTTCTACGGTCGTCGCTGGACGGGTGTGGGGCCTGCCAATCACGGCCTCTGGCAGCCGGTGACCGGCAAGGGCAGCGACATCCTATTCTGGCAGGTCGCGCCACTGGTTAATGCCAACGGTTTTGTACGGTACTGGGATCCCGTGGCCGAGGCCCCCTACCTCTACAACGCGCAGTCGGGAACCTTCATTACCTACAACGACGCCGAAGCGGAGAAAGCGCGCACCGCCTACGTGAGACGCCACCACCTGGGCGGCATCATGTTCTGGCAGTACAGCGGAGACCCCGATAACATCCTGCTGGACGCCATCAACAGCGGCTTTGCGCAACACTAGACTGCCAGCTATCTCGCTTTGGCTGGGAGAATCACCAGGGCAGTTTCTTTAGCAGCCTTTCCGGAGGTGTCATCCTTCGACTTCGCGCTGGCGCGCTTCGCTCAGGATGACACTTCACGCGACGGCGAAGCACTGTATCTCCTAACTACGATGGAATGGATCTTCTGGGCCACTCAGGAATGTATCTCCTGGCCACGGCCCTATCCTGCGCAACCGACAGGATGGCATCGTTGGGACAAGTGTGATCGGAGTGCAGATCGATGAGGATACGACCTAGACTGCGATCCTGTCTCGACGTATCAGCGCACGCTCAGGATGGTGTCGACATCGAGGACCAGCAGATTGTTTTGAACGATCATGGAATGGATCTTCAGGTTATCGAGCGTGATGGCATAGCCGGTGGTCTCGGCGGATTTGGTGAGAAGCTGACGCATCAGCGTGGCGGCATTGACCTTGAGCTGCTGCGGGAGCTGATGCTCCAGAAACGGTTCCAGCAGGAAGTTGAGCTCGCGCGAGTTGCTGAGCCGGTCGATCCGCGCATCGCGAAAACCGATGGTCTCGCTCTGCGCGTCAGGAAGCACGGAGACATCGACATCGCGGGTGAGGGAGACACCGACACAGTTGCCATAAACGCCAGTGCCCAGCTTGGCGCGGGTGTGGACGTGGACGACGACGCGATCCTGATTGAAGGTGATGCGCGGCTTCTCCGCGTAGACGTAGCAGGCGGATTTCGCGTCTCCGCGCAGATAGTAGCGGCCATCGGGACCATTGAAGAGCTGCGTCTGGAGGGTGCGCTCAAGCGCCTGGGCAGAGATGTGGACCTCTGTGGCGTGCGTGGGGATGACGAAGATCGTGAACAGAAAAGTGCAGAGGGACAGGGCTCGCCGGCACATGGTTTCAGGATAATCGGTCTAGAAACTCCGCGTAGCCACCAGACCGGGTGCCCCACCGTCGCGAAGCTAAGGTGGGGTTGCAGGATGCGCAGCGCGTGAAACTGAAAAGCTGCGAGGCCCGGCATGATCGCCGCACAGTGCGCCTCCCTCACCTGACAATCGTGTCGTCCTGAGCGAAGCCCGAAGGGCGAGTCGAAGGATCTGTGGCTTGCCTTTTGTGTGCCGGACGCAGGCTCTACTACTTTGCGGACATCTGACCGGACGGCGAGGGGGCAGATGCAATGGAGGACGCCGGGATCTCAATGGCCCCGATCTTGTCCCCGATCAGGTCGTGAATTCCAGAACGGACATAGTATTCGCCCTTCGCCGGGACAGCGATCTGCTGCTGATAGCGCACACCTTCTCGCAGGAAGTCCCGGACAGCTTCCGGTCTGGCAAAGACGTTGATGCGGTTCGACTGCTGGATAAAGAGCTTTCCGTCGCGATCGTAGACGAGAGCCACGAACTCCAGATCGACGTGACGCGTGCCATCCTCGCGCGCGGGCATGGTGATGTCGCCGGGATTGGCCGCATAGGCGATCGTGACCAGCCGATACGGAGGCTTCGATTTGCTCGCGACGATGTTTCCTTCTGCCAGCTTGTCGCTGGATCTGGCATCGGCGACGACGAGCGCCTTGAAGAGAATCTGGCTGGGCGGAGGCGCGCCGTACTGCATCGCCACGTGCATTGGATCAGGAGGCGGCAGCGCTTTTTTGTCAGCATTGCTGGCGACTCCTTTCTTCGAAGCAGGATCATCGACGTAGTAGCCGCGGCGATAGGAGAGACTGTAGTTGCCTGCAGGAAGACGAACCTCGATCCTGCGGTACCCCGTCTTCTCTTTGTCGGTCGGGCTGTAGATGAGCGTGTAGTAGTTTGCGCCGTTGTCGAGGGCCTTCCCGATGGAGTCCTTCAGGTCGTTTGTGTTGACGTAGGCTTTGCCTCCCGTCGATTCGGCAAGCTGGCGCATGGTGCCTTGTTCGTCCAGCTTCTGGTTGGAGAAGGCATCGACATCGCTCTGCACGCTCAGCGAGCCGAAGACATATTTCCCGGAAGAGGCATCGGAGAGGGCGCTGTTCTGAAGGCCGTGAAGGTCGACCGGATAGATGGCAACCTGGCTGCGCGCGAAAAGATTCGCGGTCTCATGCATCTCGGACTCAAACGAGTCCGTAGCTCCAAAGCCGTTCTTCAGCCCGGCATTGGGAAGCACGTTCAGAGGGAACGAGCCCGAGAGCCATACAAGGTTTTTCCTTCCTGGAATCCCGGAGAGGTAACGGGCAAGCTGGTTCATCGCACGCAGCGTGGTCAGGACGCGTAACCGGTTCTGTGCCGTCGTCTGCATGGCTTCCCCCTGACGCATCGTTCCTTTGATCTCGGCGGATGGAATCCTGACCGTGCTCGAGAGAGATTCTTCCGCGCCGATGCTCTCGGGAAGCACAGGGGAGCTCTGCACCTTCGTGCTCTTGCTGACAGCTGCCAGCAGAAGTGCGGAGTCGGAGGTAAAGCCCTGTAAGAGGGTGAGCCGCGTCGAAAGCGTAAAGACGGCGAGCCGTGTTCCCGGTCTGGCCGCCTTGACGAAGGCGATCAGCTTCTGGCGGGCCATGGCCTGATCGGACTCCGGGGTGTTCAGCGTGTCGAACAAAAGGATATTGCTGGCGGAATCTTCAGGAGCAAAGGGGAAGTTGGTGTACGTGCCGGGCCCCAGCGCTGGCGCGGCGGCAACTCTGGCCGCGTCGGTTGCCATGTGTTCCTCAAACTGGGAGACGGCCTGAGGCGTGCCGTTCTCAAGAAGCGTGAAGTTCGTTGGTTTCAGGTGATGGACCGGGTCTCCATGCTGATCGAGCACCGTCACATCGACGACCACGATCTGGGCGCCGGTGTGAAGGGTAGGTGTCTCCGGGGCCTGCGCAAAGGCACCTGGAGAGACGAGGAGCCATGACCACACGAATAGAGCCAGGCGCATGCGTGCTCCTCCAGAGAGGCAATCCTATCGGAAGGAATGAATCTGTTGCCAGCCATTTCTGGCGCTCGCTATTCGCTGCGCAGTGTGGCCATAGGATCGGCATGAGCTGCCCGGACCGCCGGTAAAAGACAGGAGACGGATGACCCGAGGATCAGAACGGCGACCACGGGGAGAAGGAGCCAGGGGGAATGATTATTGCCGGGCATCCACTTCTGCAGCAGGCCGCGCAGGTATAGATTCGCCAGCAGACCTGCAAGAATCCCGACAGAGATTGTGAGAAGCGTCGATCGGGAGACAGTCCACATGATATGACCTCGCCGGGCTCCAAGCGCCATGCGTATGCCGAGTTCGTTCTGTCGCCGGGCTGTTGCGAAGAAGATGGTGCTGGCGATGCCGAACAAGGACAGGAATAAGGCCAATGCCCCGAAGAAGCTGAACAACACGGAGAAGGTGTGCTGTTGGATCCAGATGGTCTGAACGCTCAGGGAATCTTCGAGGGTTCCGATGTGGTTCCCTCCGATACGCTGCTCCGGGTTGAAAACGTGAATGGCGCGCCGCAGAGGCTGAAGCATGGTTTCAGGCGGTGCTGCGGTACGGATGAAGAGCTGGGTCGCGTTCCACATGAACGTGGTGTACGGCACATAGATTGCCGGCGCTACCGGCCGTTCTAATCCGTTGTTACGGTGGTCGGCTACGACGCCGAGAATCTGTCGCCAGTCGGTGCTGTTCGGGGACGCCATGCTTGCCGGACGTCCATCGTCTTTGACCGCGTCTGTTCGGAGCTGTTGGCCTACGGGATTGCGGTCTGCGAGATAACGCTGCGCGAAGGTCTGGTTAACGACGGCGACAAAGTCTCCCTGGCGATTTTCGTCCCGGGTCCACAGCCGGCCGCTGAGTAATGGGATCTTCAGGGTTGCGAAGTACTCCGGGCTGACCAGTTGCACGAGAGCTTGCTGTGCGCTATCTGCCGTGTGTCCAAGCAGCTCAAACGAGGCGGGTGTCCCGAAGCCACCGAAGGGCTGGGAAGGCGGAATCCCGCTGGATGCTACGCCAACGGAGAGGACGCCAGGAACTGCGGCGATGGTGTCACGAAGCCGGGCAATGTAGCTGGCGGTCGCCTCCCGGTTCTTGGTTGGAGCCTGCTTGAGGGGAATCCCGAGGAATCCTACATGGTGAGGATCGTAACCCAGGTTCATGGAGGTGATATGCATGAATCCAGTGATCGCGGCGGCTGCCACTCCCATCAGGATGAAGGTCAAAGCAATCTGTGCGCCGATGAGGAGATTGAGCGATCGTCCGCCAGAGGCGCTGATGGTCCGCGAGCGCGTCTGCATCATGTGGGACACATCCGGTCGTGAGAAGCGCAGCGCTGGTGCCAGGCCAAAGAGAACGCCAGTGAGCAGAGCCAGTGCAATGGAAAATCCAAGCACCGGCCAATTCATCGTAATCGTGGCCTCCTGCGGGAATACGCCGGGCATCAGCTTGAGAGGCAGACGCGCCAGCCAGTAGGCGAGCAGGGTTCCAAGTGCCGCACCAGCGAAGGCGATGGCAAACGATTCGATCAGCAGTTGACGGATCAGACGAAAGCGCCCGGCACCGATGGCAGAACGGATGGATAGCTCATGCTGCCGCGCCTCTCCCCGGGCCAGCAAAAGCACAGAGCAATTAGCGCAGCCGATCAGTAGCAGGAAAACGACAGAAACAAACAGGAGTGCCAGCGTACGGCCTGTGCGATGCATGTACGGAGCCGCGATAGGCTGCACGTCCACATGGAACTCCTTCGGGAAGTGCATAGGAGATTCCTGCTTGAACCTGTTCAGATACGGTTGAAAGTCAGCATCCGCCGCTTCCGGAGTGACTCCCCGTCTGAGCTTGATCCACGGCAGAAGCGCAGGAGCGCGCTTCGCATTCCAGGGGATATATGCATCGACGTTCCCCACTGTCTCGGTGAAGGTGAAGCGCGGCGGCATGACACCGATGATGGTGAAGACGGTGTTATCCAGGTTCAGCGTGTGACCGATGACGGCACGATCTCCGCCAAAGCGTCGTTGCCAGTACTTATAGCCGAGCACAATGACATCCTGCTTGCCGTCGGAGAGACGCATGCCACGGCCCAGCATTGCGGGCACACCGAGAAAGTCATTCATATTCGGTGTGACAAAGGCAACGCTGACGTCTTCAGGAAACTGCTGTCCCGTCTCCTGTTGCCCTTGCACCAGGAAACCGAGAACACTGTCGATCGATTGTGCCTTGATGAAGCTTTCATACTGCGCTGGTTCGAGGGCAAACCACGTAGGAACCAGCGGCTGTTTTTCATCGATGAGCGAGGGATTCACGATGCGGTCGGCATCCGCGTATGGAAAGGGATGCAGCAGCGTGGAGTAGATGGCATTGAACATCGCGGAGGTTGCTCCGATGCCAAGCGCGAGCGAAAGAATCGCTGCAAGCGATACCGAAGGATTGCGCCAGAGAGAACGCAGGCCGTAGCGCAGATCTCCTCCGATCTCGTGAAACGGACGGAGGCCGATCGCCGCGCGGTACTTCTCCTTCTGCACGTCCACGCGGCCAAACTCGATCTTTGCCCGCCGTGCAGCCTCAGCAGGCGATAGACCGGAGGCGATGAGGTGCTCCGTATGTGCGTCGATGTGAAACTGTAGCTCGGCTGCGACATCCTCGTCTGCCCGGGAGCGATGCGCGATCGCTCTCCACCAAGAACGAATCGGAGCGAAGAGATTCATCATGCCTCCCCGGTTGCACTCAGGATGGAGCCGACAACATCAGTCATCTCGGCCCACTTCTCGGTCTCTTTTTTGAGCTGCTTTCGTCCAGCGGCGGTGAGGGTATAGAACTTGGCGCGGCGATTGTTTTCCGATTCGCCCCACTCGCCCTTGACCAGTCCCTTGTGTTCCATGCGGTAGAGTGCGATGTAGAAAGAGCCTTGAGGAATCTGCAGACGGCCCTGAGAGATTTGCTGAATGCGCAGCAGGATGCCGTATCCATGGAGCGCGCCCAGCGAAACCGATTTAAGGATGAGGATCTCTAACGTTCCCTGAAGCAGATCGATCTTATCGCCCATACAGCATGTGCTCTCCTATTTCGGATAGGAGAGTAGATCTGAGAATGCCTGGCCGTCAAGTTCTGTGTCAGCTTGTACGCGCCTGATCGAGCCAGTTCTTCATCTGCTGGTGTCCGACGAGACCTGCCTGCTGCGAGACGAGTTTTCCGCGATGAAAGACCGCGAAGTTCGGAATGCCGCGCACGTTGTAGCGCGCCGAAAGCTGCGGGTTTCTTTCGGTGTCGACCTTGAGGACCAGGGCGTTGCCCGCCGACTCCGCTGCCGTGCGAGCGACCTCCGGAGCAGCCATCCGGCAGGGACCGCACCACTCCGCCCAGAAGTCGACCAGCACGGGAACGCGGGCGTTCTGCACGATCTCGTCGAAGAGCTGCGTGTCGACTGCCAGAGGCTCGCCGACAGGGGCAAGATCGTTTTTGCAGGCTCCGCAGCGGCCGGTATCGGCGAGGTGGTTTGCGGGGATACGGTTCTTCTGGCCACAGTGCGGGCAGGTTCGGATCAGCGGCATGGCGTCGTCACTCCGGCTTATTTGGATGCGGAAGGATGCATGCAGGATACAACTACCCTGATGCCATCAGGCTGGTCGAGTCCACGGGAAGCGAGGGGCCTGCCTGCACCTGTCTGCCTGCAAAGGCCGATCTTTCATGTGTCGTCCTGACCTTTCAGTGCCGTCATTCTGAACGGCGTGAAGGATCTCTGTCTTTCTTCCGGGAGCGTCATCGCAGCCACAGGCCAAATACAGGGATTCTTCGGCTACGCCTCAGAAGGACGACTTTCTCTGCCTCACAATGACGTCTCGATGGCCTGCGATTGCAACCGTCAGGGTCGCACGACACCCTGACGACGCATCGTGACGGGAACGCTCTAGGGGTGGGATCTGCGGTTCGTTGGCTCAGCCACCATCCTGAAAACGCAGATCCTTCGACTCCGCGCTGACGCGCTCTGCTCAGGATGACACCCATGGAAAACATAGCTCTATGTGGATACCTTCGACTGCGCTTCCCGCGATAAGACCGCGCAAAGCTTCGCTCAGGATGACACCTTGATGGAGAAGACCAGAAATGGATACTCCGAATCGACTGCCACAGTCCATTTTCCGGCGACCCTAATCGGATTCCAGGTATATGTGGATACAGCCTAACCGCGCCGCCGGTAGCGGATGGCGAACTCGTAACCGGCATTCGGCGGGAAGAGCTTCGTCACCAGCCGCAGGCGATCGGCCAGGGCACTGGGGGCCAGCAGCGGATACTCGCGCTCGCGCAGCTCCGCGTAGTCGAAGTCGATTGCCAGCGAGAGCAGGTAGATTGCGATCGCATCGGAGAAGGCGCTCTCCAGGAAGCTCGTCTTGGCGCGCTCATCCACGGTGGTCTTGCTCTCCGTCCTGTCGGGCAGCGACAGGTTCCGGCTCTCCCAGGCATCCTGCGAGGTCTCGCCGCGCACATCGGCCACGGCCTGGCCCCAGGCAAGCTGCTGGAACGCCTCGGGAACTCCGGCGACATCGACGAAGGCATGACCGACATTGATGAAGAACTCAAACGCGAGAGCGAAACGGTCGCCCAGCAGGCGCGTGGAGATGAAGACACCTTCAGCGTTATCGAGGGTGACATTGCGGTGGCAGGTGGCCCGGTCGCCAAGCTCCGTGGTGTAGGCCGCGGCTACCAGCGTAGCGTCGCCCGCGCGACCTTCGCTAAGCGCCAGGGGAACGAAGTAGTAGGCCTTACGGGCCAGTGCCGAGGCGACTGCTGCCGGAACCGCCTGCACCAGGCGTTCCAGGTCCGGCCCCTCCAGGCTGTTGTCCCCAAACGCTGCGTATGCAATCCCGTTGGGAGCATGACGAACCGCCGTCTCGCGGGCAACCTGCACCGCCCGCACCAATCCGTTCTGAACGCCTTCGGCCATAAAGCAGTATTCTACTGGTATGACGCCCGGATCGCAGGAAGAAGAAGTATCACGTCCCCCGTACAACTCCCAGGCTACGCTCTTCGGAGTACCGATAGGCGAGTTCGGCTGGTTCGCCAGCCTGTTGATTGGAGCTGCATCCGGATTCGTGGCGTTCTTCCTGGCCACCTTCGTGGGAATCTTCGGAATCCTGATCTACAACGCCATGAGCCATCAAAACGTCGATCTCGCCCTGAGCTATCGATACGGCGGCCTCACCTTCGGCGGCCTCGTGCTTGTGCTCGCATGGGGGTACCTGGGAACTCTGTGGGTGCGGCGCATCACCCGCAAGAGCTAGCGAGCGACGAGCAGGCCCAGCGCGGTCAGTTCTGTTTTGTGTAGATCAGTTTGGTTATGTCGAAGCCGAGGCTGCGGGCGTGCTCCAACAGCCTGTCCAGCGCGGCCTTCTCCATGTGCGGCTGGCGGCTCAGCACCCAGAGATTCTTTCGATTGGGCGTACCCACCAGGGCCCACTGATACTCAGGATCGAGAGCGAGGATCCAGTAGTCGCCGCTGAACGGCCAGAAGAACGTCACCTTCAGCTTTGAGTTTGGCTCCTGCTTCGACGCAGGGCGCGCCGTGCCTTTGGACTCCGAGAGGCTGCCGTCCTTCTTCCTGCACTGGTTCAGCACGCCGATCTTTCCGTCCGGGCGCAGCGTGTAGTTGGCCGTAACGTCGGAGGCACACTTGTTCTCCCAGCGCAGCGGCAACCGGACAATCTCGTACCACCTGCCCTGATAACGGTTCAGATCGACGTGGGGCACGGTTTGCATGGTCTCTCCTGAGGCACGGCCGGCAAGGACGAAGATCGCTCCAAGGAGGAGGGTGACCAGAGAGTAGGACCGACGAAGACGGAGTTCAGGCATCGTTCTTTCTCCTTCCGATGCAGCTTCGAACGTCTTCGTTCCGCCCGTCTAGGTAGCTTTTCGCTGGAAGCTCGTCTTCTTCGTCGGTCCGGCGGAAGCCCTGGTCTTGCCAGAGTTACCGGCTGACGAGGCGAAGCTCTTGTCGCCGCTCTTCTGCTGTGCCATCTTTTCGCGGAGCGCCTGCAGCTTCTGCGCCTTGGGCCCGAGTCCGCCGATCTTTGCTCCGCTGGGTTTAGGGATAAAGTCACTCATGACAAGCATTTTCTCACGGGGAGAAGTCTTCGGGGCCTGCAGCAACAGGCGTCAAACAGCCTGCGCAATACCTCTGGCGCGAATCTCCTTCGCCACGTTATTGTGAATCGACATAAAAGACAAACGGGTCCATTCCAACTTTTCCGAGGAGTAAACCATGGCAACCAGGAAGCTGGCGCGGCCACGCACGGCTGAGAACAGGTCTGTCCGTGCAGAAAGTCGTCCGAAAAAGTCGTCGGCAAAGGCGACTCCGCGGCCCAAAAAGTCAGTGAAGAAGACGGTGCCGCCAAAAATCGCACCGCGTAAAAAGAACGTCGTCGCCGACAGCATCGATCTCCGCGACCGGACCTACATGCCTGCGGTCAGAATCGTACCGGCGGCGCGCATTCCTCCTCCGCTCTACATCCCTGTGCTCAACCAGGGCGAGACCAGCGCCTGCACGGGCTTCGCGCTGGCCAGTGTCATCTATCACCTGCAGTACAAGGCAAACCCCAAAAAGGTGCGGGCCGTCTCGCCCTACATGCTGTACTCGATGGCGCGGCGCTACGACGAGTTCCCCGGCAATCCCGACCTCGACACCGGATCGAGCCTGCGCGGAGCCATGAGGGGCTGGTTCAAATACGGCGCCTGTGCGGCAGATCTGTGGAAGACCGAGCCGATGCCCCAGCCAAACCCCAATCCAAAAAAGGACTGGTGGCAGGATGCCGTCAACCTTCCGCTCGGCGCCTACTATCGCGTCGATACCAAGTCGGTGCCCGACATGCAGATCGCCCTCAACGAGATTGGCGCGCTCTACGCCAGCGCCGTCTGCCACAGCGGCTGGATGCAGGGCGAAAACGTCAAGACCACGCGCAGGGGCGATATCTGGACCATCCCCTGGCAACAGGGCATGAGCGGCGAGGGCGCGCACGCCTTCGCCATCGTGGGCTATACCGACGAAGGCTTCATCATCCACAACTCCTGGGATACGGGATGGGGCTCCGATGGCCGCGCCGTGCTGACCTACGACGACTGGCGCGCCAACGCCATGGACTGCTGGGTGGCGCAGCTTGGCGTGCGCACCACGCTGCGCGCCGAGATCTCGCAGGCGACCTCCCTCCGCTGGAAGGACGGACAGGTGCAACTGGCGTCCGACAAGACGCTGCGCAACCGCGAGCTCGGCCCCTTCATTGTCGATATGGAGAACAACGGCATCCTCAGCAACACCGGCGACTTCCGCACGCAGGAATCCGACCTCGACGCCCTGCTCACCCAGCACCTGGGCGAGGCGCGGGCGCGCTGGAAGCTCAAGGACACCGACCCGGTCGACATCGCCATCTACGCGCACGGCGGCCTCACCTCCGAAGACGATGCCGCCAACACCGCCGAGGTCTGGGTGAAGGCGATGTACGAGAAAAAGGTCTTCCCCATCTTTCTCATGTGGGAGACGGACCTCTGGTCGACCCTCAGGAACATTGCGAAAGATCAACAGGCTCCTCTCGATCGCCGCACCGGCACCACGTGGGACAACATCAAGAACTTCTGGAACCAGCGGCTGGAGAAGCTGCTGGCCGTACCGGGGACAAAGGTCTGGGGCGAGATGAAGAAGAACGCCCAGGCCATCTCCATGAACGACCAGAGCGGCGGGATGAAGCTCTACCAGGCCAGCCGGCGCTCGCCCTGGTTCAAGGACCCTTCCAGGGTGCGCCTGCACCTCATCGGACACTCCGCCGGATCGATCGTGCACAGCCACATCATCGACCGGCTCAAGGACTGGACCTTCGAGACCGTCAACTTCATGGCGCCCGCGGTTCGCTCCGACGAGTTCCATCAGCTCGTCGTTCCGGCGCTCAACAACGGGCGCGTGAAGCAGTACAACCACTTTGAGTTATCCGACAGTGCAGAGCTGAAAGACCCCACCTGCGAGACGCTGCTGGGCTACTCGCGGTCGCTGCTCTACCTCGTCTCGCAGTCGTTCGAGCAGGGCATGCTGACCCCGATCCTGGGAATGGAGCGATACTCGCCGGCGGTGCTCAAGGGCGTGCGCAACACGAACGTCTACACCTCTCCCGGAGACGCCACGCAGAGCATGACCCACGGAGGCTTCGATGACGACGACAAGACGCGCAACAAGATTCTGTCACTGCTCTAGTTTTCTGCGCTATCCGGGGCTGTCATCCTGAGCGTAGCGAAGCCGAAGGATCTGCGGTTCGGGACGATGGCTGAAGCCAACAAACCGCAGATCCCATAAGGCTTCGCTCAGATGACAGCTTTCCGGGATTTGCAAGAAGTGATATATCCGAGTGTCTCGCAATTCTTTTAACCGGGCCGTCACAGGGTGTTCACCCTGCATGATTACACCTTGGTCGAGGGCAGCAGCGACCAGCCTTCCCAATTGACAAGGAGGAATCATGCGTAAGTTTTTTGCGAGCACTGTCGCCAGTCTTGTGGTGGCAGGACAGATCTTCGGGCCAGGCTTCGTCGCAGCAGCACAGTTTCCCAACTCCGTCTTCCGGCATCCGTCGCATGGCAACAGCGAGACGGCCACTCCCATCAAGCACCTGGTCGTCATCTTTCAGGAGAATGTCTCCTTCGACCACTACTTCGGGACGTATCCCTATGCGCTCAATCCTCGCAGTGAGCCGAGGTTCAACGCGGCCCCCGATACTCCTCAGGTCAACGGCTATACGGACGGCCTGCTGTACAACAATCCCAACTTTCTCAATAAGACTCTCAACGGAGACGCCGCCTCCAATCCCTTTCGGCTGGACCGCTCCGAGGCTGCAACGGCTGACCAGGACCACGACTATACCCCTGAGCAGCAGGCGATGCATGGCGGTCTGATGGATGGCTTCCCCAAATACACTGGCACCCCGGGACCTCCGCCGGCGAACCACACCAGCAACAGTCTCGTGATGGGGTATTACGACGGCAACACCGTAACAGCTCTTTGGAACTACGCGCAGCAGTTTGCGATGAGCGATAACTCGTTCAACACTACATTCGGGCCTTCGACACCGGGCGCAATCAACCTGATCTCCGGCCAGACGGGCGGCGTGACCGACAGCCAGAGCCCCGGCGACTCCGTCGTTCCCGACGGCAGCGGCGGACTCACCCTTATCAGCGATGCCGACCCCATCGGCGATGTGTGCTCGGGTTCAAGCACGGTTCGCTTCGGAGGACAGAACATCGGCGACCTGCTCAACAGCAAAGGCGTCACCTGGGGATTCTTCGAAGGCGGCTTCGATCTGACCGCCGTCAACGCCAACGGCTCGACCGGCTGCAGCCGCAGCACGACCTCCATGGTCACCAAGACCAGGAAGGCTGACTACATTCCGCACCACCAGCCCTTCCAGTACTACGCTTCCACGGCGAACCCCACGCATGCACGTCCCTCGTCGGTGCGGTCGATCGGCTATTCGGGCGATCCGGCAAACCATCAGTACGACCTCAACGACTTCTACGCCGCAGTTCGCGCTGGCAACTATCCCGCCGTCAGCTTCCTCAAGGCCCCGGGATACCAGGACGGCCACGCCGGCTACTCCGATCCTCTGGACGAGCAGGCGTTCCTCGTTCGCGTCATCAACTTTCTCCAGACGCAGTCGAGAGACTGGGAGCACACGGCAGTCGTGATCGCCTATGACGACTCCGACGGCTGGTACGATCACCAGATGCCGCCCATCGTGAACCAGTCCTCGTCGGAGGCCGACGCCCTGGTGGCCACCGGCTCCTGCGGCGACGGATCGACGGCCCTCTCCAGCGTTACTGCGCTGCATGCGCAGGGCCGCTGCGGCTATGGTCCGAGACTTCCCCTGCTGGTCGTCTCGCCCTACGCCAAGCGGAACTTCGTCGATCACACCCTGGCCGACCAGAGCTCGATCCTGCGCTTTATCGAGGATAACTGGGTTGGCGGACAGCGCATCGACGGCTCGTTCGACAGCCGCGCCGGTTCGCTCGAGAACATGTTCGACTTCAACCGGCGTCCGCAATATGGACTTCTGCTGCTGGATGAGAACTCAGGCAATCCCCGTTGATCGAAACGAAACATTAACCCGCAACAATAACGTGGAACAGAGAAGGGTGCTGGAGCCTCGCCATGGGCTGCAGCACCCCTCGTTCGTATGGGGCGAGGCGGAAGTTTGATCTCACGAAGAAGGTTTCTGCGGCGGGCAGGCGCAATTGCAACCGGACTCTCGCTGCAGCGGGCAGTAGCGGCAGGCCGCATTGCGCCCGCCTCAAACGCGCTGGACCCAACCCGGCTGACCCCCTGGGTGGACCCGCTCCCGCTTCCCCGCGTCATGAAGAGCAGCGGTACCCGGCCCGATCCCGAAGATGCGTCCCGGCAAATCCCTTTCTACCGGATGACGATGGAGGAGATTCACCAGAAGGTGCATCGCGATCTTCCGCCGACGAGGATGTGGGGATTCAATGGAACCTCGCCCGGGCCGATCTTCGAGACGCGCAGCGGCCAGGGCCTGATGGTGGAGTGGGTGAACCATCTGCCCGCAAAGCACTTTCTGCCCATCGACCATACTCTCTGCGGTGCTGAGCCGGATCAGCCCGAGGTGCGCTGCGTGGTCCACCTGCACGGCGGAAGAACACCGGCGGCGAGCGACGGCTTTCCCGAAGACTGGGTGGTGCCCGGCAGGTCGTTCACGTATCACTACCCCAACCGGCAGGATGCAGCGCTGCTCTTCTACCACGACCACACGATGGGGATAAATCGGCTGAACATCTACGCGGGCCTGCAGGGAATGTTTCTGATTCGCGACGATGCCGAAGATGCGCTCAACCTTCCCAAAGGGAAGTACGAGATTCCTTTATTGCTGTACGACCGTTTTCTGCAGTCGGACGGACAGCTCAAGTATCCGGTCTCCGGCGACGCAAAGAAGCCGTGGGTCCCTGAGGTCTACAGCAACGTCATGCTGGTCAACGGAGCGCTCGCACCCTACCTCGACGTCGAACCGCGCCGGTACCGGTTCCGCGTGATGAACGGATCGAACGGCCGGTTCTTTCGCCTCTCCTTCGGCGAGCTTCAGCAGATGCAGGTCATCGGCAGCGATCAGGGGCTGCTGCCTGCGCCCGTCAAGTCCACTCGTGTCCTGCTCACTCCCGCAGAGCGCGCCGACATCGTCTTCGACTTCAGCGGCCACGCGGGCGAGAAGATCGTGCTGAAGAGCGACAGCTTCGAGATCCTCCAGTTCCGCGTCTCAAAGACTCGCGTGACCGACGAAAGCACCATACCGGCGACGCTGCGTCGCGTGGAGCGCATCCCCGAGACGAAAGCCGTGAAGACACGACGACTGACGCTCGATGAGACGATGAACGACGTCCAGGAGTCGATGGGAATGATGCTTAACAAGACTCCCTGGCACGCGCCTGTGACCGAAAAGCCCGTGCTGAACACGACGGAGATATGGGAGATCGTGAACCTGACCGAGGACACCCACCCGATCCATCTGCACATGGTCCGCTTTCAGCTGCTCGACCGCAGGCGCTTCGATGTCTTCGACTTTCAGGACACCGGCGAGTTGCGCTACACCGGCCGCCCGATTCCGCCCGACCTCGAGGAAGCTGGATGGAAGGACACTATTCGTTGTGAAAAGGGATACGTCACGCGCATCATCGTTCCATTCGACGGCTACGCCGGGCGTTACGTCTGGCACTGTCACCTGCTGGAGCATGAAGACAACGAGATGATGCGCCCGTACGAGGTTGTGTTGGCTTAGGTATATCCACAGATAGGTCTTTGCATAAGACAATCGCGAGGCAAGCACTTTCGAAGCTTTTCCGAGGTGTCATCCTTCGACTACGCTTCCGGGTTCGCCAGCAACAAAAGCGAGCCCCGAAGCGCGCCAGAAGAGGCGCTTTCGTTGTAGGCTGACCGGGTGAGCGCAGAAGAGGCAGCCGAAATCCTTTCACTCGACGGACACGAAGTACGGGTCACGCATCCGTCGAAGCTGTACTTCTCCAAACAGGTTCGCGTCACCAAGCTCGACCTGGTGCGCTACTACCTGAGCGTGGCCCCGGGAGCCCTGCAGGGCATTCGCGACCGGCCCATCGTGCTGAAGCGCTTCGTCAACGGGGCAGAGGCTGAGCCCTTCTACCAGAAACGCGCACCGAGCGACCGGCCCGACTGGATGCGCACCGTGACGCTGTCGTTTCCCTCCGGCAGGACCGCGGAGGAGATGGTCGTCGATGACACCGCCGGGCTGGCGTGGATCGTCAACCTTGGCTGCATCGAGCTGCATCCGCACCCGGTGCGCACAAGCGACCTCGAGCATCCGGACGAGCTGCGGATCGACCTCGATCCTATTCCCGGTGTCGTGTGGGATGACGTGCGTCGCGTCGCGATGGAGGTGAAGGCGCTGCTCGAAGAGGTGGGCCTGGTGGGATGGCCCAAGACCAGCGGCTCGCGCGGCATGCACATCAACGTGCGGATCGAGCCCCGCTGGACCTTTACCGAGGTGCGCCGGGCGGCGATCGCACTGTCGCGGGCCGTGGAACGTCGCGTGCCGCAACTGGCCAGCTCGAAGTGGTGGAAGGAAGAGCGCCACGGCGTCTTTCTGGACTACAACCAGAACGCGAAGGACCGCACGACCGCTGCCGCTTATTCCGTGCGTCCGCTGCCGGATGCCCGCGTCTCGACCCCGCTCGCCTGGGACGAGGTGATGGAGTGCAACCCGGAGGACTTCACGATCTTCACGGTTCCGGAGCGCTTCGCCAGCAAAGGCGACCCGCACGCCGGAATGGACGATACGAGCGGATCGCTCGACGCCCTGCTGGAGATGGCGGCTCGCGATGAAGCCGCCGGGCTGGGCGATGCTCCGTGGCCGCCGCACTTCCGCAAGATGGAGGGCGAAGGCAAGCGCGTGGCGCCTTCGCGGGCGAAGAAGTCTGCTCCGAAACCAAAGGAAGGCGAGGAGGCACCCGCAGCTCGCGCCTCGGGCAGGCGGCAGTCGAAGATGCCGCTGCTCGTGATTGCGAACTCGCCCGACAAGCAGGCGGCGCTCGACGGGCTGGAGCGTTGGAAGCAGCATCATCCCGAGGTCGCGAAACTCCTCGCAGTCGACGATATCCTCGTAGACTCGATGCGCGGAAGCTCTTCCACATGGACTCGCATTCGGGTCAACCTGCGCCACGTCCCTGAGGATCAGCGGCCGCCGCAGGAGACTCCCGATCCTGACGATGATCCGACGCGCAAGTGGCGCGAGGTTCGGGATGCATCTGTCGCAGACGGAGAGAAGCCGAAGCGCTCACGGAGGAAGCAATAAGAGCATCCTTCCTCAAAAAAACCGGGTGCCCCACCTTCGCGAAGTTAAGGTGGGTTTGCAGGATGCTCGCTTCGCCAACAACCATCGTCCCACCCGGAGAACATCCAAACCCCGCCCGAAAGTGGCGGTGTCGGACGCGCCATTCGCGGCAGAGCGTGTCCGTAAACGTCGGAACCAACAGACCTCAATGCCCTGAAACCGCCCACCCAAGACCGTATAATCGGGCCATGGACGCCTCACCGCTGGTCGGAATCATCATGGGAAGCCGCAATGATTATGCGGTGATGCGTGGCGCCGCCGAGATGCTCGCCGAGTTCGGCGTGCCCCACGAGGTCCGTGTCGTCTCGGCGCATCGCACTCCCGATCTTTTGTTCGAATACGCCTCCACCGCTGCCTCGCGCGGGCTGCGCGTCATCATCGCCGGTGCCGGCGGAGCAGCGCATCTGCCCGGCATGGTCGCGGCCAAGACGGTGGTGCCGGTGCTCGGCGTTCCCATTCCGGCGACGATGCTGCAGGGGATGGATTCGCTGATGAGCATCGTCCAGATGCCCAAGGGCGTTCCCGTGGGAACGCTGGCCATCGGTGCTCCTGGCGCTGCCAACGCAGGTATTCTGGCCGCGCAGATCATCGCTACGACCGACGCTGCTCTTCGTGAAAAGCTGACCGCATGGCGCGCAGCGCGGCGCGACGAGGTGCTCGCCCAGACCGTCGGCGACGAGATTGAGGTCAAGGCTTGAGCAGGACATCCACCGCAAGCCCCATCCTTCCCGGCTCAACCATCGGCATCTTCGGCGGCGGCCAACTGGGCCGCATGACCGCCATGGCCGCTCGCGCCATGGGCTACCGCATCCAGGTGCTCGACCCTGACCCGGCATGCCCGGCTCGCTTCGTCGTCGACGGCTGCATCGAGGCCGGGTGGGACGACGCCCGCGAGGCCGCCAATCTTGCTCGCGGATGCGACGTGGTCACGCTTGAGATCGAGCAGATCTCGCTGGCCAGCATGGACGCCGCAGCCGGTCACGCGCCCGTACGCCCAAGCCGCGCCACGCTTGCCGTCATTCAGGACCGCGTCGAGCAGAAGAACTGGCTCAGCCGCCACGGCTTCCCCGTCGGCGAGTACCGCGCCGTCAGCTCCATCGACCAGCTTCGCGACGCTATCCGCGAGCTTGGCGGACGTTGCTTCTGCAAGAGCGCGACCGGAGGCTACGACGGCCGCGGACAGGGCAAGGTCGGCTTCCGCCAGAATGCTGACCCCGAAGAAGAGCTTCGCGGCGCGTGGGAGGCCCTGGGGCAGGGACCCGGAATCGTCGAGAAGGCCATCGAACTGGAGCGCGAGATCTCGGTGCTCGTCGCCCGCACGCCTTCGGGCGAGGTGAAGGTCTACCCCGCAGCCTGGAACTACCACGAGAACCAGATTCTTGCCTGGAGCGTCATGCCTGCGCCGCTCTCGGCGGCTATGGATGCCGAAGCCCGCAAGCTGGCCGAGAGCATCGCCGACACCTTCCAGCTCGAGGGCATCCTCGCCGTCGAGATGTTCATCACCGCGGCAGGCCAGGTACTCGTCAACGAGCTTGCCCCGCGCCCGCACAACAGCTATCACGCAAGCGAGCGCGCCTGCGTGACCAGCCAGTTCGAGCAGCTCGTCCGCGCCATCTGCGATCTTCCGCTGGGAGAGGTGGACGTGGTGCAACCCTGTGCCATCGCCAACCTGCTCGGTGACGTCTGGCTGAACGAGGATGGCTCCCCCCGCGAACCACACTTTGACCGCGCACTCTCCGTGCCTGGGGTTCGCCTGCACCTGTACGAAAAACATCGCCCGCGCCACGGCCGCAAGATGGGCCATCTGAGCGGGGTAGGAGCAACGCCGGAAGAGGCAGTCGCGGCAGTGTTGCGGGCGCAGGAGCTGCTCTAAGCGCTGCAAAAAACCAACCAGCGCAGCTGGCAACCGCAACCTCCCCAGGACAAAGCTGTCTTTCGAACAGCGGTAGATACAACCCCTCAATCCCACGTTTTCCGCAGCCGGGTATCCAGTAAGTACCTCTCTCGCCTAAACTTACAGCCAGTCGTCTGTGGACAACCACGCCTCGTCCTGCATATCCTGTTGATGCTTACCTGGATGCCCGTGAACGTTCCCTGAACACGAGCCCGGATCTGTTGCTGCCCGTACCAAGACGTTGCTGTTCATAAGAGGAGCCCCAAGCTCACAGAAGAACGCCAGCAGCGAAGTAACCCCTTCGAGGCCAATTCATGAATCTGAAAAACCTGCTCGCGCTCGTTTTCGCTTTCCTTGCAGGATGCGTTTTAAGTCTCCCCGCCGTCGCGCAGGGCGGCAGCGCCGTTCTCAGCGGCACAGTCACAGACGCTACCGGAGCCGCGGTTCCGGCAGCGCACGTTACCCTCACCAACATCGATACCAACCTGGCGCTCTCTGCCATCTCCAATAACTCGGGTCTTTACCGCTTTCCCACCGTTCCTCCCGGCCACTACACCATCGCGGCAGAGGGCAAAGGCTTCCAGAAGTTTCAGCAGTCCGGCATCACCATCACGGTCAGCCAGCAGGCTACCCTGGACATCGCCCTGCAGGTCGGCAGCGAGTCGCAGACCATCAACGTCGAGGCCGGAGCCCCGCTCATCAACACCACCAACGCCGAGGTCTCCAACACCGTCGGGGAGCACGCCATCCGTGAGCTTCCTCTGAATGGCCGCGATCCCTCAAGCCTCGTGCTGCTCTCTCCCGGCGTTATCAATGTGCTTAACACCGGCGCAGGCACCCTGCAGGGCGAGACCACCTTCCCCAATGAGTCCGGCGCCTCCGCCGGTGGTGGCCGCCAGGGCTCCACGCTCTACCTGCTCGACGGCGTGCCCAACATGGACACCTACATGTCCCTCTCCGCGCCCTCGCCCAACGCCGACGCGACCGGTGAGTTCCGCGTGATCTCCAACAACTTCGACGCGCACTACGGCTTCTCTCCGGGCGCAGTCGTCAGCATCGATACCAAGGGCGGCTCCAACGCCTTCCATGGCGGCGCGTTTGAGTTTCTCCGCAACAGCGCGCTCAACTCGGCCGACTACTTTTCCAAGAAGGTCGATCCCCTCAAGCGCAACCAGTTCGGCGGCTTCCTCGGCGGACCCCTCAAGCGCGACCGCCTCTTCTTCTTCGGCAACTATCAGGGAACGCGGCAGTCGACCACCGCGACCAGCAACAGCACCAATACTCCCACCGTGGCCATGCTCAATGGCGACTTTAGCGCGGTCCCCACCACGCTCAAGGGCGGCTTTGTGAACAACCGCATCGATCCGGCGCTCTTCGACCCCGCAGCCGTGCAGATTGCAAAGACCGCACTTCCGCAGGGACAGGATCCCGCCAGCGGCCTTACCTACTACACAGCGCCTGCATCGGTCGAAAAGTACGACGAGGGTACAGGCCGCCTCGACTACGCGCCCAACGACAGGCACCGCCTGACACTGCGCAGCTATATCCAGTACTACAACCGCGGCGAGTCCTCTACGCCCGGCAACATCCTCGCCATCAACCCCGGCAAGCAGGGCAAGTTTTACAACGAGGTCCTCAACCACACCTGGACCATCTCACCCAGCCTCGTCAACGCACTCTCGCTTTTCTGGAACCAGATGCACGTCTACAACGGGGGCACGCAGCTTGATTCCGCCGGCAACGCCTTCTGTCTCTCGAAGTACATCAACGTCAGCGAGCCTGCCGGCATCTGCTACTCCGAGGGCCTCAACGCCAGCGGCGGTTTCAGCACACCCTACTCCGAGCTGACCGACGAGATGCGTCGCTCCTGGGGCTTCTCCGACTCCATCACCAAGACCATCGGCAACCACACCATCTCCGCTGGCGCCGACCTCTGGCACCAACGGGCGCGCGAGCAGACCTACTATCCGGCGAACCCGATCATCGGCTTCACCGGCTCCTCTACCGGCTTCGGCCTCGCCGACTTCCTCCTCGGTCGCGTCGGAACCTTCACCCAGGGCGCAGGCGAGATCGCTGACGTCTCCGGCAACCTCCTCGGGGCCTTCGGGCAGGACCAGTGGCGCGTCCGTCCCAACCTGACCCTTACGCTCGGCCTGCGCTGGGACCCGAACCTCGCTCCCGCCTCCAAGGACGGACGCGGCGCCGTCTATAACCCTGGCCAGCAGAGCACCAAGTTCCCCAACGCTCCCAACGGCCTCGTCTTCCCCGGCGACAAGGACGTACCCGACAGCCTGGCGAAGAACACCTACGGCTACTGGGAGCCGCGCATCGCCGTCGCCTATCAGTGGGGCCCGCGCACGGCCATCCGCGCCGGCTTCGGACTCTTCACCGCCCCGCTGCCCTACTCGGCCTACAACCACGTCGCCGACGTCAACCCCTTCAGCCCGACGTATACGCTGAATAGCGGCGACGTGGGCCCCATCAACTTCTCCAACCCCTGGGCCAACTTCCCTTCGACCGGAGGCGTCAGTCCCTTCCCACCCTTCGCCTACGACAATGTGCCTCCCTCCTCGGATGCCATCTTCCCCGCACAGACCACTGTGCAGGCCGCCTTCCGCCCCAACTTCAAACTGGGCATGACGCAGAGCTGGAACGTCTCGATCGAGCAACAGTTTTCGAACGATCTCGTCATGCACCTCGCCTACGTCGGCAGCCAGTCCTATCACCAGACGCTCATCATCGACGCCAACCCGGGGCAGACCGCGGCTGCAGTACGGGGCAAACGCGCGCTGACCAACTACGGCCAGATCCTCACCATCAACTCCAACGGCACGGCCAGCTACAACTCACTGCAGGCGCAGTTTGAAAAGCGCTTCTCCCATAACTTCCAGGCACAGACCAGCTTCACCTGGTCCAAGAACATCGACGTGGCCTCCACCGGCAACGCCTCCTTCACCGGCAGCGTGGCCAACCCCTACGACCTGCGTTTCAATCGCGGAATCTCCGACTTGAACTACCCCCTGGTCTCGGTCACCAACGCGGTTTACACGACGCCGGGCCTCAGGGGCCATAACGGCCTGATACGCGGCGTATTGGGTGAGTGGGAGATCTCAGCGATCTATACCATGCAATCCGGCCGCGCTTTCGGCATCGGCGGCGGTAACGGAGGCAACAACTCCGGCTCGAACGTCAACGCCGACCGCGCCGATCGCGTGCCCGGGTCTACCGTGCAGGTGCACCAGGGCAGCAAACAGCAGTGGCTGAACCAGTACTTCACCACTTCCGCCTTCACCCAGAATGCACCCGGAACCTTCGGCAACACGGGACGCAACTTCCTCAAGGGCCCGGGCATCAACTACGCCGATGCTGCTCTCATGAAGAACTGGACCCTGCAGGAACGCTATCGCATCCAGTTCCGCTGGGAGATGTTCAACGCCTTCAACCGCACTACCTTCGGCACGCCGGATACGAATCCTTCCAGCGGAACCTATGGTCGAATAACCTCAACCGGCCCCATCAAGCCGCGCGTCATGCAGGCAGGCCTCAAGCTCACTTTCTAAATCTGCACGCACACAACGCTTCACCAGCGCCGCTCGCCATCACAACGGGCGGCGCATTTTTGCACTCCTTTGCATTGCCTCTTTGGACCGACAGACACCCAGTGGATGAGTCACACCCTTCGCAAAGCCACAACGGGGTTTGCAACCAGGGCGCCTCGGGTGAGGGTGATCATGCGAACCGGCATCGCGAAATGCGGGGGTTCCTCGACTGCGCGCTTACGCGCTCCGCTCGGAATGACACTGTGGTTGGGGATCTGAGGAAGCCACCCTATGCCGGGTGCCCCACCTTCGCGAAGCTAAGGTGGGTTTTGCAGGATGCATTCTCAGCAAAGCCCGACGTGCCCTAACTGGCCTTCACCACCTGCCTCCGCTCCTCGATCTCCGGCAGAAGCCCGGTGAGCAATCCAATCGCGGGAAGATACGCGCAGAGGTGATAGACAAAGAAAATTCCCTTCGCATCCGCCAGCTTGCCCAGCACGGCTGCGCCGATGCCCCCCATCCCGAAGGCCACACCGAAGAAGAGTCCCGAGATCATGCCCACGCGGCCCGGTAGAAGCTCCTGCGCATAGACCAGGATGGCAGAGAAGGCCGAAGCGATCACAAAGCCGATGACGACGCTCAGCACGGCCGTCCAGAACAGGCTGGCATAGGGCAGGATCATGGTGAAGGGAAGCACGCCCAGGATCGAGATCCAGATAACGAGCTTGCGTCCGTAGCGGTCGCCCGCCGAGCCTCCGATCAGGGTTCCTGCAGCGACCGCTCCCAGGAACAGGAAGAGCAGGATCTGCGACATCTGCACGGAGACGTGAAACCGCTGGATCAGATAAAAGGTGTAGTAGCTCGTCAGGCTGGCGAGATAGAAATACTTTGAGAAGATGAGCGCGATGAGCACGCCGATGGAGAGAGCGATGCGCGCCCGCGACAGCTCCACGTGCCTGTGGTGCTCCTGCTTCTTCTGCCCGTGGGCTTCCCCCTGACGCGCCTTGTACCACCGGCCCACGCGCATCAGCACCACAATGCCCACGATGGCGGGAATCGCAAACCACGCCATTCCCTTCTGCCCCTGCGGCAGCACGATGAACGCGGCCAGCAGCGGGCCGATGGCGGAGCCGGTATTTCCGCCCACCTGAAAGAACGATTGCGCGAAGCCGTGCTTGCCTCCCGACGCCATGCGCGCAATCCGCGATGACTCCGGATGGAAGACCGCCGAACCGACCCCCACCAGCGAAGAGGCGATGAGCAGCCAGGTAAAGGTGGGCGCGACCGCCAGCAGGATCAGCCCGATCAGCGTGAACGTCATCCCGACGGGAAGAGCATAGGGCTTGGGACGGTTGTCGGTAAACTGGCCGATCAGCGGCTGCAGCAGCGATGCGACGACCTGGTAGGTAAGGGTAAGCAGTCCCAGGTGCGTAAAGTCCAGGTGAAACGAGCTCTTGAGGATCGGATAGATGGACGGAAGCAGCGACTGCACCATGTCGTTGAGCAGGTGACAGAAGCTGATGGCAGCCAGAACCCGAAGCAGGGTGCCCGACGGCTGAACAGAGTTAGGCGCCTCAGGCGTCGAGGAAGCTGGCCCGACGTCCGTGGCAGGATACGTCCCGGAAAGAGAGGTCTCGCTCATAGGGATAGTTCAAGTGTAACGTCGTCATCTCCGCAGGCGCTCCCGCAAGCGCGGCACGGGATGCGGAACATCTTCTGCCTCTGCAGGCAATGACCCCGGCAGCGCAATCGATGCTCCTGCCCGATGAGCCAGGCACATCTCGGTTCGATGAAAGTGCAGGCCGTTTCTATTAAAATGAGGAAGCGATGCCCTTTCCCATTAGAAAATGCGTAGCCTGCGGCGAAGAGTTCGAGTTGAAGCCCGACAAACCCGGTTTTGCCAATCGCTGTCCGGAGTGCAGCATGGAAGAGGACTCGGAGGAGACAGGAGGAAAGGCCTCGATGAGCGCCGAAGAGCGTCAGGCGCAACGCGAGGCCGACGCGGAGCGACGCAAAGCCATCCGCGACCTGCTGTACCGCAAGGACCGGTAGAAGCGAACACAGCAAATCCTCATTGCCTGGCCACGATCACGAAAGCGTCATTGCGGAGATCTCTCCCACACTCCCTCCCCTCAACCCTGCGGGAATCAAAAAGTACGCTCCCGATCAGAGCGAAACGGAGGGGAGAAATCTGCTTCTCGCCCAGCCAGGAGCCTTCGCATTTCCTGCCCGCAAACCTTCCCCGGATGTCGCTTTTTGCCTCAAAATAGACCAAAAACCGCTCAAAACAGGAAAAAACCGCAAAAAACCTGTGGAAACCCAACAAAACACATTGACAAAGCTCGCGGAAAAGCCGAAGGTGAATTGCGGTACGGTTTCTCCGCACCCGCATGAACACTGGTGATTCGCACCATCGGATGCTGAAACGATCAGTCTTCAGAAGTCGGGCGGATAACCTGCTTCAGGAAAAAACAAGAACGCTAGAAGGAGCAACACATGGCAAAGGGATTGACCAAGACAGCGCTCGTCCGTCAGTTGGCGGAGAAGCTCGAGCTGACCAACAAGCAGACGGCTGCCTTCCTGGACCTGCTGGCCGAGACGGCCGTCAAGGAGACCAAGAAGAACGGTGAGTTCACCATTCCTGGCATCGGCAAGCTGGTGAAGGCCGAGCGCAAGGCGCGCCTGGGCCGCAACCCCCAGACCGGCGAAACCATCAAGATCAAGGCCAAGACCGTGGTCAAGTTCCGCGTGGCCAAGGTCGCGAAGGACACCATCGCTCCGCCCAAGAAGTAGCTGAATCACCCCGCACCTCGCGGTGTGTTTGGGAGAATCGTCAGCCCTCCCGCAAAGCCGCGTCTTTCCGAGCGCAGGACATCGTCTCGCGCCGGGCGGCAGGCAGAAGGACAAAGAGCCCGCGTCGTCTTCGACACGGGCTCTTCTCTTCAATCCCTTTTTGGCACCCGATAACGACCAGCTGGAAGCGCCTGCAGCACTTTGGATCACAAGCGAAACGCATCAACTACGTTGAACTTGTGTGGTGAAGCGATCGATAGCTTTTTGAGCCATGCCACGGTCCATCCTTTCAGAGCGTCCTCTCCGGCCGCGGAAGAAGCGCCCTTACCACCAGCGATACTCCCAGCGAGACCAGCACGCCCTGCAGTATCAGAACCGCGTTATACATCCATCCCAGGGCGCCGAACGAGATCGCCACGCCCCACATGTACACTTCGCTCAGCGCGGCGGTACCCCATGCCGGGCTGGCACCCGACGACTCAATCTGCGGACGCAACGAGGGCACCAGCCGGGGAACCCGCATGCGGTACTCGCCATACGCCTCGCCCAGCCGCTCGCTCAGAAAACTCTCTTCCGCTCCGATCAGCCGCAGTTCGAACAGCCCGACCGTCACCAGCATAAACGCCGCTCCGCTCGGCATCGTCAGCAGTGCCAGGGCAAACGAGTGCAGAAACGTCCCCAGGTAGAGCGGATTCCGCACATGGCGATACGGTCCTGCGGCCACCATGCGGTCGCCATGCATCGCCGTGTCCCGCACTACGCCCTGGCCCAGGTATGCGGAACCCCACGTGCGCAGCAGGGCCGCGGCCACGGCAAAACAGATTCCTGCCACCAGCACCAGCAGCGTCGCCTGGCTGAACCCCATCACGCCGGCGCGGCTTAGCAGCGAAGCCAGCCACTGCCACGTGCGAACCGTGTCCAGGTGCAGCCACTTGTTCCACGGCATCACAAAGCTCACCGCATAGAGCAGTACGAGAATCACAAAACGAAATCGAAATTCAAACCGAGTGGCCTTCATCGAAGAGCGCGGTCGCGCAAGGTCCTTTGGAGCGAAAGTATCGTCAGTATCTACTGAGCATACTTTGCCACACGTCCCACGCAAAGCCACCCACCCTCCTTCACACCACCCTCAATCTCCCCTCACCGCCACCACCGGGTTTTGCAGGATATCTCCCCTGCAAACCAACACCGCACTCCCCCCAAAGAAAAAGGCCGCACGAGCGGCCTCTCTCCTTCGTCCCTCTGTGACGACTTCAGCTCAGCGTCTCCATCAGCTTGTTGATCGTGCGGTTCAGGTCCTTGTCGGCTCTGCGCTGCTCATCGATCTTCGCGATCGAATGCATCACCGTCGTATGGTGCTTGCCTCCGAACTGCCTTCCGATCTCGGGCAGCGAAGCCTCCGTCAGCTGCTTGGCCAGATACATGGCAATCTGCCGCGGCACCACGATCTGCCGCGAGTTGTTCTTCTGCTTCAGCTCCGCAATGCGCATGCCGAAGTTCTCCGCTACCGTGCGCTGGATCGTTTCGATCGTGATCTTGCGCACCTGCGTGTCGATGAACTGCTTCAGGCACTGCTGCGCCACTGCCAGCGTAATCTCCACGCCATGCATCGAGCACCACGCGATCAGCCGCACCAGCGCGCCCTCAAGCTCGCGCACGTTCGTCCGCACGTTCGACGCGATAAACAGCGCCACGTCGGTCGGCAGCGGCGTCTGCTCGCTCTCTGCCTTCTTCTGCAGAATCGCAACCTTCGTTTCAAGGTCCGGCGGCTGAATGTCGGCAATCAGTCCCCATTCAAAGCGCGAGCGCAGACGGTCCTCGAAATCCGGAAGCTCCTTCGGCGGACGGTCGCTCGCAATCACGATCTGCTTCATCGACTCATGCAGCGCGTTGAACGTATGGAAGAACTCCTCCTGCGTCCGTTCCTTGCCCGCGAGAAACTGGATGTCGTCGATCAGCAGCACGTCGACGTTGCGGAACTTGTCCCGGAAGCTCGTCATCTTCTGGTAGCGCACGCAGTCGATCATCTCGTTGGTGAACTTCTCGCCGCTCACGTAGCAGATGGAAGCGTGCGACTGGCGGCGCTTCACCTCGTGGCCGATCGCATGCATCAGGTGCGTCTTGCCCATCCCCACGCCGCCGTACAGGAACAGCGGGTTGTAGGCCTTCGACGGCCTCTCGGCCACGGCCTGCGCGGCTGCAGTGGCAAACTGGTTTCCGCTGCCCACCACAAAGGCGTCGAAGACATACTTCGAGTTCAACTGCGAGGCGGTATTCCAATCAAACCGTGACTGCTCCGGTCCGGGAGCCGCCGGCGTGCCCTGGCTCAGCGAGCCCGCCCTGCCCTGCTTCGGCGCACTCTGGCTGTGGCTCGGCACCGGGGCAAAGCCTCCATCCTCGCGTACCTTCGGCGTTCGCGGATCCTGCTCGGCTGTGATGAACTCCACCACTTCCACATCCAGGGTGAGGTTGTCGATCGCCTCCTGGATCAGGTCCGCATAACGATCGCCGATGTGCTGGAAATCGGCGGACGGGATCCGCACAAAAAGTTTCTTGCCTTCGAGGTGTGAGAAGCGGGTCGGCTTCAGCCATGTCTCGTACGACTGACGATTGATCTTCTTCTCGAGCGCGGCAAGGATACGAACCCAATAATTCAGCACGGCGGTAGCCGTAGGAACGAATGACATTCTTATACTTCCTTCTTCTGTTCCGTGTGTTTAAAACCAGCGGCTCCCGCGATCATCGTCATTGCCCTAAGCGAAAAAAAAATCAAACCAGCAAACAGATGTTCCTCTCGCCATCACGGCAAGTGGTGACAAACTCTGTCTCGCTAGAATTCTCTTCGATGCGCAATCACTGCGTTGAGGAAGAGGAGTAGTGCAACATGAGGCAGAATGCGGAGCTGCTGAATCTGCGTAAAACGTCTTGCGAATCGGGTTCGATAGTAGCACGGGAAACATGACTCATTTCAAGCGCTGCAGGACAAAAAAATTCGAGTTGCACCATTCCCGGTGAAGCATGAAAAAACCTGCCTTTCATCCTGCGAAAATCGATGAATTAACCCCATTTGTCTATACCCGTCATCGCCCCTTTGTGATACCGTGAGGCCCTTTCGCCGCACACGATTCCATCCTCTCTCCGGAAACGCAGCGCTCCTGGCAAAGTGTCCTCGTGCGTCAACCCAGGATGAGTCGAAAACAGGTGCGGAGTCACACTCTCCATACCGGGACAGACCGGGCGCCCACCTTCGCGAAGCCGAGGTGGGTTTTGCAGGATGTCTCCCGTACAACGGATCCAGGCACTCCTGCATCGTGCCGGGTGCCCCCTCTCGATCTCCGAGATGGAGTTCAGAACCGGCGCATCCCCGTACTGGAACAGAAAGCCCACTCCCCCTGTGAAAATCCCGTCCGATACGGTACAATCAGTAATTGCTGCAATAAGCGAAAAGATCCGGCAGGACGCCTCCTGCCTCCCGAGGAGTTTAGTTCCATGCCGAAGCGTACCTTTCAACCCAACCGTCGTCGCCGCTCCAAGACCCATGGCTTTCTGAGCCGCATGAAGACCAAGGCCGGAGCCGCGGTTCTCAGCCGTCGCCGCGCCAAGGGCCGTCACAAGATCGCCGTCAGCGCCGGTTACCGCGACTAGTTGCTGCAGAAGCCCGGGACGGGCTTCTGGGGAAACTTTCTTCCCCGCTGCACACGATTCTCAGCACGTATGGCCGCCACCCCGGCGGCCTCTCCATTTCGGGCAACCTTGCCCTGCCGTTGGAGCCTCCTAACTGACTGCCGGCACCGCGAAAGCGAACGAAGTGCCCTGCCGGCAATCCTGGAGTATTTGCAATGAATCAACCAAGGATGAATCAACCCAATCAGCCGGATCCGAACAAGGGAACAAAACAGGGAACCCCGTCCAGCGGACAGCATTCCACCCAACCGACGCAGCAGGGAAACCGCCCCGGTCAAGGTGGTTACAGCTCGCCGGGCCAGCCGCATCAGGGCAGCCAGTCGGCTCCGCCGGAGAAGAAATAGGCGAAACAGCTCGCAAAACATTGATGTCAACAGCATCCAAACAGGGAGGTCCGCTCGATCGAGCGGGCCTCCTCTCTCAAACGCCGTCCGCACTCATGCATTGTCTCTTCGCCGCCGATAGCACCTCTTAAGAGAAGGCGCACGCCAGGCCGCGGAGCAGACACTCATTCGAGATCCCAAGCCCAGCCTCAAAGAACTCCAGGAGCGACGCCGCAGCCCGCGCTTCGACTGCCACGGTCCCGTCGAGTTCCAGATTCAGAACTGGTACCTGCGCAAAGGACGCATCCTCAATCTCTGCCTGGACGGCTGTCTCATCCAGCCTCGCGAGTCAATGGATTCCAGTGAAGGCGCCGGGTACCTCATCGGCGACCAGATCGAGATGCGCTTCGAGGTCAACCGCCTCAGCTTTCGTGTTCATTCGATCGTGCGCCAGGTGCGGCCCTCCGGTCATCTCGGCGTCGAGATCCTCTGCCTCAGCAATCGCAGCCGTACTCAGCTCCGGCTGCTCATGGATGAACTCCGCGCAGCCACCAAACCGGGCGCCCCACCTTCGCGAAGCTAAGGTGGGTTTTGCAGGATGCGCGGCGAATCCGCATCACCACCAAAGCCCGGGTACTCCCGGCAAGCGTTCCGGAAACCATCGCATCGCAGGAAATGCTCTAAACTGAAAGCTCACGGGCGCTCCTGAATCCATTCCGTCCCGGCCTGTCCTCATGGCGCTCACCTTCCGTCTCCGCAAACACGCCGACTACCAGCGCGTCTATCAGGCGAGTCGCAAACAGTTCTCCCGACAGATGACCTTCTTTTTCGCCCAGCGCCCCGCGCTCGCCGGCCAGCCCGATACTCCCCGCGTCGGCCTTACCGTCGGCAAGGTGATGGGCAAGGCTGTCGACCGCAACCGCATCAAGCGCCGCATGCGCGAGGCCGTGCGCCGCAACATCGCCCTGCTCCAGGGCCCTGTCGACGTCATCCTCCATCCTCGCCGCAGCGTCATCGACCTCGACTTCGCCACCCTCGACCGCGAGGTAGCGCAGGTCTTTCGCACCATCCAGAAAGGCTCCCCCGCACCAGCCAAAGCGGATACCCAACCTTCCTCCTGAAGCAGGTCTCCATCGAACTGGTGTCGGCCTTCGCAAAGCCAGGGGTTATGGACTCGTCGCTACGGAAGTGCCCTGGAGCAGGACGGTCTCGATCCGAAGCTCCGCTCCGGGTTGCCATGTGAAGCGAATGAGGTCCGCGCTGGCTCCTGCCTTCAGGCCTGAGGTCCGGCCGAGAATTCGTGCCGGGTTTTCCGTTGCGAGCCGCAGCGCGTCGGCGAGGCTGAGCTGCGTGTTGGCCACGAGAGCCACAGCGTCCTTCAGGGGCGTGACCGAGCCTGCGAGCAGCCGCGTTCCCGGCAGGCAGAGGCGGCCGTCTTCGGTCAGCTCGACCTGCCCGCCTACGGGCGTGCTGTAGAGCCCGGGAGGCATGCCGGCCAGTGCGACCGCGTCCGACGTGATGATGACGCGGTCGAGCCCCTTGGACCGCAGCATCACCTTGAGGGTGTCGGCGGGCAGGTGGTGGCCGTCTGCGATCAGCATGGCGGTCAGACGGTCTTCTGCCATTTGTGCCCAGAGCAGGTTGGGGTGGCGCGGCAGCATGGCGGCGACGCCGTTGCCCAGATGCGTCGAGAGCGTGGCGCCCGCATCGACGGCGGCGTGAATCTGCCCGGCCGAGGCGTCCGTGTGGCCGATGGAGACCAGGACGCCGCGCTCACGCAACGCATGGATGTAAGCCGTCGCGTCCGGCCAGTGCGGAGAGACAGTCACCAGCGTAACGAGGTTTGCGCAGGCGCGCTGCCAGCGCTCGAATTCGTTGATGGAGGGTGGACGGATGTGCTCGCAGGGGTGAGCGCCGCGAGGTCCGTCCTGCGAGGAGAGATGAGGGCCTTCGACGTGGACGCCGGGGATCATGTGCTGGAGCCATGGCACGCGCTGTCGCGCAGCAGCGATGGCTTGCAGGCAGGCGACGATCTTCTCCTCCGGCGCCGTGATGATGGTGGGGAGAAACGCGGTGACGCCGGTGGCGAGCACTGCGCGGGCGAGATCGATGACGGTATCCGGTGTAAGCGAGTCGGCGTTGAGATCGAAGCCGCGATAACCGTTCACCTGCAGGTCGATGAGGCCGGGCGCAAGCCAGAGGTTCTCCTCTGCGGGTACTTCGTTTACAGCTACGATGACGCCGTCGCGCAGGACGGCTTCAATGCCGCGCCCTGTCTGCGGATCGCGACCGCGGATGCTGTTCATCCGGCGCTCAGTTCGCTGGCTGAGTCGCGGTCGAGGTAGAGCGACCAGTTTGCGTGCGTTCGCAGTGCGGTGGCGGGGACCTGCCCGCTGATGGGATCGCGCAGGGTGCGGCGGACCGCGGTCTTTTTGAGCGCGCCGGGGACGCAGCAGAAGATGCGGCTGCTGTTGAGCAGGCGCGGAATCGTTAGCGTGAGGGCGTGGGTCGGCACGTCTTCGATGCGTTCGAAGCAGCGATCATCAACCTGCTGCTGACGGCAGGCGCGATCGAGCTCGACTACCTTTACATCTGCCGGGTCATTGAGGTCGGCGGGCGGATCGTTGAAGGCGAGATGGCCGTTGGCGCCGATTCCGCAACAGACGATATCGATGGGCGCAGCGGCGAGCTTTGCGGCGTAGGCGGCTGCGGAGGCTTCAGGATCGTCGCCGGGATCGAGCAGCTCGACCGCGGCGAACGGCAGGTGGTCGAAGATCGCGCGGCGCAGCCACAGGCCGAAGCGCTGCGGAGCGCCGGGAGACAGGCCAAGGTACTCATCCATGTGGAAGGCGGTGACGCGCGTCCAGTCGATCCCGGGAGCTTCGATGAGCGCTGCGAGCATCTCCGACTGGCTGGGAGCCGCGGCGAAGATCATGCGGACGCTCTCCTGCTTCTGCAGTCGATGGCGCAGTTCGCTGGCGATCTCCTCGGCTGCTCTGCTTCCCATCTCTGCGCGGGAGGCGGCGATCAACGGTAGGGGCAGTGGTCTTTCGGTCAGGCTGATTCTCATGGCTCTCTACGATTATGTGGTCTGGTGAATGGTGTTGGAAGCGTTGGGATCGTTGATGAGAGCGAGCAGTTGATCTGCCGCGGTTTTGTTCGCAGGCCAGATGAGCCCCACTGCGATAAACGTTGCCAGCGAGCAGAGCACAGGGCCTGCGACAGTGATGGTGGTCGTTAGATCGCCGGGCAGATGCGCGATCTGTTCGGGATAGATGAACTTGATGAGTGCGAAGGCAACGGCTCCGGCGAACCACGACGCGATAGCGGCATTTGCGCCCGAGCGCCGGAAGACCGGCAGCATCCCGAAGAGGATGGGGATGGCAAGCGGTCCCAGCAGAGCGCCGTACCATAGCAGCACCAGCCCGATGACTCCGCCGAAGTGGTCGGCCGTGAGCGCAATGACCATGCTGAAGGAGAGAAAGAGCAGGGTACAGATTCTCCCCGAGAGGAGCTGGACGCGATCGCTCGGGCGCTGACGGTCTTTGCGCAATGCGGGCAGAATGTCGCGGATGACGACCGAGGAGATGGCGTTGGCGTCCGACGAGGTCATTGCCATGGTGTGGGCGAACATGCCCGCCAGTACCAGCCCGATGAGTCCCGGAGGAAGAAGCTTCTGTACGAGCATCGCGTAGGACTCGGTCGGGTCGGCGAGGTGCGGCAGCAGCAGCGGCGCAGCCCACATGGGGAAGAAGAGCACCAGCGGCCAGACGAGATAGAGTGCGGAGGAGAGCAGAGCCGCATTGCGTGCGGCCTTCGGATCAGGTGCGGCGATGAAGCGCTGTGCGAGGTTCCAGGTTCCGCCGTTGTACGAGAGCGCATTGACCAGCAGATAGACGACTGCGAAGGCCAGCGTGTACTGGCCCACGAACGGATGCGAGTGACTGGCGGGAAGCCGGTCCCACACCGTCCAGAGGGCGGAGATGCCGCCGAGTTGGAGAAGCACAGCGACGAGCATGACGATTCCGGCGACGACCTGGATGACGAACTGGCTCATGTCGGTGAGGGCATCGGCCCAGAGACCGCCGACGACCGAGTAGACGAGCGTAACGGAGCCGGTCAGGAGAACTCCCCAGAGCGGAGGAACGTTGGCGAAGGCCTCGAGCAGGATGGCCGCGGAGGTCCACTTTGCGCCGACGTCGAAGACCTTCAGCAGGGCGCCGCTCCATGCGATCATCTGCTGGGCGGGCAGGTTGTAGCGCATCTGCAGGTATTCGAGCGGAGAGATGATGCCGAGCCGCTGGCGCAGCCGCACCCAGCGGACCGGAAAGATGTTTGCCCCCAGGGCCAGCGCCATGCTGATGGAGAAGGCCCACCAGACGTAGATGCTGAATCCCTCCGTGTAGGCGATGGCGGCGTAGGCCACAAAGACAGCGGAACTGTATCCGGACATGTGGTGCGAGATGCCCGACAGCCACCACGGCATGGCGCCGCCCGCCGTGAAAAAGTCGTTGGCCGTCTTTACCTTCGTGCGCGCCCAGAAGCCCATTCCGAGCATCATCACGAAGTAAAGCGACAGCACCACCCAGTCCGCGATTGTCATCGGGTTCCATCATAAAGACTCTCCCGGTGCGGATGTCCGGCACGGCACGCCGCAGTGTCTTTGGGATAGCATGTTGGCCGTTCTTCTTTATCGGCGACAGTCGTCGCACAGAGTGGGGTTCATGAAGATCGAGTTCACGCGCAGACAATTCCTGGCTGCAGGCGCGGCTGCAGCAACGTTGCCACATCTGCCTGCAGCCTTTGGGCAGACACCGGCTCTCACACCCGATGAAACCTGGGCACGCAGGACAAAGCGCTGGGCGCAGCTCACGCTTGCAGAGAACGACGCCGCAAACTTCGATCTGGACTTCTGGCTCGACTACCTCCGCAGGACAAACTCCGACGGCCTTTGCTTCTCCGCAGGCGGCTGCGTGGCGTATTACCCGACAGAGGTTCCCTTCCATCACCGCAGCGCCTGGCTCGGCAAGCGCGACATCGTCGGCGAGGTGGTAGAAGCCTGCCACAAGCGGAACATCGCTGTATTGCTGCGCACCGATCCGCACGCTACCTACGATGACGCCGCCGCGGCGCATCCGGAATGGATCGCCTGCACCGCGGATGGAAAGCCGCGCCGCCACTGGGCCTCGCCGGAGATGTGGGTCACCTGCGCGCTGGGTCCCTACAACTTCGACTTCATGACCGCGGTGCATCGCGAGATCATGCAGCGCTACAAGCCCGAAGGCATCTTCCTCAATCGCTGGGCCGGCTCGGGCGATTGTTACTGCGCCGAGTGCCGCAAAAATTTCAAGAAGGCCACGGGCTTCGAGCTGCCGGCAGGCGGCGATCCCCAGGACCCGGTTCAGCGCGCCTTTATCCGCTGGCGTCAACAAAGGTTCTACGACTGCATCGACCGCTGGAACGAGACGATTCGCGCCGTACGCCCGGATTCGTCGATGATTCCGAACAATGCCAGCGGCGCCCTGATTGCGCAGGATGCTCTTGAGCTGAGCAAACGCGCTCCGATGCTGGTCGCCGATCGCCAGGCGCGTCATGGCACCATCGCTCCCTGGGTCGTCGGCAAGACCGCGAAGGAATATCGCGCAACGTTGGGGAGCAAACCGAACGTCAGTCTCTTCGGGGTGGGCCTCGAAGAACCCTATCGTTGGAAAGACAGCGTGCAGGATGGTCCTGAGATCCGCATCTGGGTCCTGGAAGAGATCGCCCACGGTGCAAGGCCGTGGTGGAGCAAGTTCGCCACGACGCTTCACGATCGCCGCTGGCTTCCGGTGGTGGAAGACGTCTACAGCTGGGCGGCTGCGAACGAGCGCTATCTGAACTATGACAAACCCATCGCGCGCGTCGGCATCGTCTATTCGCAGACCACGGCCTGGTTCTACGGCGGCAAAGAGGCTCAGGCGAAGGTGGAGGACTTTGCGCTCGGCTGGTGCGGCATGCTCACGGAGTCCCGCATTCCCTACGAGATGGTCCATGAAGGGGCGCTGACTCCGGAGAACCTCAACCGCTTCCGCATCCTGATCCTGCCGAACATCGCCTGCCTGAGCGATGCGCAGGCACAGCAGCTGCGTGCCTTTGTTCAGGCGGGTGGAAGCATCGTCGCGACGTATGAGACGGGGCTCTACCGCGAGGATGGATCGCCGCGCAAGGACTTCGCGCTGGCCGATCTCTTCGGCGCACGTTTTACCGGCAAGCGCGAGCCGCGTATGCAGAACAGTTATCTGCGGCTCGAGATGAAGCGTGCACCGCACTCTCCCATCCTCGCCGGTTTCTCCGATACGGAACGCATCATCAATGGCGTCTCCCGGGTTGTCGTAGAGCCGTCGGCGCATGACTTTGCAGAGACTCCCATCACGCTGATCCCCACCTACCCCGATCTCCCGATGGAGAAGGTCTATCCGCGCACCGGCGATACCCACGAATCACAGCTCTACCTGCGTCAGCTTCCGGCAGGGGGTCGTGTTGCCTACTTCCCTTTCGACATAGACCGTACCTTCAACGAGGTCCTGACGCGCGACCATCTGCGGCTGATGCGCAATACGGTGGAATGGTCCCTGCAGGAGCACGCTCCGATCGAGTCGGACGGCCATGGGCTGGTGGATATGGTGGCGTGGCACAACACGGATGCGGTCGTCGTTCACATGGTGAACCTCACCAATCCCATGACGATGAAAGGCCCTTACCGCGACTTCTTCGCCATCGGACCCCAGACCATCACGCTGCGCCTTCCGGAGCTGAAGGGAGCAAAGACAGCGAAGCTGCTGGTCGCAAAACAAACGATTCCCGTAACCCAGGATGGAGAGACCGCAAGGATCGAGGTGCCCGGCATCCTGGATCACGAAGTAGTCGCCATCGATCTGTAACCTGATCTGTATCTTTCTTCCGGAGGTGTCATCCGGAGCGGAGCGCCCAGCGCGGAGTCGAAGGATCTGCGGTATGGGATGGTGGCGAAGGCCAGAAACCGCAGATCCTTCGACTGCGCTTCTCGCGATAAGGTCACGAGAAGCTTCGCTCAGGATGACACCAAGGGAATGCAAGGAACGTGTTCCGAATTGAGCTTCGTATCGGAAGGGACCGCCATCATGCTTCCGTCAGAATGTAATCGGATTCGTCTTTGAAACAGAGAAAGAACGTATCCTCCCGACCGAAGGCCAAAGGGCCGCAGTGGAGAAGCCTGCCCTGAGCGAAGTCGAATGGGATCCCCGCATTCACTCTCTCCGCCGAGGCAAACATCCAAACCCACCTGAAGAGGTGTCATTCTGAGCGAAGCGCAGCGAAGTCGAAGAATCTGCGGTTTGCCAGTCCAGCCACCTATCCCTCAGCCAACGGCTCACCATCTCTACCAGCGTCCCAATTCCTCCACTCCGCTCCGCTAGGCCTGGAATGGCGACCCTTTCGCGCAGGCAAACCGGGAGGCGGAGTAGGTCGATCCCTTCTAGAAGAGCGGCTTTCTTGGCCTGGTGGCAATAAGCGGGGCGTTGAGCAGGTCGACCATGGGGGCAGCGGCTTCAAACCGCTTGAGGATTTCGCGGAGCAGGGCGGGGCTGGTTGCGGTCTCGGGTGGAAGGTGCGCAGCGACTCCCCACTGGCGGCAGAGAAGGAGATCCATCGCGGGAGAATCGGGAGAGAAACCCTTGGGCGGTCGCGTGAGCTTCTGACCGTCGAACTCGGAGAGCAGCGAAGTGAGCTTCTTCGAGGCCAGGATGCGACGCAACTCCTGATGATGAACTTCGAGGTGGCGGCGGATGGCGAGCAGCTGTTCGCGCTCGGGCATGTAGACGCCGGCGGCGATGACGAACTCGTCGGGGCCCATGTGGAAGTAGAAGCCTCCGCCGGAGGTCTTCTCGAGGCCGGAGCGTGCCCACCATGCCCCCTGGTTGCGCTTGTAGGGACGCTTGTCGGGAGAGAAGCGGATGTCGCGGTAGATGCGCATCGCGACCTTCTGGGGAGGCCGGATGTAGTCGGGCGCGAAGCGCAGCATGGCCTCGTTGATCGCGTTGATGAGGGCAAAGGTGGGCGCTTTGACCTGCTGCTCGTAGGTGGCTTTGCGGGCGTTGAACCACTCGCGGTCATTGTTGCGTTTGAGGGAGCGCATGAAGCGAAGAGCTTCGGGAGCATAGTGCGGGGCAGACGGGGCCATGGAAATATCGTACCGGGCCGGGGGAGGGCCTGCGGGAAGAGTGCTCCGTCCTGAAGAGGTGTCCTCAAAGATGGTGTCGCTATAGGCGATGTCTTATAAGAGGTGTCCTGAAAGGTGTCCTATCTAAGAGGTGTCATTCCGAGCGGAGCGCTTAAGCGCGCAGTCGAGGAACCCCCGCATTTTGCGATGCCGGCTGGGATGGTTTGCCCTACTGGGGGCACCGTGGCTGGACAGGCAAAATGCGGAGGTCCTATTCGACTTCGCTCAGGGCAGGCTTCTCCACTACGGCCCTTCGGGCCTCCGGTCGAGATGACGCTTCTTCTGAAAAAGCATTCAGCGTGTTGATCGGGAGATAAAAAGAGAGAACCGGCATCTCTATCATGGATGGAATGAGACTCCCTGCCGCGCTCCTGCTCTCTGCCGTCCTTCCTCTCACCGCCCACGCCGCACAGGCTACCGCTTCGCCCGACGACCTGATCTTCCAGACGAATCAGGGCTGGTCGCCGCGCGTCCATATCGAAGCCCAGATGGTGATGGTCTACGGGATCGACGCTTCCATGCCGCAGCGCATCGCAAGCTGGCGCGACCACGGTTATCGCGTCGCCGTGATGACCGGTGTCGCCTGGGGCCCGTATGGCGACTATCTTCGCGGCGACTTCGACGGCAGGGAGCACTGGAACGAGACTCAGCAGGAGAAGTCCGGCAAGCTGATCCTGCACAGCGGCCGCGAGGTTCCATATATCTCGCCCAGCGAGCCCTATGGCCGCTATCTGAGTCAGGGCGTCAGGCGCGCTCTCGATGCAGGAGCGGAGGCCATCTATCTTGAAGAGCCCGAGTTCTGGGCGCGCGCAGGCTGGTCCGATGCGTTCAAGAAGGAGTGGCAGAGCTACTATCACGAGCCCTGGCAGGCCCCGGACAGCTCGCCCGACGCCCAGTACCGCGCCTCCAAGCTGAAGTACTTTCTCTATCGCCGCGCACTCGCGCAGGTCTTCGACTCCGTAAAGCAGTGGGGACAGCAGCACGGGAAATCCATTCCCTGCTACGTCGCCACGCACTCGCTCATCAACTACGCGCAGTGGCAGATCGTCTCGCCCGAATCGTCCCTGCTGCAGGTAGGCGCCGACGGATACATCGCGCAGGTGTGGACCGGTACCGCACGTGAGCCCAACATCTATCAGGGAGTCCGGAAGGAACGCACCTTTGAGACGGCTTTTCTGGAGTACGGCGCTCTGCAGAACATCGCCCGCTCCTCCGGCAAGCGCATCTGGTACCTCAACGATCCCATCGAGGACAACCCCAACCATTCCTGGACCGACTACAAGCGCAACTGGGAGTCCACGCTGGTCGCCTCGCTCCTGCAGCCCCACGTCTCCAGCTACGAGATCCTGCCCTGGCCCGATCGTATCTTCGGTCCCAAGGGCCTGCGCCCCTCTACCGAACCCACGGCAGCCAATCCGAAACCGGAGCGCGTCGCCATCTCGCCCGCATACGAGACGGAGTTGCAGACCGTCTTCCACGCCCTCGGCCAGATGAACCAGCCCGACACGCACTGGAAGTCTGCCGGAACCGAGGGATTGGGCGTGCTGGTCAGCGACACCATGATGTTTCAGCGCGCACAGCCGCAACCGTCCGACCCCGCGCTCGGCAGCTTCTACGGCCTCGCGCTTCCTCTGCTGATGCGCGGGATGCCCGTCGAGCCGGTGCAGATCGAGAGCACCTACGAGGGCAAGGATCCAGCCGCCTTCCTTAGGAACTACAGGCTTCTGCTGCTCACCTATGAGGGCCAGAAGCCGCCCTCGCCGCGCTTTCACCAGGCCATCGCCACATGGGTCAAGGCCGGAGGCGCGCTCGTCGTCGTCGATGACGACAAGGACCCCTACAACCGTGCGCACGACTGGTGGAACTCCGGACAGTATCACCTCGCGGCGCCGCGCGAAGATCTCTTCCGGCAGCTTGGCCTCTTGCCCGCTGCGCAGGGCCTGCATCATGTCGGCCGCGGCGTGGTTCTCTACGCGGCAAAGTCTCCCGCCGCTCTCACCCATGACGAGACCGGCGCGGACACGGTTCGCCAGCTCACCCATCAGGCTGCGGACGCCATTCACCTTCCGTGGCACGAAACCGGATCGCTCGTGCTGGAGCGCGGCCCGTTCGTCATTGCCGCCGGACTCGACGCGTCCGGCAGCACGCCCCACCCCTTGTACGGCACGTTCGTGAACCTCTTCGATCCGCATCTCGCCATCGTCGAGAACCCCGCAATCAAACCCGGCGACCGCGCCCTGCTGCTCAACCCGAAGTTCTTTCCGCAGGACAAGCCCCGCATTCTGGCTGCAAGTGCAAAGATCACGAACCTTTCCGCCAGCGCCAACCAGATCGCCTTCTCAACTGCGTCGATCGAAGGCCGCACCGCCAAAGATCTCACCGCCCTTCGGCTACTGCTCCCGAAGTCCCCATCCAAAGTCACAGTCGACGGTCAGCCCCTTCCGCAGGATGCTCTGCGCTACGCCGATGGCATGCTGCTCGTCGAGTTTCCCGCGCACGCCGCTGCGCAGAAGGTGGTCGTGACCTTCTGATCTTTCTCTGCCGCGCCTTAACAGATTCCCCTGAGGTGTATCGACATACACCTGGAGTCCGATCAAGGTCGCCCGAAAATGCACGATGGCAGTCGATTCGGAGTACCCACTGCGGGGGCTTCTCCAGGAAGGTGTCATCCTGAGCGAAGCTTCACGCGGCCTTATCGCGGGAAGCGCAGTCGAAGGATCTGCGGTCTGTTTGCGGCCCACTACGGATCCCGCACCGCAGATCCTTCGACTCCGCGCTGACGCGCTCCGCTCAGGATGACACCCACTAAAACGGGTCTATACGTCCTGAGGCAATTACAATCAGCCCAGCATGATCGCTCACCTGCGCGGACGTCTTCTCTCGAAATCTCCCAGCCAGGCCATCGTCGACTGCAATGGCGTGGGCTATGACGTTGCCATCTCCGTCTCGACCTTCTCGGAGCTTCCCGCGGAGGGCGCCGAGGCGAAGCTGTTCATCCACACGCATGTGCGGGAGGACCAGATCGCGCTCTTCGGTTTCGCCGATACGAAGGAGAAGTATCTCTTCGAACGCCTGCTGACGATCAGCGGAATCGGGCCGAAGCTGGCCATTACGGTGCTCAGCGGAATCTCATCGGACCGCCTGATCGGCGCGATCCGCGGAGGCGATCACGCTACCCTGACCAAAATTCCCGGCATCGGCAAAAAGACGGCGGAGCGCGTCGTGCTGGAGCTGAAGGACAAGCTCGACGACCTGGCGGTTCCCATGACGGCCTCTACCGGACCGCATCACGGCCCGGTGGGAGACGATGTGCTCTCAGCGCTGGTCAACCTGGGATATCCGCGTCCGGTCGCCCAGAAGGCCATCGAAACGGCCATCGAGAAGACCCCGGGTGTGGCCGAGGAGTTCGAGACGCTCTTCCGCGCTGCCATGGCGGCGATCCGCTAAAGGAAGCTCTGATTCGTCCATATTTGTTAAGGGCACGGCTTCAGCCGTGCCGCAAGTGATTTGCTTGCAATGCGGCTTTAGCCGCTGAGGGAATGTTCCGGGGCCTAATCAGACCTTCCTTAACCTCGACGGGGTGGCCATGTCCGGGTTCGCAGCCTTTGCGCCGCAGGCATGTATAGAGGGGGCGTATATATAGAGGGAGGAGTCTGGCATGGCCGAGCGGATCAAAGTCACGGTTGGGGTCGCAGGCGGAATCGCCGCCTACAAGGCCGTCGAGGTGGTGCGGCGCCTGCAGGACGCCGGCTTTGATCCTCACGTGGCGATGACGGCTGCTGCCGAGAGGTTTGTCCAGCCGCTCACCTTTGCTGCCATCACCGGGCACAAGGTCGTCTCCAGCCTGTGGAACGAGGACGCCGGGGCCTCCGGGGGCGAGATGTCGGGCATCGAGCACATCAACGAGGCCCAGACGACCGCCGCGCTGATTGTCGTCCCGGCGACGGCGGACATCCTGGCGAAGTTTGCCCACGGCATCGCCGACGATTTTCTGACCACGATGTACCTCGCCACCACCGCGCCGACGATTGTGGCTCCCGCGATGAATGTGGAGATGTGGCAGCACCCGGCGACGCAGGCCAATCTTGAGATTCTGCGAAAACGGGGCGTAACCATCGTCCAGCCGGATAGCGGTTATCTCGCCTGCGGCATGGTCGGCGGTGGAAGACTGGCGGAAGAGAGCGCCATCGTCGCCGCGGTCGCAGAGGTCCTGGCACGGGAGAGACCGGAAAAATCCGCCGATTGGAAGGGCGAGACGGTCCTGATCACCGCCGGCGGGACACGCGAGCCGATTGATCCGGTGCGGTTTATCGGAAACCGCTCGAGCGGAAAGATGGGCTATGCGCTTGCGGCCGAGGCGCGCTGTCGTGGCGCGCGCGTCATCCTGATCAGCGCCCCGACGGCGCTGCCGCCGCCGCAGGACTGCGAGATCATTCCCGTAACGACCTCCGAAGAGATGCGCCAGGCCGTGCTTGGCCATCTTGCCGAGGCGACGATGGTCGTCATGGCCGCGGCGGTGAGCGACTACCGGGTGGCAGAGGCCGCGCCGCAGAAGCTGAAGCGCAGTGGGCCTCGCGTTCTTGAGCTGCAGCCGACGGCCGACATTCTTGAAGAGATTGTGCGGCAGCGGCGGCAGGCGACAACGGTGATCGGGTTTGCGGCGGAGACGGAGGATGTGCTGGGCAATGGCCGCGCCAAGCTGACCCGCAAGGGCGTGGATGGACTGGTGGTCAACGACGTCTCGGGAACGGATACGGGCTTTGACTCCGACCGCAACGCCGGATGGTTTCTGACTCCGGAGAGCACGACGGAGCTTCCTCTCAGCTCGAAGGCCGAGATGGCGGGTCGCATCCTGAACTACGCAGAGGCTCTGCGCGCCGGTCGCAGACAGGCTGCTGCGAGTTTGCGCTGAGCTTAACCTGCGGAGAGGTCTTCGCCCGGTAGAAGGTCGGCAACCGGAATGTCCTTGAAGAAGCGCGGTTCCCCATAGCGGGAGGCGAGGTCCACTGTCAGGGCGCCGTTGTTGACGGTCTGCACGACAAGCTGGCCTTCGACGTCTTCCAGGTGAACAATCTGACCGGGCTCGGGAACGAGCATGGGGCTTCTCCTCGCATACGTCTTCCGCTGCTCCAAGAGATGCCATGGCGGGCAAGAGGGATGTGCGAGCGCCTCAGAAGGCGGCATCGGATGAAAATCGCACTCCGGACGCCCACCTTCAGGACGGTGCTTCGCGACCTAGAAGGCGCTGACACCCTCTTCGGTGACGAGCTGGTCGACCCGGATGTCCATGGTCTCGCCCAGCTGTCGGAAGTCCTTGCGCCACTCCTCGGTCCAGTAGTTGCGATCGGTGCGGCGCAGCAGGTCGTTCCAGATGTTCTGGGCCTGCCAGAAGTTGACCTCGAAGGGAAGGTGGCGAAAGGTCTCGGCCATGGTGAGGGCTTCGCTCAGCGCTCGCGAGGCGGCCTCTTTGCCATCGGCAGCGCTCTCAAGCTGTACCATGGCGCGTTTCATGCGTTGCCCGGCGATATAGCCAAGCTCATGCGTGTTGAGGGTGATGTGTTCGACGCTGGCGCGTTGCGCAAGCGAGAGGATTTGGTCGGCCTCGAACTTGTCGGCCTCAATAGCGCGGCGCAGCATACCGCCGATGGCGTAGTTGGCAACGACCTCGAGCGCAGGCGGCGGTGCCATGCCGCACTCGGTAAGGAAGTCCAGCAGCGAGGTGTGGTCCTGGTAGATCTTGCTGAGGGAGTTTTCCATCTCAGCCACGGTCTGGGTGAGGATCGACTCAAGGATGCGGTGCTGCTCGTCGGCGAAGAGCGAGAGCAGGGAGTAGTTCATGCCGCCGAAGAGATGATCGATGAGGCGGATGACCTCGGGCAGGTTGGCGCGGCGCATGGCTTCGGCAATCTGCCTGGAGAAGCTCTCGAAGGCTTCGACCTGCCGGGGGTCCGAGGAGTTATAGCGCTTGACCGCGGCGGAGAGGTTCTGGTCGCCGAGATGAAGGACGGCGAAGCAGATCTCCTCGGTCTCCTCGGTGATGCGGGAGTCGATCCATGCGGCGCCCAGGGCGACGCGTCCGCGGCCGGAGCTGAAGACCTCATGGCGCTGGCGGCGGACGTTGTAGCAGAAGATCTCGCCCTGTTCCGGATAGGAGCGGAAGATGGAGCTGATGGCGTAGTGCGCGCCAACCTGCTCAAGCCCGATCTTCATACCGGTAACGTATCGGCGGTAGACCTCGGCGCCGTTGCCGATCTCGGGGACGTTGCTGGGCGCGCTGGCCAGGGTCTCGAGAAAACGTTGCTCGAGCGCGACGCCGGGGTCGCCGAAGAGGCATGCCGCGAGCTGCAGAACGCGGGCGGCGTAGGCGATCACCTGTACGGTCTCGATTCCGGAGATCTCATCGAAGAACCAGCCGCAGCTGGTGTACATCAGCTGCGTGTGGCGTTCCAGCTCCATCAGCTCGAGTGCGCGGGTGCGTTCTTCCTGCGACAGCTCATGGGTGGCAAACTCGGCAAAGAAGGCATCGGTGTTCGAGCGCGAACGGTTGAGGATGACGCGAACATAGGCGTCGCGCGCGGCCCAGAGATCCTTGAACAAGGATGCGCCCATCTTTTCGGCCATGGGGCAGGTAGCGTCGCGTAACTGGTCGAGAGCCTCACGCAGAGGAGCGCGCCACAGCTGGCTCCAGTTGGGACGGCCTCCGCTGTTGCACCCGCAGTTCGATCGCCAGCGCTCCACGCCGTGAGCGCAGCTCCAGGAGGTATCGTCGACGACCTCCGCCTCCCATTGGGGGGCGTACCGGGCAAGATAGTCGGCGTAGTTGATCAGCGGCGTGTGCTCTTCGCCGTTGAGCCAGTGAATGGCGTAGGAGAGCGCCATCTCGCCGTGCCTGTGGTGATGACCGTAGCTCTCGCCGTCGGTGGCGACGTGCGACAGCAGGGCGACTTCATCCGGGCTGACGAGAGTTTCGTCTCCGAAGCCGGTCAGCATCCTGCGGGCGAAGTCGACGCCGCTGTTCAGAAGCCCTTCAAAGGCGATGGCGCGGGAGTTGGGCCCGTTGTAGAAGAAGACGTCGATGAAGCGGCCTTCGTTGAGCCGAACGCGATAGGCGTGGCGCGTGTCGACGGAGGCGTCCGGCGTTTCGGTCCACGGCTGCTCCTGTTCGGCTTCGGCGTGGTCACTGGCCTCCTGATGCGCAAGGCTGCGCACACGCGCACACTGGTGCGGCGCGAGGATAGTGAACTTGATGCCCTCCTGCGCCATCAGGTCGAGCACCTGATGGCTGACGGCGGTTTCGGCCAGCCACATGCCTTCCGGCTTGCGTCCAAAGCGAAACTCGAAGTCGTAGATGCCCCAGCGGATCTGGGTGCGGGCGTCGCGCTCATTCGCGAGCGGCATGATGATGTGGTTGTAGACCTGCGCGATGGCCGAGCCGTGGCCCTTGTTGCGCTCCGCACTGGTGCGATCGGCATCGAGAATCATGCGATAGGTGCGCGGAGCAAAGTCGTTGAGCCAGCTCAACAGGGTAGGCCCGAAGTTGAAGCTGATCCACGAGTAGTTGTTCATGATGCGGACGATCTTGTTCTCCGTATCGGTGATGCGCGAGGCGCCGTTGGGGGCGTAGCACTCGGCAGTGATGCGGTCGTTCCAGTCATGGTAGGGCGCGGCGGAGTCCTGGATCTCCACGGTCTCGAGCCACGGGTTTTCACGCGGCGGCTGGTAGAAGTGGCCGTGGATACAGACGAAGCGCTGGTGCTCGGAAGAAACGGGGGCGCCAGGCGCGGATGCGTTCGTGTTCGACTCTGTCATGTCCTCACTTAGAGGCTATTGCAGGCGCGGGGGTTGGTGAGGAAGAAGGGATGAATTGCCGAAGATTTTTAACAGGGTGACACTCGGATGCCGATCGTATTTTGGGAACGCTTGTGGAGAAGGAGCGGACGGAAGTGCCGAGGCGAGCGAACCGCAGATCCTTCGACTGCGCGTCTCGCGATACGGCCGCGAGATGCTCCGCTCAGGATGACACCCCATCCTGATTCGAAGACCCCCCCATCAGCTTGACGAAAAATCCGCCACTAACGAAAACGCGTACAAAGATTTGTCGTCGTGAACGGATCCAACGCAGGCTGATCGAAAAGTGTCATCCTGAAGCGGATCCTTCGACTACGCGCTGACGCGCTTCGCTCAGGATGACACCTCTTGTGGAGAGCCTGCTATGTCTGCTCCGCCCGGCGATGGCACTTCTTTTTAGGGCTCGACTGCGCTACGGGCTATCTCGATAGAAGAGTAGTCTTACGCATAGTTATTTTTGGAAACGATCTCGGGAGAGATGATGGATCGGCGAAAGTTTATTTCCCTTGTGTCCACAGGGGTTGCTGCAGGTGCTTCGGCGCCTTCGTTCGCGTTTTCGAAGGGTGAGAGCGCGGTAGCCGGCGCATTGAAGCCGGGGATGGGCCGGCGTCCGAATGTGATCTTCATGATCTGCGACGACCTGGGCTACGGAGATCCTGGCTGCTACGGCTCGCAGCTGCCGACGCCGAATCTCGATCGCATGGCTGCACATGGGCTGCGCTTTACGCACTTCAATGCGGGACATCCCATCTGCTCGGCCTCGCGCGCGGCGGTGATGACGGGGCGATATGGTCTGCGCAGCAATACGACAGGAGCGTTTTCTCCCAATGCTCCGACGGAAGGAACTTCGCTTGAGGAGACGTTTCTCTCCGAGCTGTTTCACGGCGCGGGATACAAGACCAAGGCGATCGGCAAATGGCACCTGGGACAGGCGCCGCAGTTTCTGCCGACCAGCCGTGGCTTCGATTCGTTTTATGGAGTTCCTTACAGTGACGACATGAATCCGCTGCCGCTGTTTCGCGACACGGCCATTCTCGAAAAGAACACGGACCGCGATCTGCTGACGCCGCGTTACACCGAAGAGGCGGTGAAGTTCATCGACGAGCAGAGCGCCGGCAATCCCTTCTTTCTGTACATGGCGTTCTCGTATCCGCACGATCCGGCGCGTGCTTCGGAGCGCTTCCGTGGCAAGACAGGGTTCGGCGACTTCGGCGATGCGGTTGCCGAGATCGACTGGAGCGTAGGCGAGGTGGTGCGCGCCATCGAACGCAAGGGGCTGACCGGAGACACGCTGATCTGCTTCACCAGCGATCACGGCCCCTGGTACCTGGGGAGTCCCGGGTTGCTGCGCGGGCGCAAGGCATCGACGTTCGAAGGCGGCTTCCGGGTGCCGTTCCTGGCGATGTGGCCGGGAACGATCGCCGCGAACAAGGTGGTCGATACGTGGTGCTCCAACCTGGACGTGCTGCCTACGATGGTTTCGCTGTGCGGCCTGAAATCGCCGGAGAAGCCGCTGGATGGCGGCGACTTCTCAAAGGTGCTGCTGGGCGGCGCGGGTCCGGTGAAGCGCAAACCGCTGCTCTACTTCAGCGCCATGGGAGGCCACGGACTGGATGTGCACTGCATCCGCAGGGACGAGTGGAAGCTGCGGGTCGCACAGGGCATCAAGGGCGAGATCTACATCAACGACAGGACCACCGGGGCGCGGGGCAGCGCGTGGTTGCAGCATCCGGAGCTGTATAACCTGGCGCGCGATCCGGCGGAGAGCTATGACGTGGCGAAGTTTCATCCCGACCTCGTCAAGGAACTGATGGACGACCTTGAATCGCAGATCCCTTCGTTTCCTCCGAACGTGGTCGAGGCTTATGCCAGCCTGAAACAGGACAAGGGCGACATTACGACTCCGCCGGGAGCTTCGCCACGGCCGAATGGACTGCCGGTTCCGGACTGGGCGTGGGAGCCGGACAATCTGCGTCCTCCGTCCTACAGGCCGTGAGGTCGCTTCTTTTATCTGGAGCGTGGTCGGTGCATCCTCTTCTGCTCGTCATTCTGACCCGAAGCATCGCTGCGCTCGGCATGACGATGCTATTGAGCGCAACGCCGCTTTCCCTGCTCAGGCTCCCAGGGTCTGGGCCTGCTTTCCGCTGGCAAGGTCGCAGGCCCGCCACATGTACCAGCTTGCGATGGAGCGCCAGGGGGCCCACTTGCGGGCGCGTCGGCGCATGGTCTCCGCGTCGGGAAGGTCTGATGGCTCGACCTTTTTGTTCGGGCTGAGCCCCTGGAAGGTGAGGGCGAAGCCCTTGCGCACGCCGTAGTCGGAGACGGGAAGGACGTCAGCGCGGCCCAGGCGAAAGATCAGCAGCATCTCGACCGTCCAGCGGCCGATGCCGCGCACCTGCGTCAGGTGTTCGATGATGTCTTCGTCGGACATGCGGCGGATGCGCGCCAGCGTAGGGACGGTACCGTCGAGTGTCTTCGCGGCGAGGTCGCGGAGGGCGAGCATCTTGTTCTTCGAAAGGCCGGCTGCGCGAAGCTGCTCGTTGGGGCAGTCGAGCAGGTGCTGGGCCGAGGGATGCGCGCCGACGCCGCAGATCTCGTGAAAGCTTTCGAGCATGCGCTGATGGATGGTGGCCGCGGCCTTGCCGTGCAGCTGCTGGTAGATGATGGATTCGACCAGAGCCTCGAACGGCGACTGTGCGCTGGAGAGCCGAAGAGTGAAGGGGCCGGCGCGTTCGATCAGGCGGCCGAGCTTCGGGTCGGCGGCTGAGAGCTGGGCGATGGCAGCGGCGGAGTCGTACCGGGGCGCGCGTGGACGGCGAATGGGTCGAGCCATGAAGAAGACCGTATCAGGGTGAAGGGGCCAGGGACCAGGGGTAGGGGCAGGGCGACCGGGGCGGGAGTAGATGGCCGGGTGAGGTTTTTCTGTTTCACTCCAGCCACCACGTCCAACCACCGTGGTGTGTCCTGATCCAGCGCGATGTGTCATTTCGACCGGAGCGGGACGGTTTTATCGTCCTGCGGAGTGGAGAAACCCCCGCATTTTGCGATGCCTGGTGCGGTGGTGTCTGTCTGCCGGGGGCATTTGTGGCTGGGCTGAAGAAAAGCGGGGGTTCCTCGACTTCGCGGCTGCGCCGCTTCGCTCGGAATGACACTTCTTATGAGCACTGAGCACTGAGCACTGAGCACTGAGCACTGACTACTGAGAACTGACTACTGAGCACTGAGAACTGACCACTGTTTTCCGGCCGGAGAGAGGTCGCCGGCAATGGATCGTGATCCGATATATCAATGCGGGAAACAACGGTCGATGAATTGTAATTCGGACTGAAAAGGTACGGATTTACAAGAGCGATACCTTTGGGGCAGGGTAGATATTGTGGTAGTAAGCCCCCTCAACTCATGAGTGCACGAGATGTTGTGCACCCGCATGAAAGCTGGCGTTTTGGTGAGTTTCGATAATCGCCTTCCCGCCGAAATTTCGTTTTCGAGTATCGGCCATGATGGTTGGGGATGGCTTTTTCCACTGCTATACTCAGAATTTCTGAGAGAAGAAAGTTTCTGACTGAGGCTCGCAAGAGCGGAGGTCGCAAGCCGATGCATGGACTGGTCGGCGCAGGCAGCCAAGAAATCAAACCCCTTGAACCCCTTCTTGGCCTGAGGACAGGCGAAGTGGAGAGGAAGCAGGAAAGCACTCATGGCGCAAGTTTTTGACCGCAGTTCGAACGCGCTGGCTCGTATGAGCCTGGCCCTCACGGGGCTGATTGTCATCGCGCTCGGCGTTGCCCTGAACGAGTTGCAGCGATCCCCGTGGGTCACCCGGCAGGGTCAGCGACCCGATCAGCCGATCCCGTTCAGCCATAAGCATCACGTGGAGGGCCTGGGACTGCAGTGCCAGTACTGCCATACGCAGGTGGAGAAGGCGGCCTACGCCGGAATTCCTCCCACGAAGACCTGTATCAACTGCCACTCGCAGATCTGGACCAACGCCGACTATCTCGAGCCGGTGCGCGAGAGCTGGGCGACGGGAGCTTCGATCCAGTGGATCCGGGTCCACGACCTTCCGGACTACGTTTACTTCAATCACGACATTCACGTGAACAAGGGCATCGGCTGCGCCAGTTGTCATGGCCGTGTGGATGAGATGCCTTTGATGTACCAGGAGAACACGCTGCAGATGGAGTGGTGCCTGAACTGCCACCGCAATCCAGCCGTGAACCTGCGACCGACCTCGGAGATCTACAACATGGCGTGGGCCGGGCCTTCGAGCTCGAAGCCGGTCTGGTGCGCTTCGACCGGCCAGGGGGGACCGACCGCCGGAGCGGTGACCTGCACCACCGACGACCCGACCAAGGCTTCGCCGGAGCTGGCGATGATGCAGAACCCAACCGCGGTTCCTTCTGAAAGGAACTCCTCTGCGGGATACGGACAGAGCGGAACCCAGATGCAGCCGCACGCGGCTACGGGCGAGGGACAGACGGTAAGCGACGTTCCTTCGGGAATCGTGATGCCGGCCAGCTATCAGAAGTTCACCCGGCAGGATGATCTGGGCAAATACCTGATGGCGCAGTACCACATCCGCTCGGCCAATGAGCTTTCCAGCTGCGAGACGTGCCACCGATGAAGACGACAGGGATTGGAACAGAAGAGACTATGGCTGATACCAGGTCACAGACCGACAACGGAGCACAGGTAGTTACCAGCATCGCTCCGGCAGCGCCTGCGGCGGCAGAGAAGATGACGCTCTCCGAGGTCCGGGCGAAACTTGATGGCAAGACGGGACGGCGTTTCTGGAAGAACCTCGACGAGCTGGCCGAGACGCCTTCGTTTCAGCAGCTGATGCAGGAGGAGTTTCCCCGTCAGGCAGGAGCCGGCGAGTGGGTCGATCCGGTCTCGCGTCGCGGCTTCCTGAAGGTGATGGGCGCATCGTTCGCCCTGGCTGGACTGGCCGGCTGCACCAAGCAGCCCGATGAGCCGATCTACCCCTACGTCAAGCAGCCCGAGGACCTGGTTCTGGGCAAGCCGATGTACTTTGCGACGGCGCACCCGTTCCCCACCGGAGCGATTCCGGTCCTGATCAAGTCCGATGCTTTCCGTCCGATCAAGGTGGACGGCAATCCTGAGCACCCGATGTCGAAGGGCCGCTCGGACGCGATGACGCAGGGCACCCTGCTTGACCTCTACGATCCCGACCGCTCGCAGCATGTTCGTCTGCGTGGCCAGACCTCGAGCTGGGGCGACTTCCAGGTCGAGCTGCAGAAGGCGGCGAATGTAAGCGCCGGCGGACAGGGGATCTACTTCCTGAGCCGGACGATCACTTCACCGACGCTGGCAGGTCAGTGGAAAGATCTGCAGGCCAAGTATCCGCAGGCCAAGCTGGTGCAGTGGGAGCCGGTGAATCAGGACTCCTCGCGCGCGGCTTCGAAGGCAGCCTTCGGCAGCTACGCCGATGCCCAGTACAAGCTGGAGAACGCGGACGTCATCCTCTCGCTCGATGCAGACTTCCTTGGCGGCATCGCGCACCCCGGCTTCCTTCCCCTGGCGGCGGCTTATGCCGAGCGGCATCGATGGGAAGAGGGCAAGACGACCAACCGTCTGTACGTCGTTGAGTCGATGCCGACGGTTACGGGCTTCAAGGCCGAGCACCGGCTGGCGCTCAAGCCCAGCCAGATCGCGCAGTTTGCGGACGCGCTGGTCTACGGAACGGCACCGCAGGCGCTGAACGCCGATCAGCAGAAGTTCTTTACTGCCCTTCTGAACGATCTGAAGAAGAACAACGGCAGGGCCGTGGTGATCCCGGGCGAACAGGCTCCGGCGTCGGTCCACGCCGCCTGCTACGCGATCAACACCCTGATCGGGGCAGTGGGCAAGACGGTGGTCTACACCGAGACGGTCAACCCGATGCCGACCGAGCAGCTGGCCGACCTGAAGTCGCTGGTGGCTGACATGAACGCCGGCAAGGTCAAGTGGCTGATCATGCTCGGGGCCAACCCGATCTACTCGGCTCCGGCGGATCTCGATTTCCCCAGCGCCCTGGCGAAGGTCCAGACGACAGTTCATCTGGGGTCGCATGTGGATGAGACCGGCGCGATCTCGACCTGGCACATCAATGAAGCGCACTACCTCGAGAGCTGGTCGGATGCGCGCGCCTACGACGGTACGCTGACGATCATCCAGCCGATGATCGACCCGATGTACGGTGGCAAAAGCGCACATGACGTTCTGCAGACTCTGCTTGCCAATCCGCAGGCCTCGGCCTACGACGCGGTGCAGGCAAATGCGAAGAACTACATCAAGGGAGACTTCGCCACCGGCTGGCGCAGGGCCCTGCACGACGGCTGGGTGGCGGACACTGCCTTCACGCCGAAGGCGGGAGTTCCGGCGCGGGTGACGGCGTTCCCGGCTTCGACGGCTTCGACCTCCGGGTACGAGATCGCGTTCCGTCCCGACCCCTCGCTTTACGACGGCCGCTATGCCAACGTGGGCTGGCTGCAGGAGCTTCCCAAGCAGGTAACCAACCTGAGCTGGGACAACGCCGCGCTGGTCAGCATGAAGACGATGGCCGATCTCAAGGCGGAGGAGACCGACCTCATTGAGCTGGAGCTTGCTGGCCGCAAAGTCACGGCTCCCATCCTGATGGTCCCCGGTCATCCCGACGAGCTGATCACGGTTCATCTGGGTTTTGGCCGCGGGGTGGAGGCTGGACGCGCAGGTTCGGGCGTCGGCTTCAATGCCTACAAGCTCCGCACAACGACGGCCCTGCTCTCGACCTCGGGCGCGACCGCGAAGAAGGTCGACGGCAGCTTCTACGACCTGTGCGTGACCAAGGTCCACAACGTCGAGCATCGCGGATCGTTTGCGCAGCACGACCTTGAGCGGCCGGTGTACGACACGCAGGGTACCTACTCCCTGGCCGGACATGAGGCGATGGAGCGGTCCATCATCCGCTACGCCACGGTCGAGGAGGCGGAGAAGAATCCCAAGTTCGCCGAGGAAGGCGCCAGCGGGACGCTTGTTAATAAGGTTGGATACGGCCCGCAGGGAGAAGATCCGAAACACGGCGATGTCGGCTGGAAGTCCAAGAAGGAACTCGACATCAGCATGTTCCCGGGGGACTGGAAGTACGACCGCATTGATCCGTCCTCGCACAAGATCCAGAACGCCTGGGGCATGTCGATCGATCTGAACAGCTGCGTCGGCTGCAACGCCTGCATCGTCAGCTGCTATGCCGAGAACAATATCCCGGTCGTAGGCCGCGAGCAGGTGAAGGTCGGCCGCAATATGCAGTGGCTGCGTATCGATACCTACTTCGAGGGCGATCTGCATGCGCCCAGGGCACACTTCCAGCCGATGCTCTGCCAGCACTGCGAGAACGCGGGCTGCGAGCAGGTCTGCCCGGTCGGCGCCACGGTTCACACTCCGGAAGGCCTCAACACGATGGTCTACAACCGCTGCGTGGGAACCCGCTACTGCTCGAACAACTGTCCGTACAAGGTCCGCCGCTTCAACTTCCTGCTGTACTCGGATTACGAGACGGAGAGCCTGAAGTTCATGCGCAACCCGGACGTCTCGGTCCGTTCGCGCGGCGTGATGGAGAAGTGCAGCTACTGCGTGCAGCGCATCATGTCGGCCAAGATCACGGCCGATAAGGAGAACCGCGCGATCCGCGATGGCGAGATCGTGACGGCGTGCCAGCAGGCCTGCCCGACCGACGCCATCGTCTTCGGCAATATCAACGACAAGACCAGCAAGGTCTATCAGCGCAAGGCCACTGAACGCGACTACGCGGTTCTCGGCGACCTGAACTACCGTCCACGCACAACCTATACGGCTGGCGTCATCAACCCGAACCCGGAGCTGGCATAAATGGCGACGAAACAACCCATTAACGACCCGATGATCGATCCGCGGACCGGCGAGTACGCGGTCATCGCCCCGGGCCATACGTTCAAGTCGGTGACCCAGAAGATCGCCGGCGTGGTGCTGACGTCGAACACTCCGCTGGGGTGGTTCTTCGGCCTGGTGGTGGCGGGCGGTATCGCTACCCTGGTCGTGATCTCCGTCACCTGGCTGTTCCTGAAGGGTGTCGGCATCTGGGGCGTCACCATGCCCGGCGCCTGGGGCTTCGCGATCATCAACTTCGTCTGGTGGATCGGTATCGGTCACGCCGGAACCCTGATCTCGGCGATTCTGCTGCTCTTCAAGCAGACCTGGCGTAACTCGATCAACCGGTTCGCCGAGGCAATGACGATCTTCGCCGTGGTCTGCGCCGGCATGTTCCCGCTGATCCACGTCGGGCGTCCGTGGCTGGGATACTGGCTCTTCCCGTATCCGAACACGATGAACGTCTGGCCGCAGTGGCGTTCGCCGCTGGCCTGGGACGTCTTCGCGGTCTCGACCTACGCTACGATCTCGGTGGTCTTCTGGTACATCGGTATGATCCCGGACTTCGGCACGCTGCGCGACCGCGCGACGCTGCCGCTGGCCCGCTACTTCTACGGCATCCTCTCGCTCGGCTGGCGCGGTTCGACCCGCCACTGGATCCGGTACGAGACGGCCTCGCTGCTGCTGGCCGGCCTTTCGACCCCCCTGGTGCTCTCGGTGCACACCGTCATCAGCTTCGACTTCGCGGTGGCGGCCCTGGCTGGATGGCACACAACGATCTTCCCGCCCTACTTCGTCGCCGGCGCCGTGTACTCGGGCTTTGCGATGGTGCTCACGCTGGCGATCCCGATCCGCAAGTGGTACCACATGGAAGACCTGGTCACCCTGCGCCACCTCGACAACATGGCGAAGGTCATGCTGGCGACCGGCTCGATCGTGGGTTACGGCTACGGCATGGAGGTCTTCATGAGCTGGTACTCGGCCAGCCACTGGGAGTTCTTCATGATGTGGAACCGCATGTTCGGTCCGATGGGGTGGGCGTACTGGATGCTGATCCTGACCAACATCGCGATTCCGCTGACCACGCTCTGGTCGCGCAAGCTGCGGGTGAACGTCGGGTTCCTGTTCGTTCTCTCGTTCATCGTCAACATCGGTATGTGGTTCGAGCGCTTCGTCATCGTCGTGACCTCGCTCTATCGCGACTACCTTCCTTCGAGCTGGGGAACCTACGTTGCGACCAAGTGGGACTACATGCTCTTCATCGGAACCTGGGGACTGTTCACGGTGCTGTTCCTGCTGTTCGCCCGCTTCGCTCCGATGATCCCGATGTCTGAGATCCGGATGATGCTTCCGCAGACCAAGATTACCCGCCGCGGACCTGATGCCGAGACGGTCATTGAGGAGACGACGTAATGCCGCGCAGAGAAGGAATCTACGGCCTGCTGGCGGAGTTCAACACTCCCGGCGAACTGGTGTATGCGACCGAAGAGGCGCGCCGCGCAGGATACCGCCGCATGGAGTGCTACACGCCCTATCCGGTGGAAGAGGCTGCCGAGGCCCTGCACTTCCATAAGAACCGCGTCCCGCTGGTGTGCCTGCTGGGCGGTCTGATGGGTGTGACCACGGCGTTCCTGATGGAGACCTGGATCGCGGTCTGGGCCTATCCGCTGAACATCGCGGGCCGCCCGCTGTTCTCCTGGCCGGCGTTCATCATTCCGGCCTACGAGTGGACGATTCTGTTCTCCGGTCTCTCGGCCGGATTCGGAATGCTGGCGCTCAACGGCCTGCCCCAGCTTTATCACCCGCTGTTCAATGCACCGAACTTCCGGAACGGGGCGACGACCGACAAGTTCTTCCTGTGCCTGGAGGCGAACGATCCGCAGTTTTCGCCGGCTGAGACCCGGGCCTTTCTCGAGAAGTTTCACGCGGTCTCCGTGGTGGAGGTGGATCACTAATGCAGACCGCAGGAAACAGGAAACAGGAAACAGGGAGTAGAGTGCAGAAGCTCACGCGATTTACGGCGGCGTTCGGCTCGATGGCGGTCATGATGGTTCTGGCCGGCTGCCGCCAGGACATGCACGATCAGCCGAAGTTCTTTCCGCAGCGCGGCACCACGCTCTATACGGACGGCCGGTCGGTGCGTCCGCAGGTGGAAAACACGGTAGCCCGTGAACAGCTGCGCCAGGACACCTACTTCTACACCGGCCTGGTCGATGGCAAGGAAGGCGACGGACTTCCCTTCCCGGTCACCACGGAGGTCCTCAAGCGCGGGCAGGAGCGCTATAACATCTACTGCACCCCGTGCCACTCGCGAGTCGGAAACGGCGAAGGCATGATCGTGCAGCGCGGCTACGCCAAGGCGGGCGACTTCCACATTGCCCGGCTGGAGAATGCTCCCCTCGGCCACTTCTTTCACGTGATGACCTATGGGTACGGCGCGATGCCGGAGTACGCCGCACAGGTGACGCCGGAGGATCGCTGGGCGATCGCGGCTTATATCCGCGCCCTGCAGCTGAGCCAGCACGCGACGCAGGCAGACGTTCCGGCCGGAGCGCATGTCGAACCTCTTACCGAAGTCGCAGAGCATGAGGGATTGTCGGCGGCGTTCATCCAGGAGTGGCATGTTCCCGCGACTGCGGTGACAGGAACTCCGGACAATGAACCCCTTGCGTTGCCTGCGCCGGGCAGCGACTCTACCAAGCCGGCCACAAATCCCGCGGCGAAGCAGCCTGCGGCAAACCCTGGAGCAGCACCCAAGAAATAACCTCGGAAGCTTCCGAATGAAGGCCTGAAAACGCATGTCAGCTGGATACGAACATTCCGGACACGAACATCACGGAGACGCGGGACACCACGGGCCGCGCGTGCTTCCTTCCTCGCTTGCCGCGCCCGAGGAGGCCATCAAGGCCTGGCGGACCCGGCTTTTGATCGTCGGCGTAGCCGCCGCGCTGATTTCGCTGCTCTTCCTCATGGTCAAGGGCGGCCCGGGCCATATCCTGCGGGCCTACCTGATGGGATTCATGGTCTCCTTCGGCTTTGCCGGCGGCGGTCTGGCGATGCTGATGCTGCAGTATGTCTCGGGCGGCAAGTGGGGCCTGGTTCTGCGCCGGCCTCTCGAGGCGATGACCCGGACCCTGTGGCTGGTGGCTCTGATGGTCGTCCCCATCCTGTTCTTCATGAAGCACCTTTACCAGTGGGCGGCCTATCCCAACGCCAAGGCAACCGCGGCGGCCTTCGCCAAGGGCCTGATGACCAAGGAGCAGATGCTGACGGCCAACGCCAAGCATGCCATGCTCAGCCCGGTCTCGGCGACGGTGCAGATGGCCATCGTCTTCGGTGTCCTGCTGCTCTTTATGGTTTTCCTCAACCGCTGGTCGCTGCAGCGCGATGCCGACCCGCACGCCGGCTCGCAGTCGAGCTTCGACTTCTGGCGTATCAAGTTTGAGAATCTCTCCGGTATCGGCATCTTCATCTACGTCGTGCTGCTGACGGATATCTCGATCGTCCTGATCAAATCATTGGACGTCACCTGGTACTCTTCGATCTACGGATTGCAGTTCCTGGTTGGCCAGGGTTACCAGGTCCTCGCGCTCGGAATCCTCTCGGTCATCCTGCTCTCGCGGTTTGAGCCGATGAAGTCGCTGCTGCGTGTGACTGAGCAGCACGACCTGGGCAAGTTCGCCTTCGCCTTCGTCATGCTGAACATCTATCTCTGCTTCGCGGAGTTCCTGATCATCTGGTCGGGCAACGTTCCGGACGAAATTCCCTGGTACCTGGCGCGCATTCAGGGCGGCTGGTGGGTCATCTGCTCGCTGGACTTTATCTGCCACTGGCTGATTCCGTTCACCCTGCTGCTCTCGCGCGACCTGAAGCGAAACAAGACGAAGATGATCTGGCTGTGCAGCTGGATGATCTTTGCCCGCTCGCTCGATATGTTCTGGCTGATCGAGCCGAACTTCCAGGACGCTGCCGGAAACCTGCACCTGGCGGGGAACTACGGGATCCTCGCTTACATCACGGTTCCCGTTGCCGTTCTTTCGATCTGGGGAGCGTACTACCTTACCGAGTTGATGAAGCGGCCGCTGATGAACGTCAGCGACCCGCACCTGGAAGAATTGCTGGAGCCCGAACATGCCCACTAACGATCACGATCTGAACAAGGCGAACAAGCACCACGTGCACGGCCTAACCCCGGAGGATCCGGGTTATGAGACGACCGACGTCAACGTCAATGGCGTGGTGGTCTTTCTCGCCGGCCTGGCTGGATCGGTCTTTGTATTCTTCATCTTCTGCTTCCTGATGGGCAAGGTGATCAACAGCGCCATGAACAAGTCGGACGGCCCTGCGAACAAGTGGCACCAGGCCGAGGCAGGTGGCGTGAAGGGACTAACGAGCAATCCGCAGCTGGAGCAGCATGAGCTGCAGCAGCTGACATCTGCGTTCCCGGAGCCCCGTGTCAACGCCGATGACGATATGCAGGGGACGGCTGACCTGCACGCGCGTGAGGACCTGCTGCTCGAGCACTACAGCAGCACCCCCGGCCAACCCGGCATCCGCATCCCGATTGAGCGCGCGATGCAGCTGATCGCGCAGCGCGGACTTCCGGTTCATGCGAAGCCCGCGGCCGAGGAGCCGAAGATGTTCGGCGACGCGGATCCACACATCCAGGCTCCCCTGACGGACGGATTTGCCCGCACCGGCTTTGAGCTGGACGAGATGGAAGCGCGCAAACAGAAGATGGACTTCGGCCGGGCGGAAGAGGCGGCGCACGGAGAGTCAGCGGCCGTCCGGTAATCGGAGAGAACGGTATCGAAGCCGCCTGGATGCGGCCTAAGATAGAGGGAAGGGACGAGGAACGGGGAGCATCCCGGGAGGCAGACATGAGGAAACAGGGCACAATGCGGGGATCGTGGCGGGCGACGGCGTTAGCCGTGCTTGGCGGCGCGCTGCTGTGCACGCCTCTGGCTGCCCAGGTCTCCGGGTATGGAGACAAGCAGGCTGGCCCGAACGCCGGGGATGAGCTTCCAAAGGTGCTCGAGCACGTAGGCATTACCCAGAAGCTCAACCAGCAGCTTCCGCTGGATGCACAGTTTGTGGACGATACCGGAAAGACGGTTCGGCTGGGCGACTACTTCGGGAAGCATCCGGCCATCCTGACCCTGGTCTACTACAACTGTCCGATGTTGTGTTCGGAGGAGCTGGATGGCCTCGCGGGCGCGCTTGAGATGGTGAAACTGACCCCGGGCAAGGACTTCGATGTGATCGTGGTCTCGATCGACCCCAGTGAAACGCCGGAGCTGGCCGCGAAGAAGAAGGCCTACTACGTCAAGCGATATGGGCGCCCGGAGACGGCCAATGGATGGCACTTTCTCACCGGGCAGAAGGCTTCGATTGACCGCCTGACGGACGCGACGGGGTTTGGCTATGTGCGGGTTCCCGGCCCAGACGGCAAGCTGTCGCAGTTTGCGCATGCCAGCTCGATCCAGGTGGTGACCACTGACGGCAAGCTGGCTCAGTACTACCTTGGCGTGGAGTATTCGCCCAAGGACATCCTGCTGGGTCTCGTCGAGGCTTCGGGAAACAAGATTGGATCTCCTGTCGCCAACATCCTGACCTACTGCTATCACTATGATCCCCAGACCAACAAGCATTCGTTGATTGTTGCGCGAGTGGTTCAGCTGGGTGGCCTGGTGACCATGGCTGGCCTGGGCGGCTTCATGTTTGTGATGTTCCGCAGGGACATAAAGCTTGCGCGCGAGAACGATTTGACGAAGAAAGAGAATGGATAAAGGGTAACGATGCATATCAGTCCCGTACTCTGGCAGTTTCTGATTAAGTGGCTCACGAACTCGGCGCTTTTTCCGCGCGAGGCGTCGACGATTGCGCCTTACACCGACGCGCTCTACTTCTTTCTGCTGCTGATCACCTGTGTGGGCCTGGTGCTGGTGGGCGCGCTTGTCTTTGGCTTCTCCATCCGGTATCGCAAGGACCGCAGCCCGGTTGCGACGCAGGTGGAAGGTTCCACGCTGCTTGAGGCGACCTGGACCATCATCCCTCTGGCGCTGTTCCTGGTCTGCTTCGTGTGGGGCGCCCTGCTTTACTTCCGAATCTATAATCCCCCCACCAATGCCATGAATATCTACGTGGTGGGCAAGCAGTGGATGTGGAAGGCCGAGCATCCTGGCGGCCAGCACGAGATCAACAACCTGCATGTCCCGATGGGCGTTCCCATTCAGCTGACGATGATCTCGCAGGACGTCTTCCACAGCTTTTCCATCCCGGATTTCCGGGTGAAGCGCGAGGTCATCCCCGGCCGCTATACGACGGTATGGTTTGAGGCGACGACTCCGGGAACCTACCACATCTTCTGCACACAGTACTGCGGGACCAAGCACTCCGGTATGATCGGAGAGGTCACGGTGCTGACCCCGGACGATTACAAGAAGTGGACGGAGAGTTCAACCAGCGGCATGTCGCTGGCGCAGAACGGGGAGCGCCTCTTCGCCAGCATGGGATGCAATGCCTGCCATAGCGGCGATGCGGCGGCTCGCGGCCCCAGCCTTGCGGGTGTCTACGGCTCCAAGCTGCGGTTGACGAACGGCTCCGAGGTTCTGGTCAACGAAGCCTACCTTCGAGACGCGATTCTGAATCCGTCGCAGCATATTACCGCCGGATATGCGCCTATTATGCCTACCTACCAGGGGCAGATCAGTGAAGAGGGCCTGATCAGTCTGGTGGAGTACCTGAAGTCCCTCAAGACAAACTATCGCGTGCAGCAAACGCTGACCACGTCAGAGTCCAACCAAGCGGCGCCCATGACGCCAGGGGTGGTGAAGCCATGAGTACAACCAGTTCAACCATCGTCAACCTTCCGGACCAGAGGACGGCGACCATTCCGAAGAAGAACTATATCAATGCGGAAGATGGTCTTCTCAGCTGGCTGCTTACGGGCGATCACAAGCGCATCGCGATGCTCTACCTGATCTCGATCACGTTCTTCTTCTTTATCGGAGGAGCCTTCGCCGGTCTGATCCGCCTGGAGCTGCTGACGCCCCAACCCGATCTGGTCGCATCGGACACGTATAACAAGCTGTTCTCGATGCACGGCATCATCATGGTGTTCCTGTTCCTGGTGCCTTCGGTTCCGGCGACGCTTGGAAACTTCCTGATTCCGATCATGATCGGTGCCAAGGATCTGGCCTTCCCGAAGATCAACCTGCTCAGTTGGTATCTCTACCTGGTAGGCGGCGTCATGACGCTGGCGGCCCTGGTGATGGGCGGTGTCGATACCGGATGGACCTTTACCACGCCGCTCTCGACCCACTATGTCAACACGCACGTGGTCACGGCGGGCCTGGCGATCTTCGTGGCAGGGTTCTCCTCCATCTTTACGGGACTGAACTTCATCGTGACGATCCACCGGATGCGTGCCCCCGGCATGACCTGGTTCCGGATGCCCCTGTTCGTCTGGTCCAACTATGCTGCATCGATCATGATGGTGCTCGGCACGCCGGTTCTGGCGATCACGCTGGTCCTGGTTGTCCTTGAGAGGACGATTCACATCGGCGTCTTCGATCCGAGCCTGGGCGGCGATCCTCTGCTGTTCCAGCATCTGTTCTGGTTCTACTCCCATCCGGCCGTGTACATCATGATTCTGCCGGGTATGGGCGTCATGTCCGAGATCATCCCCGCCTTCAGCCGCAAGCGCGTCTTCGGCTACACGGCGGTGGCGTTCTCTTCGGTGGCCATTGCGGTCTTCGGGTTCTTCGTCTGGGAACACCACATGTTCATCATGGGCGTCTCCAACTACTCCGCCCTGGTCTTCTCGCTGCTGACCATGCTGGTGGCGGTTCCCTCGGCGATCAAGGTCTTCAACTGGTCCTTCACGCTGCAGAAGGGGTCGATCACGTTTGAGACCCCGATGCTCTACGCCTTCGCCTTCATCGGTCTGTTCACCATCGGCGGCCTGACGGGAGTCTTCCTCGCGGCCCTCGGCATGGACATTCACCTGACGGAGACCTACTTCATCGTTGCTCACTTCCACTACGTGATGGTGGGCGGCATGCTGATGGCCTTCCTGGGCGGCCTCCACTTCTGGTGGCCGAAGATGACGGGCCGCATGTATCCGGAGTCGATCTCGAAACTCTCGGCGGTGACCAGCTTTATCGGGTTCAACCTGACCTTCATGCCGCAGTTCATCCTGGGCTACCTGGGCATGCCTCGCCGCTACCATGCGTATCCGGCCGAATTCCAGGTGCTCAATGTGCTTTCCACTGCCGGCGCAACGGTTCTGGGCATCGGCTTCCTGATGCCGATGATCTACATGGCCTGGTCGCTGAAGTATGGCGCGATCGCCGGAAACAATCCATGGCAGGCTACTGGCCTTGAGTGGCAGATTCAGTCGCCTCCGCTGACAGAGAACTTTATCGAGACGCCGATCGTCGACTTCGAGGCTTACGACTTCGAGTGGCTCGCTCAAAAGACGGAACAAGAGGTGACGACCGTTGGATAACACGATCGTAGCAACACACGAGATAGACGCAGAGGAGCATCATCACGCCGCCCTGCCCCAGCACCGTCATCACTTCGAGACGGAGCAGCAGCAGCGTGAGGCCGGAACGTTCGGCATGTGGCTCTTCCTGCTCACCGAAATCATGTTCTTCGGTGGAATGTTCTTTGCGTACCTGCTGTATCGCAACTGGTACAACCCGGCTTTCGTGGTGGGCTCGAACCAGCTCAGCATCCCGCTGGGAACGGCCAACACGGCCATCCTGATCACCTCCGGCTTCTTTATGGCGCTGGGCGTGTGGGCAGCCGAGGTGCGCAAGCGGGGACTGCTGGTCATCTTCCTGCTGCTGACCAACTTCTTCGGCCTGATCTTCCTTGGCATCAAGGGCGTGGAATATACGGAGAAGTTTGAGAAGCATCACGTTCCCGGCGCCAGCTTCGACATCTCGGAGTTCGTCAATCCTCCGTTGAACCCGAAGACCCACAAGCCCACCGAAGAGCCGCTTTCCCCGGACATGGCGCAGAAGACACAGGTCTTCTTCTCGCTCTACTTCGCCATGACCGGTATGCATGCCCTGCATATGATCATCGGAATCGTTCTATTGACCTGGCTCACGGTCCGGGCTTATCGGGGAGACTTCAGTTCCGGCTACGTGGCTCCAATTGAAAACTTCGGTCTTTACTGGCACTTCGTCGATATTGTCTGGATCTTCCTGTTCCCGTTGCTTTACCTGATCAACCGACACCCGGGAACATAGCATTGGTCTGAAGGCAGTTGTCTTCATGAAAAACTCTTCAACCTGCTCCGGCGGCAGGTTGAAGAGAACAGAATCGGGCTTCAGAAAATGGCCAGTTCCGCCGCACCCGCAAGGAGAAGAGCATGTCGTCTCAATACCATGACCCGGCAAACATCACGAATCCAGAGCACGCGGAACACCGCATTGTTCAGCCGGGAACCTACATCGCAATCTACATCGCTCTGCTGATCCTTACAGGACTTACGGTCGCCGCCGCCTTTGTAGACCTCCACATCCTGAATCCGATTATTGCCGTCGCGATTGCCTGCATCAAAGGGATGCTTGTAATCCTGTTCTTCATGCACGTCATCTTTCAGTCCAAGCTGATCAAGATGACCGTTGCATCGGGCTTCTTTACCTTCCTCATTCTGGTGGTGCTGAGCCTGAGTGACTATATCAGCCGCGCCTGGGGCCGCTGGTAGATATTACGAGTTGTTTCAAACGCAAGTTGTTTCAAACGATAGAGCGGCCCACGGGCCGCCTTTTTTTGCCTGCAATGAGAGATGTTCTTCCTCCTGCGTCCTCTCCCAACCCGTCATCCTGACCCTGAACGAAGTCGAAGGGGAAGAATCCCTGTATTTTTCCTGGAGCGTCTACGCTGCTCCGGCAGAATACAGGGATTCTTCGCGTCGCTCAGAATGACGGCTCTTTGACAGCGACACCCCTAGCGAGAGCTGCTTCCGTTGGGCTGGTTGCTCAGAATTTCCTTGCCTCCACTGCGTGCGACCAGATACGTGGTTCCATCCATGTCTGGCAGGGCCTGGCTTGTGTCCTGCCAGAGAAAGACGCGCCGTTTCCCCTTCCAGCGCTGGTTCAGCGACGCCTCGTTCTCAAAGATATGCGGAGCATCGGGGAAGAAGCTGCCGTACCACAGGTTTGAGCTGCGGCCGTCGAGGATATGGATATCGTCGCGCTCGAGATAAAACCCCAGCGTGCTTCCCGCCTCGTATTCCCCGTGAATGACGATGGTATCGTCCGGCTTCAGCACGGGGGCGATCGCATCTGCAAGCCGTTTTGAGCTGAGCACCGGCGAGAAGATCTGGAGCCCGAGATGCGCGGCGAGAAGAAAGCCGAAGGCTCCGCCTGCCAGCCACAGGTTCGCAGCGTGGGGGCGGTAGGCGCGCCGCAGCAGGAAGTTTGCCGTCATCCCTGCAAGCAGCGCAAAGGCGGTCATGCCCAGCGGGCGGCGAAAGGCCCCCATGGCCTGCGAATCCAGGTCCAGGAAGTGGCCGAAGGAGAGAGCGTAGTCTCCCGGGTTCTTTTGGAGCAGATTCGCAAGATCGGCGGTTGGCGCGGGCGTCCTGCTGGAGACGAGAAAGAAGAGCGCAGCAAAGGAAGCGAGGGTCCCAAGGGCCAGCAGCACCCATGAGATTCGTTGTCCCGCCGTGACCAGGCGGTTGGGAACCTCGAAACTGTCGGCTTCCGCAGCTTCGCGGCTCAGCCAGGCGGAGATCAGAAGGATCAGCGCGGGCAGCGAAGGAAGAACGTAATACTCCTGCCGTGTGGAGAAGGAGAAGAAGAGCATGGGCAGCGCTGCCCATATCGCCAACAGCAGCAGGGTAGACTGCCGGCGGTCCAGCGGCTGACGGCGCATGGCTCTTCGCCACGGAACCATTCCCAGCGCCTTGAAGGCGAAGGCGCTCCACGGCATCATCCATACCAGCAGCAGCCCCCAGAAGAGCAGCAGGGGCACGGTGTCATAGTCCCGCGGCACGCGCAGGTTCAGGTAGCGCAGCAGGTGCTCGTTGACGAAGTAGAACCACGTCCATCCATGCACGTTGCCGTCAGTGGGCTGAGGCACGGTCCAATGGCCGTGGCTGAAGATAATTTTGCCGGGATGCCCCTGCGTGGGGTTCGCCAGCCCAATGGCAATATGCCACGGTGCAGCGATCAATAAAAAGACGAGGAGACTTCCCAGCGGGTGAAGATGACGCAGATGCGCGAAGGTTCTCCGCCAGCCGCGCGTTGCCAGCAGATACACGAGAACGATCCCGACGGGAAAGACGATTCCGATCAGGCCCTTGGTCAGGACGTTCAGGGCACAGCATGCGGCAAAGCCGTAGCAGGCGATTGCACCCGGGCGCTCGCTCTGCTCCGTGAGCCAGAAGCAGAAGATCGCAACCGCGAGCCAGAGGCAGACCATCACGTCAGGAATCATGATCCGCGTAAAGATGAAGATGCCGAAGCTCGAAAGCAGAATAAGACCGCTGTAGAGCCCGGCCCGGATGCCTTCCTGATCCTCGGCGGGGCTGCTCCCGCGACCGAAGGCCCGTCGAGCGAAGGACTCCAGCACGAACGCCAGCGCAAGCACCGTCAGGGCCAGAGGAAGCCTTGCGGCGGAGGCGCTTACGCCAAAGGCCTTGAAGCTCGTCGCCATCGACCAGTAGAGCAGCGGCGCTTTTTCCAGATAGCGAATGCCGTTGGCGTACAGCGTCGTCCAGTCGTGGCGGACCAGCATCTCGCGCGCGACCTCCGAATGCACCGAGTCGGCGTCGTCCAGCAGAGGAGGTGTCAGCAGGGTATAGCTTCCGTAGAACAGAAACCACAGCAGCGCCAGCAGGAGGCGTGTCCGGAGAGGTCCTGGTTTGAGACGCGCATTATCCATAGAGATCGGGGGAGCCTTCTTCGGTAACGCGATCGGTGTCCAATCGTTCGGGGAGAAGGATGGAGAAGCGCCGCTCCCGCTACCAGAGTACCGGGCTACCAGCGTACCGACAATGCGGCTGCGGGCGGCGACTATATGATGGAGTGGAATATGCGTCCCGGTTATCCAGAGCAGAGAGAGGAGCCGTAGCAGCATGGTGGAACAGCCGATGCCTGCCGGACCTCCGGCAGAGCTGATCTTCGGTGACTGGTACCCCGCTCTGCGTGTCAGCGAGCTGCGCATCGGCAAGATGACGCAGTCGCTCCTGCTTGGCGTCCCCCTGGTGCTGGGACGCAAGCGCGATGGCCGCGTCTTCGCGATGCGCGACCTCTGCCCGCATCGCGGTATTCCGCTCTCCGCCGGCTGGTTCGACGGCGAAAACGTGCAGTGCAAATATCACGGCTGGAAGTTCGAGCCCTGCAGCGGGCAGTGCACGGAGATCCCCTCGCTGACGCAATTCGAGACGCTCGATCCCGGAAAGATTTACGCCGGTGCGTATCCCTGCGAGGAGCGCGACGGCTATGCCTGGGTCTATCTTCCTGAGCCGGGCGCGGGCCGCTCCGCGAGACAGCTTCCCGATGTGCCGGAACTGCCGAAGTTCTCCGACCGCTATCGCAGCGCGCATCTTGTTGCGGACCTGCCCTGCAATGTCGATCACGGCATCATCGGTCTGATGGACCCGGCGCATGGGCCATTCGTGCACCAGGCATGGTGGTGGCGCAGCCGCGCCAGCATTCATGAGAAAGAGAAGCATTTCGAGCCGATTCCTGAGGGCTTCCGCATGTCCTCGCACGCTCCCAGCGCAAACTCGGCGCCATACAAGCTGCTGGGAGTCTATGGAGAACCCATCACGACCACCATCGACTTCGTGCTTCCGAACCGCCGTTACGAGACCATCCGCGCGGGAGCGAAGTGGTTTTCGAGCCTGACGACCGTAACTCCGGTGACACCTTCCACCTGCCGGATCGACGTCATCGCGGCGTGGAATGTCTTCTACAACGTCCCGCTCGTCACCCCCATTGCGAAGTTCTTCGGGGCTCGCTTCGTTCGGCAGGATCAGCAGACGATGATCGAGCAGGCCCAGGGGCTGCGATATCATCCCGGGCTGATGCTGATCGACGATGCCGACAAGCCGGCGAAGTGGTACTTCGCGTTGAAACAGGCACGACTGAAGGGCACCAGCGAGCACCCACTCGATGGTCCGGTTACGCTCCACTGGCGTAGCTGAGTGAAGGCTCGCCTCCTCCTGCAGACGTAGACGTATGTGCCCTCCCACCAAAGAAGACGGAGTAAGGGCGTCGGGGATCCAGAGCATATCCACATGTACCTCACTCCGGTCACAATTGTCCCCAGGGATGCATCATGACGGTTGCGCAGGATAGGGCATTGGCGTGGGAGATACCTTCCTTGAAGTCCCAGAAGTGTCATCCGAAAGGCCTCGCGTCTTCGAGCTGTACGGTCTTCAAAGGGCCGCCGGGCCTGTAAGTACTGATGATGATGCCGGACGGAAATGCTTTCGTGCTGACAAGCTCGAAGGAGTGCGCCGGCGTTCCCTCCGCAAAAAAGCGCTTTCCCGTGCCCAACAGCACCGGATAGACGATCAGAAGGATTTCATCCGCGAGCCCGTGTTCGAGCAGCGCCGATGTCAGTGTCGAGCTGCCGGAGAGGATAAAGTCCGGACCCTCCTGTGACTTGATGCGGCGAACACCCTCGACGAGATCCGGTCCAATGCCTTCGAATGGGCCCCATGCAAGACTTTCCGGGCGGTGGGTGGCGACGTATTTTTTTGCCGCATTGATGCGGTCCGCCATCGGGCTGTTCGGCGCCTTTGGCCAGAAGCCCGACCAGAGATCGTAGGTGCGACGGCCAAGCAGCAGATCGAAACCCTCGCCATATGCGGCCGTGATGGCGTCCCGGCCGGCAGGGGTACGATAAGGCACCGTCCAATCGCTGTAGGGGAAGTCGCCGCCATCGGCGGAGTGCTGAATCACGCCATCCAGCGAGATATGTTCCGTGATCTTGAGCTTTCTCATTTCAGTCTCCGTGTTCCGGGGTTGGAGTTTCTATTCTGTTGGCATTGCGTGGAACTCGCGCACCTCGACCGATGCGCGGCAGGCGGCGACGGCTTTGCGTCCCCACGCCACGGCCTCATCCATGTTGGCTGCGTTGAGTATCCAGAAGCCGCCAATGTGTTCCTTGGTCTCAAGGTAGGGTCCATCGGTAAGGGCCACCTCTCCACCGGGCCGCTTACGGAGTGATTTCGCGTAGGGCGCCGATTGCAGGCCGCCTGCGAAGAACCTTGCGCCGGCTGCCTTCATCTCTTCGTTCAGCACATCGATATCGCGGGCCATCTGTTCGCTCTCCAGCGAAGGGTCGTAGTTGTCGGGGTGGTGGATTGCAACCAGATATTGCGGCATGGCTTCTCCTGGAAGGATCTGCAGGCGGGCTAATCGGCGGCCTGTACTAAAACGACGAACGACCAGAACAGGTTTCGACAACCGCTCGAAAATTTAACTCGATCTCAACTTTTGTTTGGAAGCGGAAGTTGCCTTTTCGTTCCTCAGCCATACGGAGGCTCTTCGCGCTCCAGGAGAGAGCTATTCCTGCCGCTCTCACTCTGGCGCATCGATCGAGGAAGAGAGGAATGATTATGTCGGCTTCTCGTCAGTGATGCCAGGAGACAAAAATGCGTTTCTCATTCCTCGTCCAGTTCTCGCTCCTCTAAACCTCAGTGCCAGGTGCGATGTCAGACAGAATGGGCTGTCAGAGCGCTCGCTAGCGCATCCGCTACGATCCTTTCTTCTCCCGGTTGCAAGTCGATTGCCGTCATCTCGATTGCGCTTTTGCCACCCCCAACCACGATGGAAGGCTTCATTGCGGCAAGCTGTGCTGCGATATCACGAGGTGTTGCAGAAAAACGAGCTGGGTCCAGATGCACCTGAAGCGAGGGAAAGTGGTTTTTGATGGGGGATACTTCTCGCGTGAAAGTCACTCCAGGTATCTTTGACAGTTTGGCGGCGATCGTGTCGAGTTGCTTTGTCTGTCCTTGATCCACCGCATCCTGATCTTCAGCCAGAAACACCTCCAGGGCTTTGAGCAGTCCTAGCATCTCTTCCTTGCCGACCTTATCCGGACGCCCAATCGTGTCCTCATTGGGGCTCATATTCAGCAGCGTATTGTGCACCATCTCCTGGCGCCCAATCAGCAGGCCGGTAGTCTGCGGGCCCCTGATTGCTTTCCCTCCACTGAACGCGATCAGATCGAAGCCCATATTCGCATACTCCCACAGGCGGGACTTCGGCGGAACGTCCGCAGCGGCATCAAGAAACGCCGGCAGATTTGCGTCGTGCGCAAGTTTCAACCAATCAGCCCGCTTGATCTGCCCATCCGGGTCGCTCAGGTTCTGAAAGTGCATTGCGGCGGTGCGCTCGTTAATGGCCTTGCGGACGTCTTCTACCGTCTCCACTTCGACAATCTTTGCCCCGGTCGTTCGAATCTGGTGATTCCATTCGCTGCGGTGCGCCCGCTGAACGATCACCTCTGACTTCATCCCGGTCAAATCCGGAATCTGGGTAATAAAGGTTGGGTTGTTCCCGGTAAGAATTCCTGCGTAACCGTTCTGGATCGCCGATGCCGCGCCTGAGGTTACGATGGCTCCATATCCCTCAGGCAACTTCAGCATCTCTGAAATTCGCTTCCCCACAGCCGCTTCCAGATCCATGATGACGACGAAATGTTTGGCCGCCATCTCCATGACCGCTAATGCCTCTGGACGGATCAGCGATCCGCCAATCACTGTCTCTGTCAGGTGGGCATTGATGACCGTAGTCAGCCCCAGCTCGGCGTAGACATTCCCAGTGTTCCCAAACCCGGTGATCTTCTCGTTTCCAGGCCCTTGCTTGCTGGACGGCGGAAGAGTGGCTGCAAACAGCCTCTGCCTGCCGAATATCGATCCGGCCAGCGTGACAAGTCCCCCTAAAAATCCTCGACGATTCAATCCAAATCCCGCCATCGCGTACACCATCCTCGAAGTGAAATTCCTGTCTTCAAATCCTGACGGTGATACTACGCTCATGTGCCCTCGGTCCAAATGCTCATGAGTCGGATAATGGGAAGTGGCCTGGCGCCTGCCGACGTTTGTCAGTCTGGCCCTTCAGGGCTTGCCGGCTTTTTTGGCGGCCCCCGGCGAGAGAGGTTCCACCGCGACCTGCACGTCGAGATGACGTGTGGTGTCGAGAATATCGAAGGAGCCGATGATCAAGGGCTTGCCGGGTGTAATCACTGAGCTGCCTTCGACGACAGACTGGCGGATGATGGGGTCCTGGGGAACGGCGCTCGATCTCTCTTCAGCGGCGCTGGAACGCTCCACCTTCGTCTTCAGGCTCAGTCCATCTTCGACATGGTCGAGCGTGGCCTCAAAGTTCAATCCAAGATCGACATACGAAACGGCGGCTGCTCCGGAGCTGCTCTTCTGATCGTTGACCATGATCGGCACCCGGTTGCCCTGCCGCATCTGCGCTCTCTGGCCTGGCACCGTCACCATGGTGTAATGCTGCTCCCCAATCCGTTTGGAGCCATCCATATCAATCAGGGTGTAGGTAATGCGATAGGCCCGCAACGGTTTGTCTAGGTCATTAATAAGCTTTTGCGCGAACTCGACCTGATCCGGGGTTCCGCTCACGAGGATGGCATTCTGTGATGGCACCAGCATGATCTTCGTTGCAGGCGCGACTATATTGCGCAGAGCCGTAAGAATCTCGTTTTCAACGTTCTGCTGAGTGGCGTTCTTGAGATAGAAGGTTTGAAATGTAACCGGCTCGTTCCGCGATCCGGGCTGCGCCCATGCTGTGGTTACGCCGATCAGCATGACCAGCGCGGCTTTCTGAATTCCAGCGAAGAATCTCATGGTTTTCCTTGTTCAGAGGGTTGGGAGTTATTGAGTCTTTCCGTCTCGAGCTCTGCCTCGGTTGGGCCGAAGAACTGTTCGAATTCGTTGCGGTCGTGCTGCTCCTGGGCCTCCCTTTGTGCGGAGGTCAGCATCGCCAGCTCAAAGGGAGGGCGGCGATGCGCAATCTCAAGAAGCAGCCTCTCCTGGTGCGTGAGCGGTAGCGGCGGCGGCGGAATATTGACGGGCCGGCTGCTGCCGGATGCTGCAACTTCGGCGTGATCTGGAACGGCAGCAGAAGCGTGGCGAAGATGCGGGCGCAACGGATTTGATTGCTCCGATTGCTCCGTCGAGGCGAGATCGGGAACTGTCGGAACAGCCGTTGCGGTGCTCTCTTTGGAAGGATTCTCCGAAGGCCGTTGGGTTGCGTTGGAGTCTTCCTGCTTTGCCGGGCGATGCGTTGCAGTGAGGCCAGCGCTGAAGAAGAGAGCCGCCGCAACGATAGTTGCAAGGCCGCAGGCAGCCGCTGTCCCCCATGCAAGGTTTGTAAAACGGCGTGGGCGCGTCTGCACGGCTACGCGATCTTCCAGCGTGTGCAGGATGCGACGCTCAAGGCCTTCTGGAACCGGAGCGTCGCGCAGACCGGCGAGGGTCTGGTGAATCGCGTCTTCAACACGGTTCGGCTCGACAGGATTCTCTTCGGGGCGGTTCATCGGCTTCCTCCCTTCTCAAGCCTTTTGCGCAGGCGGGTTCGCGCACGAAAGAGCAGGGCGCGAACCGCAGATTCGGTTCTTCCCAGGACGGCGGCGATCTCGCGGTTGTCGAGCTCTTCCAGTGAGCAGAGCAGCAGGATGTGGCGCTCCGTCTTCGGCAGTCTTTCGAGCTCGCGCAGGACCGCCTGAATGCGCTGCGACTGATCGAGGGCTTTTTCGGCGGAGATCGTGGCAGCGACGAGGCCTTCGGCGAAGACGGCATCCATGGATTCCGGCTGGCGGCGACGGCGGCGGTCGATGGCAAGGTTCCATGCAATGCGGACAAGCCAGACACGCATCTCGCGCACCTCGGGCAGCGTGCGACGGTGCTCGAGAACGCGGACGAAGGTGTCCTGCACGACGTCCTCGGCCTCGGCGCGCGAGCGAAGCATGGAGTAGGCGACGCGGAACAGCAATGCGGAGTAGGTCTCCACCAGCGCAGTCAGGTCGATCTCTGAGGCGGCGCTCTGCGTGGACGGCAACACCAGGCTGTATTCCTCGATTGATGCCATAGGAACCATCTAGGAGGACAGACGGCGAAGCAGCAGCTTCGCTCGGAGAATTTTTACATGCGTGCCCTCAAAGGCTGAAGTCGTCTCGGAGAAGGAGTGTGCCGCAGGCAGTCGCTGAAGGGCCGTCATTCAGACCAACATCCGTCATTCTGAGCGAAGTCGAAGGGGAAGAATCCCTGTATTTTGCCTGTAGCGTCCATGCTGCCTCGGAAAGAAGTACAAGGATGACGAGCCCAGGCCGAAGAAGAATAGGCAGAGCGAAGTTTCTTTCAGGCGGACTTGGTCTTTCCCGGCGTCAAGACTGGTTTCAGGTATCGCAGAATGGCATCGTGCATGGCCTGCTGCACGCGGGGACGGGCACTCCGAGTGGCAGTGACGAGTTCGTCGAGAATCCCACGGAAGATCATCAGAGCTACCTGTCCGTGGTGCCTCGCCTCTGCCTGAGAGAGGGTTGGCCGTTCGTGCCGGAGACGCTCCGCGATGAAATCCACAAAGACTTGCCCCAGAGCCTGTTTCTCGTTGCGAGCGGCATCTGAAAGCGGAGCATTCACCACGAGAGTATGAAACTCAGGATGCTCCCGATTGAAACGGATACAAAGATCGATCAGTTTATGAATGGCGTCATCGAAAGCCAGGTCGTATTCGGGATCGAGCGCTCGTTCGGCATCGGCCATCTGGCGTGCATACATTGCAGCAAGCGCGCTTGCGAGGGCTTCCTTGTTGGGGAAGAACTGGTAGAGCGTAGCCGGAGAGACGTCTGCTTCCAGGGCAATCGCGTTTGTGGTGGTTTCGTGATACCCGAGGCGGCCGAAGACCGAGGCCGCCGCCCGAAGCAGATTCTGCTGGCGCTGTTCTCCCCGGGCGTTCCGTTTCCGTTTTGGATCGAAAACCGTCACAGGCCAATTCTCGCAGAAAAGAAACCAAGTAAAAACTTGCATCCAACCGGATAATACAAGTATCTACTTGTATAAGAGGAGAGCGGATATGTTCACGGTCATGGGAATTACGGGCAAGGTAGGCGGAGCAATCGCAGAGAATCTGCTGGCGGCAGGCAAAAGGGTGCGAGGAGTCGTCCGCAATCCGGAGAAGGCCAGGGCATGGGCGGATCGAGGAGTGGAGGTTGTGGAGTCGGTGTACGACGACGCTCGTGGCCTCGCAGAGGCATTCGCAGGATCTGAGGGTGTGTTCGCGATGGTTCCCCCGGACTTCGCGCCTGCTCCCGGACTGCCGGATCAGAGGCGCACGATTGCGGCCTTCCGTGAAGCGCTGGAGAGCACAAAGCCCGGAAAGGCGGTCTTTCTTTCGTCCATCGGATCGGAACAGCCGAGCGGACTGGGACTCATCACGTCGACGCATCTGATGGAAGAGGCAACGCGCACGCTGCCGATCCCTGTGGCGTATCTGCGCGCCGGCAGCTTCATGGAGAACTGGCTGGGGGCCCTGGACCACATCCGTACGACCGGTGAGATGCCATTCTTCTATGCCCCGCTCGAACGCAGGTTCCCCCTGGTGGCCACTCAGGACATCGGTCTGGCAGGCGCAAAAGTTCTGCAGGAGAGCTGGAAGGGCGAGCGCGTGATCGAAGTGGATGGACCGAAAGGCGGAACGGACCTCTACGAGGTGGCGGCGGCATTCGGCAAAGCCTTGGGGCGAGAGGTGAAGGCGGTGCAACTGCCCGAGCAGGCCTGGCAGGGCGTTCTGGAAGCCATGGGCATGCCCGCCGACAGAACCGGGTTGTACATCGAGATGGTGAAGAACTTCAACTCAGGCTGGATTCACTTCGGCAATCCCGGAACCGAAACCTTTCACGGGCCCACGAACATCGAAACATTCGCACAAGGACTCAAAGAGGAGAGCCCGGCGTGACTTCGATCTTCGCCGCGATCTGTAACCGGACAGATCGCGATGAGTGCTGAAACCAGGCGCTGAAGGGCAGCTTCACCGTTCCGCCTCGATTCCGAGAAAAATTACTCGGTTGTGGCGAGCATGGCGGCCAGCAGAGCGGTGCGCGACACGATGTGCTCGAGGAGGATGTGCTCGTGGGCGGCGTGGGCTCCCGCGCCGATGGCGCCCATGCCGTCGAGCGTGGGGACGCCCAGTGCGGCAGTGAAGTTGCCGTCCGAGCCGCCTCCGGTTGCGGCTTCGTCGAGCGCAAAACCTAAATCGGCGGCGAGCTTTTTTGCCTGCTTGTAGAGAGCGATGGTTCCGGCCTTGCGTTCCATCGGCGGACGGTTGATGCCGCCGGTGAGCGTCAGCCTGCAGGCCTTGTCGAAGGGCTTCAGCGTGCGGAAGAGGCGGTCGACCCTCTTCTCGTCCGCGGCGCGGGCAATGCGGACGTCGATCTCGGCGTGTGCCTCGGCCGCGATGACATTCGACCGCGTTCCCCCGGAGATGACCCCGGGATTCACCGTCAGGCCGCGGGAGAGATCGGTGAAGCCGGCGATGCGATCGATCTGGCGGGCCAGTTCCAGCACGGCGGAGTGGCCGCTCTCGAAGTCCACGCCGGAGTGCGCGCCGACGCCGGTGACGTGCAGGTCATAATGGCCAACTCCCTTGCGGGCGGTCTTGTATGCCAGCCCCTGGGCCGGTTCCAGCACGAAGACCGCGGAGGATTCCTTTGCGAGGCGCTCCGTGATGGGCCGGGAGATGGGCGAGCCGATCTCCTCCTCGGAGACCAGCAAAAGAGTGACGGGCCGCAGCAGACCAAGCTCGTTCAGGACCGAGATCGCGGTCAACGCCATCACGACGCCAGCCTTCATGTCGAGAACCCCGGGACCGGAGAGCCTTCCATCCTTATTAAGCCAGGGCATGGATTTCAGGGTGCCATGCGGCCAGACAGTGTCCAGATGGCCGAGGATCAGAACAGGCTTCTGCCGGCGGGTGTGTCCGAAACGAAGCTCATAGACGTCACCGAACTTTTTCTGGGGGTAACGCTTTATCTTCCCGCCCAGTGCAGCCGCCCACCCGGAGGTCAGCTCCTGGGCGGCATTAACTGCAGCAGGATCTTCACTTGGGCTTTCAACCCGCACAAGCTGCTCCAGGTGCTTGAGGAACCACGGAAGTTTCCCTTCGGTTGTGCTGGCGATGTCCCGGATATTCATCTATGTTATTGATCCTTGGTTATTTATCGTCCACGATAACGCGTCGATTTCGTTGGCGTCCAATCTGGAGTGTGTCTTTTTTGACACATTAAAATTTCGTAACCCTGCTGTAGCCTAACTAGCGGATTGTACCGGAGACCGGATTTGGTGGCATCGGACCCTCGTTTTGAGCGAACGATCAAGTCGGCGATTGAGTTCTGTGGAGTAGGTCTGCACAGCGGGGCTCCCGTGTCGATGCGACTGGTTCCCGCTCCTGCCGGTTCCGGCATCGTCTTCCGGCGGACCGACCTGGACAACTTCGAGATTGCAGCGACGGGACGCAACGTGGCCAAGGTGAGTTATGCCACCAGCCTGATGCGTGGCAGCGTGCTGATCTCGACGACCGAGCATCTTCTGTCGGCCCTGATCGGATACGGCGTCGACAACGTGATCGTCGAGATCAATAACCTCGAAGTTCCGATCCTCGACGGAAGCTCTCTGCCGTACATCTACGCGTTTGAAGAGACAGGGCTGAAGCAGCAGCGGCGGAAGCGCGAGTACATGCGGGTTTTGAAGGCAGTTGAGGTGCGGGAGTCCGGCAAGTTCATCGGCATCTACCCGGGCCGGGGATACGCCATCGACTACACCATCGATTTTCCTGAGCCGATCGGCTACGAGACCATGCGGGTGGACCTGGCAGAGGGCGATTACGCGAAGCTGATCGCACCGGCGAGGACCTTCGGCTTTAAAGAAGATGAGGCGATGCTGCGCAACATGGGGCTGATCCGCGGCGTCTCCGATGAGAGCGCCATTATTCTTTCGCGCAAGGGCGTGGAGAACGGCCCGCTGCGCTTTCCGGATGAGTTTGTGCGCCACAAGGTGCTGGACCTGATCGGCGATCTGGCTCTGGCGGGACGGCGCATTGAAGGTCATGTGGTGGCCGAACGCGCCGGACACGCGATGCACACGGCGCTGGTGCAACGGCTGCTGCGCGACCGCTCTTCCTGGGAATTAGTGCATGGGGAACTCGTCCATGGCGGCGATCCTGTCGCGGAGCATCGGGTTGAGAAGGCCGCTGCACCGTTGCGGCCCGTAACCGTCTAGGCGGATTTTGGTGGTTATGGGATTGGCGGCGATTGCGCTCGGATCGAATCTTCCGTCTCAATTCGGGGACCGTGCAGATAACCTGCATGAAGCGATACGGAGGTTACGCGGCTATGGCGAGGTCGAGGCCGTCTCCTCCTTCCATGACACCGAACCTGTGGGGTATACGGACCAGCCAAGATTCCTGAACGGCGCCCTGCTTTTGAAGACTGCCCTGAGCCCGTTGGAACTGATGCGGGTGTTGCTGGCAATTGAGCAGGAGATGGGCCGCGAGCGGGTGATCGCCAAAGGCCCGAGAGTGATCGACCTGGATCTGCTGTTTTACGGCAATCATGTATCCAACACCTTGGAGTTGACGCTGCCGCACCCGGAGATGCAGAACCGCAGGTTTGTCCTGGAGCCACTGACGGAGATCGCCGCCGACTGGGTACATCCCGTACTGGGAATAAGCGTAGGGGAGATGCTGCGCCGGCTGGGACAGTAGAGTGAATGTAGCCGGAAAGAGGGTTATCCCCAGCGTATACCGCTGTTCAGCAGTGCGGAATTCCTCTTTCGAGGCATGTTGCTTTCAACTCCGCGATTGCTATGGTTCTTCTCCAGAAGATCGCTTTTTCCAAAAAGAGACAATGAGGGTTGGCCGCCTGCCCGGGGGCGATAGGATGTTCTCGCCGAGGTGGTCTGCTCCGTAGGATCTTCAGAATCTCTGCACGCTTTCTGGCTGTCGCATTGTGCTCTCCCTCTGTGTTGTTTTGGTTCTCTCCGGCGCGGGCACTGCCCGCGCCGTGAAGATTGCAGTGGGCCGGCGGGATGCTTTTGTGTCCCGCCGGCCCACTGCGGTTGTGATGGATGGCCATTGAAGTAAACGGAAGGTGCAGACGGATTCGCTCTTCTGGTGAAGAAAGTCGTCCGGAGTCTATGCTGGTAGGTCAGGGCATAGGCTCCGGACGAGAGGCTTTATGGGGTGTGGTGTCGGCAGGACGTTGCTGCTGGGCGGGTTGGCTGCCGGGATGTGTATGGGCAGTGCAAGTGCGCAGCAGTCGATGTGTCATGGCGCCGGAATCAGCGGGAGCCTGATCCCTCCGGAGCAGTTGCCGGCTGCGGTGAGGATGACGGGCATCGGGAACAGCTCGATGAAGATCAGGGCCAGCGATGAAGCACAGGCGTGGTTCAACCAGGGTCTGAACCTTCTCCATGATTTCTGGGACTATGAGGCGGCGCGGGCGTTTGAGCAGGCGGTGCGGACAGACCCGAAGTGCGCGATGTGCTACTGGGGGCTGTACCAGGCAGAGGTCTTTCGCAGCGCGGATGTTCCGGCGGGGCAGCAGGCGCTGGACCACGCGGTTGCGTTGAAGACTCATGCCAGTAAAGCGGAGCGGCTTTATATCGAGGCGGCTGTAGCGGAGCATCAGGCGGCGCTCGAAGCGATGCACCCGGCGGCCACGCAGGAGAAGAAGGCCGATGCCGCCAAAGATGCGCCGCATGTGGATTCAGCGGAGACGAAGCTGTATCGCAGGCTGGTGGCGCTGGAGCCGAAGGACGTGCAGGCGCGAATCTTCCTGGCAGAGTCGTTGCGCGACGGGTTCGATAAGAAGGGGGAACCGCGTGCAGGCACTGCAGAGGCCCAGAGGATTCTGCAGTCGATCCTGAAGGAGCACCCGGACGATTCGGCGGCGAACCACTACTGGATCCATGCGGTCGAGCCGGGGAATCATCCGGAGCTGGCGCTGGAGAGCGCGAAGAAGCTTGGCTCGCTGACTCCGGCGTCGGGACACATGGTGCATATGCCGGGGCATATCTTCTACAGGACGGGCGATTACGAGTCGGCGCGCGAGGCGTTTCTTACATCGATGCATGTGGACGAGGAGTACATGCGCACGCAGAAGGTGGGCGTGGCGGACGACTGGAACTATGTCCACAACCTGATGTACCTGATCGCCGATGAGATGGAGGCAGGCAGGTTTCATGAGGCGATGCAGATCTCGGAGAAGCTGCGCGATGCGCGCGGCGATGTGGGTCCGACGCTGTACCGGCAGACGCCGCGGGATGGGCTGACGAGGATCAGCGTGGAGCTTCCGGTGCTGCTGCGTGCGGGAGCATGGACAAGCGCGGCGGAGCGGCTGGAGCGAGGATCGCAGGATGCCTCGCTGAAGAATCTGGAAGAGCTGCGGGTTTCGATGCTGGATTACGTTCGGGGCATGGAGGCTCTGGATGGCGGCGATGTGAAGTCCGCGGAGGCGAGGAGCGATGCGTTGGATGCGGCGGTGAAGCAGAAGCCTGCAGACGTGGAGAAGATGCCGCTGGGCATGTCGATGTCGAAGGATGCGATGGCGAAGCCGGTGTACAGCTACCTGGATGTAGCGGCGATGGAGCTGCGAGCGAGCGTTCTGCTGGCGCAAGGGCAGGCGGAGCAGTCGGGCGCGACGTTTGCGAAGGCGGCTGAAGCAGAGCGTGACCTGGGGTATCGCGAGCCGCCTTTCTACATCCGCCCGGTGGAAGAGGCACGCGGCGATGCGCTGTTGCTTGCGAAAAGATTCGACGAGGCGAAGCAGGCGTATGAGACTGCTCTGAAGCAGAGGCCGGAGTCGGGATTTGCGTTGTACGGGGTGGCGCAGGCCGATGCCGGAGCAAGACGCATGGCCGTGGCGACGAAAGACTATGCGCATCTGCTGAATGCCTGGGCGAATGCAGATGCGGATCTGCCGCAACTGAGGGCAGCGCGTGCCTGGATGGAAGGCCAGACGGCGGACGGGGAATAGCAGCCGGTGCGACTCCACCGAAAGATGGAGAAAAAGATGGGCCATTGTGGCCATGACGAAACTTCGTGGGAACCCTATAAAGGTACTCGCATGATGTAACGCTCTCCGGAGGCGCCTTGAGCGCCTCTTCTTTTTTGGTGGTGAGACAGTTCGAGCTTCGCTCGAATGCCCACCTGAGGTGCGATAAAAACCGCGTCGAAGATGGGGCACCCCGGCTAAACGCAGATCCTTCGACTCGCTTCTCGCGATAAAGCCGCGAGAAGCTTCGCTCAGGAGGAACGCCTCCATCGAAAGATGGATATAGCTCTCCTTCATGAGAAGGAGGCGGCATTCGATTGATTGAGCAAGAATGCCTTGATCGGTTCATTGCAGAATTTGAAGCCACAAGGCAGAGCTTCTTTCCAGGGACCGATGGACTTTCTTTGCGAGGCCATCATGATACGGACACGGTTGTTTGCGACCGCGATTCTTTTAGGTCTGACTGCGACGCTTGCCGGGGCGCAGACCAATTATGTTGCGGTACGCGGTACGGTGAGGGATCCGCAGAGCCTGGGAGTTCCCGCAGCGACGGTGAAGCTGACCGACGAGAAGACAGGCCGGGAACGTGAGACGACGGCAGACGCGCAGGGAGCTTACGAACTGGGTGGGCTGCTTCCGGGCGCTTATGTTCTTGAAGCCACCAGCCGCGGCTTTGCTGTAACCACGCGTGAGGTTCTGCTGGAGGTAGGGCAGCAGGCCACGCTGGACGTGATGCTGCAGGTCGGTCCCGCGCAGGAGACCGTATCTGCAGAAGCCAGTGCGGCATTGTTGAAGACGGCGGACGCGAGCGTGGGAGAGGTGGTAGACCAGCGTTCGGTTTCGCAACTCCCTCTGAATGGGCGAATGCTGGTGGACCTGATGCTGACGGTTCCGGGAGCGCATGTCAGCCATGGCGCACAGACCGGCGATATGAATCCTTTGTACTGGCGACCGGGACAGCGGTCGGCGATCAGTGTGGGCGGCAATCGGCCGAACGCGAATTACTTTCTGCTGGATGGCGCGACGAATACCGATCCGACTTTCAATACGCAGAATCTGAGCGCTTCTCCCGATGCCGTTCAGGAGTTCAAGGTTCAGATTGGAAGCTACTCCGCCGATATGGGTGGAGCGGGCGGCGGGCAGGTAAATATCGTCACGCGGTCGGGAGGAAGCAAGCTGCATGGAACCGTGTACGAGTTTCTGCGCAACGGGGCGTTGGACGCGCACTCCTTCAACGATATGGGTGGGACCAAACATCTTGTGCAGAACAATTTTGGAGGTTCTCTGGGAGGCCCTGTGCCGATCGGGAAGACGACCTTCTTCTTTGTGAACTACGAGGGGCTGCGTCACGTGCAGGCTGACACAATGACGGAGACCGTGCCGACCGAAGATGAGGTGAACGGCGACTTCAGCATGAGCGGCGTGACCATCTACGATCCTGCTACGACGGTGCCCAACCCGAACTATAACCCAAAGCTTCCGGTGAGCCAGCAGAACCCTCAGTTCACACGCCAGCCATTTCCTGACAACATGATTCCGAAGTCACGGATGAATCCTGTGGCGGTGACGATGCTGGAGCAGTACACACCAAGGCCGAACGTCATGATGGATGGCATGGGCGGCATGGGTGGGATGACCATGATGGGTCAGCCGACGGTCATTGGGGCTGGGAACGATGCCAATAATTACCTGGATGTGCGGAACGAGGTGCATGAGACCGACCAGGGAACCGCGCGGGTCGACCATCAGTTCGGCTCGAAGGATACCGGCTTTATTCGGTACAGCCTGAGCGCGGAACATGGATTTATGCCGCAGAATCTGCCGGGCTTCGGATATCCGCACGATAATCTTTCGCAGCAGGGCGTGGGTTCCTACAGCCACATCTTTACAACATCGCTGCTGAACGTGGCCACGGTGGCTGTTTCCCGGCTGAGTATGAACCATACGACGGAGAGCGCGAACAAGAACGACATCGTGGGGCAGCTGGGGATCTCCGGGATCGGGTATGGAGGGCCTGCGGCCTGGGGTGCTCCGTACTTCAGCCTCCAGGGCTATTCCCCGCTGGGCGATAGTTTTGCGGCGACGCCGATGCATTCGTGGGACACGATCGTGGAAGGCCGCGATACGGTGAACTGGTTGAAGGGACGGCACAGCATGAAGTTCGGCGCCGTGTACCAGAAGTTCATCTGGCCGATGTGGGGCTTCTTCCAGAACCGTGGCTTCTATCAGTTCACGAATGGATTTACGACTGACATCGGAGCCAACAACGGAACCGGCTCGGCGGTTGCGAGCTTTCTGCTGGGACTGCCAGCGGTTCGGCAACGCCAGGAGGGGATTCCGCAGATGCAGCTGCGCCAGTGGTATGGACAGGGCTACGCGCAGGATACCTTTCGGCTGACGCAGAATACGACTGTCGATTACGGCGTGCGTTATGAGTACATGAGCGCGCTGGTGGATATCCGTTACACCAACAGCAACCTGACCATCGCTCCGGATGGCACGCCGAGCGTCTTTGTGGGTGGTCAGAATGGGTATCCCAAAGGATTGATGTATCCGAACAGGGCGGACTTTGCGCCGAGGCTGGGGATCTCGCAGAGTATCCCTGGTATGGGGCTGGTGCTGCATGGAGCGTATGGAATTTTTTATACGCCGGTGGACATGAATACGTGGTGCAACCAGCGGCATAACGTGCCGTATGTGTTTCCGGAGACGAACCAGAGCGATAACTTTACGCCGTCGATTTCGACGTTCAATTTTGCACCGGCTGTGCTGGGCGTAACCGTGGTGAGTTTTACTGGAATGGAGGTGCGGCCTTCGCCGCAGTACATCCAGCAGTGGAGCGCATCGCTGGAGCAGAGCCTGGACAAGAGCACGGTGCTCGAGATCGGGTACCTGGGATCGCGAGGGATGCATCTGCAGCGCGCGCATCTGATCAACAATGCACAACCCGGGCCCGGTGCAATTCAGCCGCGAAGGCCGCATAACAAGATCAGTTTCGTGCCCGATACCGTGCTGCCGCCGAATGTCCCGGTGGCGAGCACAACCTTTGGCGTGAGCACGATCAATCTGCTCGAGAACTCCGCGCAGAGCTGGTACGACGCCGGTTACGTGAATGTGCGGAGGCGGGCGGCGAAGGGACTGAGCCTGCTGGCGAACTATACGTGGTCGAAGTCGCTGTCGAATGCCCCGGATTTTCGATCGCCGATGTTTGAGGCTTCCATTCCTCAAAATAATAACGACCTTGCAGCGGAGAAGGGACCGGCGTGCGATGTGCGGAGCCGGTTTGTACTGAGCGCAATCTATGACGTTCCAGGATGGGCAAGGAATGGGTTTACCCGTTCGATCACTTCAAACTGGAGAACCTCGGCGATTGTTCAGCTTCAGACGGGCTTCCCGCTGACGATCTCGGTGTTTGGCGATACGGCGAATGCGGGCACTGCGCTGGGTGAGAATCCGGTGCGGGCCAATGTGACCGGTAAGCCGGTGTTTGGGCCGGGGACGCGCAATGCGGTGAGATGGTTCAACCCGGCGGCATTTGCCGCTCCGCCCGCATATACGTTCGGCAATGCCGGCAGGAATACCGTATATGGGCCGGGCATGGAGACGGTCGATGTGAGCGTCGTGCGGAGCTTCCCTCTAGGAGAGGTGCTGCGGCTGGAGACGCGCGGCGAGTTCTTCAACGCGCTCAATCACACGAACCTGGGAACGCCGAATCGCTTTGTGAATACTGCCGGATTCGGATCGATTACAGAAGTGACCACGCCCGGAAGGCAGATCCAGTTAAGCGCGCGGCTCTCGTTCTGAGTGGCTCGCATACTGCCGGCAACAGCAAATTTTGTGGCTGTGCAGGCGAAGGCAGGGATTCTTCCCCTTCGACAAGCTCAGGGCCAGGATGACGGCTTGTGTGGTGGAGAGAAATCTCCACCTTTTGATGGAAGACGAGTACGAGCTTAAGTCCTAAAGTGATTCGCTCGGGACAGTTCCAAAGAATAATGTGCGGGTTTATCCCGACGTGTGTTTGAGGCCATATTTTGCGAGGAAGATCGATGACAAAAAACAAAAGACAGATCTGGCTTGCGGCAGCGTTCGTCGTGGCTGCCGTTGCAGGAAGAGAAGGACTGGCGCAGGGTTGTGTCGCTGCGCATTCCAATCAACGGTCGATGGACGAGCTGGTGAGGGCCTGGGATGGAGGAACGAAGTATGGATGGTCGATCCATAACCTGACGGTCGATGTCGGCTATCGATTCTTCAACTCGAACAAGTACTTTGTTGGCGATCGGGAGATTGCGAGGCCGAACGCGGTTCGCAATCACCAGAACATCTTCGATGTCGGGGTGGAATACAGGTTTACACCGCAGTGGAGCTTTATCGCGGATATCCCGGTCTTCGACGGCACGCGCAACCAGATCTACCCTCCAGTAGGCGTCTTCCAGGTGAGCGGGGTTGGCGATATCACGCTGGGGGCGCAGCGATGGATCTTCCGTCCGCCGACCGAGTTTGGAGGCGATGTTGCTGTGAGCGCGTCGGTGAAGATTCCGACGGGCATCAACAATGCGACGGGTTCGGCTCTCTATAAGGGCCAGACGGTGAAGGCGACGGCGGACCAGTCGATGCAGCCGGGCGATGGAGGCTGGGGCCTGGTGCTGGGAGCGCAGGGGTACAAGTCGCTGTGGCATAAGGCGGACCTGTATGGGCAGGCGCAGTATCTCTTCAATCCGCGGGATACGAACGGTGTCGTCACGTTCAGAAGCCAGCCGGGACAGAGTGTGATGTCGGTCACGGATCAGTATCTGTACCGGGCGGGAATCTCGCAGGGGCTGCCCAAGCTGCGTGGTGTGGCGTTGAGCCTGGGAGCAAGAGGCGAGGGAGTTCCGGTGCGCGACCTGATCGGCGACAGCAACGGGTTCCGCAGGCCGGGAAGCGTGATCTCGATCGATCCGGGGCTGATGGTCAACGTGCGGCGCACGACGCTTTCGGTGAACGGGCCGTGGGCGTTGCGAAGAGACAGGCCGCCGAGCGTTCCCGAGATCAAATACCACACGACAAATGGAGATGCGTTCTTCGCGGACTATACGGTGATCATCGGGCTTTCGCACCACTTCTGATCTCAGAACAAGCCAGTCAGGTCCGGGAGCCTGGCTTCGCGATCTGCCGTCCACCGTGGAGACAGGCGGCAGATCGTTGTGTGCTGCGCTCCGCTCAGGATGGCACCTTATTCGCGCGATGTTGAGCCGGAGCCTCTAACAATTTCTGTTCGCTGCCGCTTTCTCGGAATGGCGAAGAATGCGTCGCGTTAACTGTCGGGATTCCCCGGGCTTTAACGCTAACGTAACGGTGATGTAGGATGCTTGCGCCTTATGACGAGACGAATTCTTGGCGGCGTAGTTCTTTGCGTAAGCTCCGTGGTGGCGGTGGAGGCTCAGGGGCCAGTGGCGAATCCCTACATGCAGTTGATGGAGAAGGCGTGGGCGCATGCGAGGGCGCATGGAGCAGGCAAGCCGGTGCTCTCCCCGGTGGATTCGACCGTGCTGAGCGGCGAGGTCCCGCTGAAGGAGTTGCAGGCGCAGGGCTTCAGGGTGGTGCCCTGGACGACGAACGATCCGGAGAAGATGCGCACGGAGATTCGCATGGGAGTGGACGGCCTGATTACGGACCGGCCCGACCTGCTGCAGCAGGTGCTTGGCGAAGAGCGGGCGGCGGCGAAGTCCGATGAGGAGCGTGAACGGCTGGCGAAGTTCGATGTGACGGCGCATCGTGGTGGCCGCGGACTAAGACCGGAGAACACTCTGCCTTCGTTCGAAGACGGGCTCGACCATCTGGTGACCACGCTCGAGACGGACACGGGAGTGACGACGGATGGCGTCTCGCTGATCTGGCACGACCAGTTTCTGAACCCGGAGAGCTGCAGGCGCGCGGACGGCCAGCCGTACACGATGCAGAACCGCGTCTTCACGAAGGACATCTCCAGCACGGACGCCCAGAAGACGTTGATCTGCGACAAGGTGCACTTCGGGCCGGAGCAGAAGAACGACCTTTCGCTGTCGCCGGTGGCGGTGGCCTTTGCGAAGAAGGAAGGGCTGATCAGCCCCTATGTTCCGACCTACGCGGCGCAGCTCTTCCGGTTTGTGAATTTCTATGTGGATTACTACCGCAGCGGTGCGGGTAAGAACGATCCTCATGCGAAGGAGCGTGCGGCGAACGCCGCGCGGGTCCGGTTCAACCTCGAGACGAAGATCATGCCCGAGGGAATCGCCGGGGATGACGGTCATAAGAACCACACGGTGGGGCCGCAGGCGTTCGTGAATGCGCTGTGCGGGGCGATCGTGAAGGGCGGCATGGTGGAGCGGGCCGAGGTGCAGAGCTTCGACTACCGCACGCTGATCCTGGTTGAGGAGCAGTACCCGAAGATTCCAACGTATTACCTGACGGGACCGGCAAAGATGCTGACAAGTCCGTGGGTTCCAGAGCAGTTGAGGGCGACGGCAGGCGCACGCTGAACGAAAGATCTGCCGCGCAGGTTTTTCCTTGAAGGAGCGCCCGATGAAACCTTGTGTTCATCTTCTCGTGATGGTGCATACACAGTGCCCGGCTAGGGTGAGGGGTATGCGCAAGATCTTCCATTTACTGACAGCGGCACTGGTGTGTCTTGTCTTGCTGCAGGGCCGGGCCCTGGCGCAATACGAGAATGGCAGCATTGTAGGTACGGTCCACGATGGTTCCGGTGCGGTAGTTCCGGATGCAACGGTGAAGGTTACAAATATCGCCACCGGTGTGGTGAGCACGCGGCAGACGAACGAGACGGGAGACTACGAGGTCCCGGCCCTGCGCGTAGGTCAGTACAACGTTGAGGTCAGCAAGACGGGATTTGCGCCCGGCCGGGCGACGGATATCACGGTCTCGATCGGAGCGCGGCAGAGAATCGACCTGACCCTGCAGATCGGCGAGACAAGCACAACGGTCGAGGTTTCGGGCGTCTCGCTGCAGGTGGATACGGATACGAGCCAGCGCGGACAGATTGTGACGCAGTACCAGACGGCAGCGCTTCCGCTGGTGAGCCGCAACTACTCGGACCTGATCGGCCTGACGACGGGCGTACGGCAGACGACCCAGAGTTACTCCAGCACGTCCAACACCGGCCTGGTGCGTGAGGGCTCGTTCAACGTGAACGGACAGCGTTCGATCTTCAACAACTTCCTGCTCGACGGTATGGACAACAACGCCTATGGCGAGTCGAACCAGGGCTTCTCGAACCAGATCATCCAGCCTGCACCGGACTCGATCGCGCAGTTCCAGGTGGTAACCAACAACGAGACGGCGGAGTATGGCCGCGCCTCGGGCGCAGTCGTGAACGTGGCCTTTGCGCAGGGCGGCAACAAGTTCCATGGCCGCGTGTATGAGTTCCTTCGCAACACCGACCTGAACGCGACGGGCTTCTTCCGTCCGCCGGGGGGCAAGAAGCCCTCGTACAATCGCAACCAGTTTGGCGGTAACGTGAACGGCCCCATCATCCGGGATCACCTGTTCTTCTTCCTGGATTACGAGGGCTTCCGGCAGGTGCGCAAGCAGATTTCGTCGGCCACCGTGCCCACGGTGAACCAGGCCAGCGGTATCTTCTCAAAGACCGTCTATGACCCCTATACCGGGACGCCGTATGCAGCGGGAACGTCGATTCTGAATGCGCCCGACATCTCACCGTCGGCGCGGACCGTTGCGGGCCTGATCGCGGGGCTGGGACAGAGCAACGCGACGAACAGCAACTTTACGACCTTCCAGCGCTCGAACAACTACACGGATAAGGGTGACCTTCGTCTGGACTACACCATCAATTCGAGGAACTCGGTCTTTGTGCGGGCTTCGCACCTGAAGACCAACGCGACCGACTTCCCGATCTTCGGCCTGCCGCTGGATGGCAGCTCAAACGGCAAGCAGCGCATTCTGGATCAGCAGATTGCAGGCGGCTATACCCGCGTGATCGGGGCGAACCAGTTGCTCGATGCGCGTTTCGGATTCTCGCGTACCCGCGCTGGGAAGTACTCGCTTTCGATCGGCACCAATCCGGGATTTGCATTTCCGGGCCTGCCCACTGATCCGACCGTGGCTGGAGGCATCCCGTCGATCAGCATCACCGGCTTCAGCGCGCTGGGTCGCCAGTCGACCAACCCGCAGTTCCAGAACCCTTCGCTGCTGAACCCGAAGGTGAACTACACCTGGGTGGTCAAGAACCACTCGCTGAAGGCCGGCTACGAGTACCAGCAGGTATGGATGGATGTGCAGGATACCAACCCTCTGTACGGCGGCTTTACCTTCGCCGGTGGCTTCAGCCGGAACTACGTTGGCGGCAAGACATCGGAGACTTCGACCAGCGACAATACCTTCGCAGATTTTCTGTGGGGAGCAACGAACCAGTACAACCTCTCCAGCTACTTTGTCGCGCAGCTGCGCAACCGGTCTCATTTCGCTTACCTGCAGGACGACTGGAAGGTGACGCCCAAGCTGACCATCAACATGGGCATGCGCTACGAGTACACGACGCCTTACTGGGAAGAGCATAATCGCCAGTCGAACTTCGACCCCTCGCTTGCGGCTTCCAACCCGCTGGGAGCGATGGTGCCTGTCACCTCTACGGGAAACAAGTACGGCTACTCCCCGGATCGTGACGACTGGGCTCCGCGCTTCGGCTTCTCGTATGCGGCGGATGACAAGACGGTCATTCGCGGCGGTTACGGTGTCAGCTTCTCGCACTATGACCGCGCCGGCTCGGGAAATATCCTTGCGATCAATCCTCCTGAGGCGCTGTTTGTGACGGTGGCCCAGACGGCTCCGAACGCCGGCGGTTCAGCGGCCAACTACGTGAAGATGGACCAGGGATTCCCTTCCTCGACACTTCAGTTCAATCCGATCACGGCCAACGTGACCTACATCGACAGCAACCGCTACCGCGACAGCTACGTCCACAACTACTATCTCGATGTGCAGCGGAGCCTGGCCAAGAACATCCTGTTCGATGTGGCTTACGTAGGCAACCACGGATTGAAGCTGCTGCAACTCGCCAACCTGAACCAGAAGGATCCGGCGAAAGGCTACGCACGGCCTATCCCCACGTATGGCGATATCACCATCGCTCTGCACTCGGCCTACTCGCACTATGACGCGCTGCAGGTGCGGTATGAGCAGCGCATGGTACGGGGGCTTACGCTGCTGAACTCCTTCAGCTGGTCGCACGCGCTCGATAACGCGGGAGCTTCGCTCGAGGCCAACACGCCCTCGCCGCAGGACATCCGCAACCTGGCGGCCGATTATGGGCAGTCGGAGTATAACCAGCCGATCATCAACACCACTTCGCTGGTGTACGAGCTTCCGTTTGGTTATGGCCGTCACTGGTTGAACAGAGGCGGCATCGTGAACCAGGTGCTTGGCCAGTGGCAGGTCTCGGCCGTCAACCAGGCGATGAGCGGCTTCCCTTACCAGATCACCTATAATCCTCCGTCGGCGTTCCAGGTCTCGGGAATCTCGGCCAGCTACCGTGGCTCGAACCTGTACCGCCCGAACCGCGTACCCGGCCGGCCGCTCAACAAGCTGGACAAGTCGAGCTCGACAGGTACGTCGATCCAGTACATCAACAGAGACGCGATCCAGATTCCCACCAGCGTTCCGGGGGCGACCTCGCCCTTCGGCAACATGGCGCGCGATCCCGGCCGCAGCCCCACGTTCAACTCCTTGAACATTGCCTTCAACAAGCGCTTCGACACTCCGCTGGAGAGCCTGAAGGTGGAGTTCCGTGGCGAGATGTACAACGCCTTCAACCATACGAACTTCACCCAGCCCGGCGGCAGCATCGCCGTCTCGTCTACGGGACTGACGGGTGGGACGATTACCAATACCTTCGATCCGCGTATCGTGCAGTTCGGTTTGAAGGCTCTGTTCTAAGTGTGTAACGAATATCGCTGCATTCGGCCATCCTCGATTGGGGATGGCCGATTTGTATAGAGGTGTCATCCTGAGCGAAGCTACTCGCGGGATCATCGCGAGAGGCGCAGTCGAAGGATCTGCGGCTTTACGATTGTGGCTGAGACGAGCAAGCCGCAGATCCTTCGACTCCGCGCTCCGCTCAGGATGACACTTTTCTGGGGGCGTTTTTGTTGGCGTTGAGGATGAAGTTTGAGCTTCGCTCGAATGGCCCACATCTCAAAGTCGAGATGTGGGGCACCCCGCCTACTTGAGCTTGAAAGAATCGTGGCGGTACGGAAAAAATACAGGGATTCTTCGGCTCCCTGCCCCAGCGAGCAAGCTCGCCAGGGGCCCCGTTTGCCTCAGAAGGACGGGTCGATGAGTGACTGACGGGCAATGAAGCGGCTGCCGAAGAAGATTCTAGTGCGCCTCGCGGTTGGCGATGCTGACGCGGAACGGAGGCTTCGCCGCTTCTGCAGGATCCTGTGCGTAGGTCTCGGATGTGCGGGCGGGGTCGTAGCCGCGCCAGAGCCAGGTCATCTCTTCCGGGAACTCGGCCGCACCTTCGCCGGGGCTGTGCGGGCCGACTCCGAAGCTGAAGTGCGAGTCGTACCCTTTCAGCTTGAGGGCGTTGGCCATGCGGATGTTAGCCAGCGGCCAGCTTCCGTAGCGGGGGTTCTCCTGATCGTTGGCTCCGTCCTGCAGCCAGACGCGAATGTTGCGGTGCGGTTCGCGCAGAATCTTTTCCGGGTAGTCCTGGCCGCCGTCGGGAACGGCGGGGTCTTCGTGCCACTGAATGGCGGTAAAGCTGCCGATCCAGGAGATGACGCGGCTGAACTCGTCGGGCATCTGCCAGGCAGCGTTGAACGAGGTGATGCCACCCGACGACAATCCTGTGATGGCGTGGCTGTAGGCATCCTTGCGCAGGTTGTACTTTGCGGCTACGGAGGGAATCAGCTCATCGCGGAGGAAGCGGGCGTAGCGATCGGAGACGGTGTCGTATTCGGTCGAGCGCATGGAGTCCTTGAGAGTGCGGGACCATTTCTTCGAGTAGGCATCGACGAACTTGTAGGTGGGAGTGCCGGGCGCGCCGGAGATGTCGCCGGGATCGGTGAAGATGGCGATCATCACAGGAATCTTGTGCTGCGCGATCAGGTTGTCGAGGACGTTCAGGGCGGGGTGGCTTCCCTTGCGGTCGAGATAGCCGCCGCCGTCGTTGAAGACCATGACAGCGGCGGGAGTTTTCGGATCGTACTGCGCGGGCACGTAGATCCAGTAGTTGCTGGTCATGCCGTCGTAGATGTGGCTGGTGATGGCGAGTTTATCGGAGAGCTTGCCCTCGGGAACGCCGGGCTGCTGGAGCGAGTCGCCGGTCAGCGGAGGCGCGGCTGGCGCGGGGCCGGAGTAGTTCTGCGCAGAGACGGGCAGCACGGCGAGCGAGAGAGCGAGCAGGAGGGCGGTCTTCATGGCGCAACCACTATAACGTGGGCGCGACGCAATCCCTTCTACAATTAAAAAGATGGCTTTGAAGTTTGAGATCAGCAATACCGCCGCGGGTGGCGGCCGCAGAGGCGTGCTCACGCTTCCGCATGGAGCAGTGCAGACCCCTGTGTTTATGCCCGTGGGGACGGCGGCGAGCGTCAAGACAGTCGAGCAGGGCGTGCTGGAGCGGATTGGCCCGCCTCGAACCGATGGCCAGCCACGCGGCGCTGAGATCATTCTCGCGAATACCTATCACCTGTACCTGCGTCCGGGGCACGAGCTGATCGCGCGGATGGGCGGCGTGCATCGCTTTATGAGCTGGGACAGGCCGATGCTGACGGACTCCGGCGGCTTCCAGGTCTTTAGCCTGAGCAGCCTGCGTAAGGTGACGCCAGATGGCGTGGAGTTTCGCTCGCACCTCGATGGCTCGAAGCACTTCTTCTCACCCGAGCACTCGATGGATGTGCAGATTGCGCTGGGTGCGGACATCGCGATGGTCTTCGACGAGTGTGTGGAGACGCCGGCGAGCTGGGAGCGCACGAAGGAGTCCATGGGGCTGACGCATGCCTGGGCGGCGCGGTCAAAGGATCACTTCGAGGCAAACAACCACAGGGTTCCGTGGCATGACGAGCTTGGGGGGGCGACGCAGAATCTCTTTGGCATCGTGCAGGGCGGCATGTATGCCGACCTGCGCAAGGAGTCTGCGGAGCGGCTGGTCGAGATGGAGTTTCCCGGTTATGCGATCGGAGGGCTGGCCGTGGGCGAGCCGCGCGAGGTGACCCGCGAGATGATTGCGCGAACGCTCGAGTACCTGCCGAAGGACAAGCCGCGCTACGTGATGGGCGTGGGGTACCCGGACGAGATTGAAGAGTACGCCAAGATGGGCGTGGACATGATGGACTGCGTTCTGCCGACGCGCGCCGGTCGTCATGGACTGCTGTTCACGCGGGCGGAGGACGGCAGCGTCGTCCGCATGAACATCAAGCGCAAGGAATACGCCGAGGACAAGGGGCCGATCGATGCGACGTGCGGATGCATGGTGTGCGCGCGGTACTCGCGGGCGTATCTGCGCCACCTGTTTGTGGCGGGAGAGCCGCTGGGGCTGACGCTGAACTCAATCCATAATCTGCACTTCTACCTGGCGACGATGGACCGGGTTCGGGCAGAGCTGGCCGGCCAGGATGGATCCACGCTGTTTGAAGGGTGTCATCCTGAGCGGAGCGGAGTCGAAGGATCTGTGGTTCAGGATGGTGGCTGAGGTCGCCAGAATCGGCGGCAGCGACAGGAGATTACGTCCGCTTACGACGGCCTTCCCAGAAGAAAAAGAAGATTACCCCTGCTGTCGTAAAGACGGCGACTGGCACTACCACCTCCAGGCGCCGGTGCTCCCGGCCGGCGACCGCGTAGGTATGGTCGCGCTCGCGCATAAGGCTTCCGCCGGTGGCTACGGTTCCCGGCGCAGTGCTTCCGGTTCCGCCGTAGTAGTAGCGGTACGAGGATCTGGGCTCGGGCTTCTTGCCCAGGATACGCTGCTCTCCCACGGCATGGCAGAGGTCGTCATCCACCACGACGTTCTGCTGATCCACACAGCGCTGCATCTCCGGCTTGCGGCAGCCGGCCATCAGGGTGATGGCGGCGGCCGCAAGCAGAGGAGCAGCGATTTTGAGGATCGTTTGCTTCATCAGCAGGATCGACCGTGCTTACTTCGAGGTCAGCTCGACAAAGGTCTTCTGCGCAGCGATAAGCCCCTTGCCGAACTCGAAGTTCGGAAGCGGCGTCTTCACCTTGGCGATGACCTGCTCCAGCGCGCCGATGATCGCAATGGTGTCCATGTAGTCGAAGAAGCCGATGTGAGCGATGCGGAAGAGCGAGCCCTTCATGTCGCCCTGGCCGTCGGTGACGATCGCGGCGAACTGTGACTTCAGGCCCTTCACCAGTGTTCCGGAGTCGGTGCCTTCAGGAGCCAGGATGGCCGTCGCGGCCGCTGCCTCGTAACCCTCAGGAGCGAACAGCTTGAAGCCCAGCGCCTTGGCTGCGGCGCGAGTCATCGCGGCGCAGGTCTCGGCATTGTCCACCAGCTTTTTGCGACCCTCGGCCACACTGCCGTCGGCCTGTGCGGCGAGATAGTCCAGGGAAGCACCCAGCGCGGCGATCAGCGCGACCGAAGGCGTATAGGCGCTCTCACCCTTGGCGGCGTTCTTGCGCTCCTTGCGCAGGTCGAAGTAATAGCGCGGATTGTAGGTGGACTCCATGCGGTCCCAGGCGCGCTGGCTGATCGCCAGGTAGCTCAGTCCGGGAGGAATCATCACGGCCTTCTGCGATCCGCCGATCAGCACATCGACGCCCCATGCGTCCATGTCGAGGTGCGTCGTACCGAGGCCGGTGATCGCGTCGACGATCAGCAGCGCTTCGGAGTTCTGCGACTTCAGCAGCTCGGCGATGCCCTTGATGTCATGCCGGACGCCGGTCGAAGACTCGGTGGCCTGCACAAACACGGCGCGGGTCTCGAGCTTCAGCGCGGCCTTTACCTCATCCAGCGTGAAGGTCTGCCCGTAGGGCTTCTCGACCACATCGACGTGGCACCCGAAGGCCTTGGTCAGGGCGCTCCAGCGCTCTCCGAACTTCCCGGCTGTCAGCACCAGGACGCGGTCTCCCGGCGAGGTCAGGTTCGAGACCGAAGCCTCCATGGCTCCGGTGCCGCCGCTGGACAGGATGATGACGTCGTTCTTGCTACCGACGAACTCCTTCAGCTGTGCGAGCACACGGGTGTACAGTGCGCGAAACTCAGGCGTGCGGTGGTGAATATCGGCGGCTGCCATAGCGAACTGTGCCGCGGGAAGCAGGGGCGTGGGCCCCGGAGTGAAGAGGCGCGTTTTGCGGATCATATCTTCTATTGTAGCGACCCGGCAGGGCGCCCGCGCGCGTTCTATCATGAAGAATCAGTGCCCTGAGTCCGTCTCGGGGAATCGAAGGAGCATATGGAAATGACGATTGCGCAGCGGGTTGACGCGGATATTGTGGTCGCTATGAAGGCCAGGGACGAGCACAAACTGACGACCCTGCGTATGGTCAAATCCGCCCTGAAGAACAAGGCGATCGATAAACGCGCAGACCTGACCGACGCCGAGGAGTCCCAGATTCTCTCCACGCTCATCAAGCAGCGCCGCGAGTCTGTCGAGAGCTTCACCAAGGGCAATCGTCCGGAGCTGGCAGAAAAAGAGCGCACCGAGATCGGCATCATCGAAGCCTACCTGCCCAAAGAGGCCGGCGAAGACGAGATCCGCCAGGTCGTCCAGGGAGCCATCGCTCACCTCGCCGAAGGCGGCACCAAGCCCGGCCCCAAAGATATGGGAGCCGCCATGAAGGTCGTCCAGCAGCGCATCCTCGCCAACGGCCTGCGCGCCGACGGCAAGCTGGTCAGCGAGATCGTCAAGGCAGAACTGGCAAAGTAAAGCGCCTGCAGGGGATCGCATTTGACCCGAACGCCGCTGGCACCGTTATTCTGAGCGCAGCGAAGAATCCCTGTATCTCTCCCATACCTCCGCAGACGTTTGCCGGATGCCCGTCAGGAACCGCCCGCGATGGGGAATGTCCTACGTCTCTTTTCCCAAATCTGTCCGGCGGTGTCATCCTTATAGACATGACGTTCCGGACCACGCATCTTCTTCTCGCAGCGGCTCTCTTCGCCGGCAGCCTTCCGGCGCTGGCGCAGGAACAGGGGTACTGGCGCGCCTCCAGCAGCAATGCCCGGCAGATCACCGGAGACGTCGCTCTCGCGCCGGAAAAGCTCGTCATCAATTTCTACAGCACCACGATCTCCAACATTCGCGCGCTCGAGGCCGCCGAGATCAGCTCGGTCTTCGACGTGGACTCCAACGCCCAGGCCTCCGCCAACCTCTATCGCCTCAACATACCGGCGGAGAAGAAGTTCCAGCACCACAACAGCCTCTGCGGCTCGGAGCCCGTCACCTGGATGGTCGCCTCCGCCTCCGGAAAGACCCTGCAGCTCGCCTTCTTCTCCGGGCAGAAACCGCCTGTCTTCTCCTTCGAAGAGATGGCCAACTCCACCGACAGGTGCGGCACCTTCTCCTACGTCCGTTAGGTGTTCCGGGCAGAGCCATCCCGGGCGTCCCGGCCCGGTAGAAGATGCTGATTTATCACACTCTCGAGAAATCGCTTCTGCGGACGTCCGCATCTAAGCCCGCATGGTAGACATCGACCTGATCGTCAAACAACTCCGCGAGAACGGCCACGAAGTAGAGGACGTTCACATGGTGCCGCCCAACGCCGGCGAATATAACCTCATCGTCGACGGCGAGGGAGTCAACCTTGATGAGGCCCGCATCATTCTCGAACACGATGCAGCCAAAACCTAGGGGATCCACTGAGTAAGCTCATCCCGATAGAAGATGTCATCCTGCGTGCAGTCAAAGTGCCTGCCCTGAGCGAATTCGAATGGGATCTTCGATTCAGGATGGTGGCTGAGCCGGCGAACCGCAGATCCTTCGACGACGCTGCGCTCCGCTCAGAAGGACACCTTTGGGTAGTCCTTCGGCTGTCTGTTGACTTCGGCCTGGCAGGCTGTCCGTTAACTTCCGTCTGCCAACAGCCTGACCTCATCTGCATTAACGTCCATAAGGCGTCGCCGTATCCACCATCGGACTCAGCGGCAGCGTGAACGGCGGCTGCGGGTGTGCGGGGTCGAACTTCGCGATTCCGGAACGCATCTCCTTCACCAGCGAGCTCTTCTGGTCGCGCAACGACTGCACCACGCACAGCGCCAGCTCATACGCGCCGTAGCTGTTGAAGTGCGTGTTGTCGGCCAGCTCCTTCGTCTGGCCGGGAAAGGTATTCGCCGGATAGTGCACGAACGCCTTCAGGGTTCCCGCCGGTCCCATCGCCTCCCACATCACTTTGCTCATCGCATTCAGATCCACCAGCGGCAGCTTCTCTTCTGCCGCGATGCTGCGCAGCGTCTGCGGATAAGGCGCAAGCGTGTCGGTGATCTTTCCGGCGGCGCCGAAGCTGCGGCGATTCATGCTCGTCACCAGGATCGGATGCGCTCCCACGGCCTGCGCCTTCGCCACATACTTCTCAACCAGCTCCGTGTACTCCGTCTCTGCCGGAACATAGCCGCGGCCGGGCTTCTGGTCGTTGTGCGCAAACTGAAGCATCAGGAAATCGCCCGCCTTGATGGTCGAAAAGATCTTCTCCCACCGCTTCTCCGTCTCAAAGGAACGGATCGTCTCACCGGACTCGGCATGATTCGCAATGGATACCTTCGGACCGAAGAAGCGCGGCAGTATCTGTCCCCATGCGGCCCACGGCTCCTTGTCCTGATCGACCACGGTGGAGTCGCCCGCAAGATATACCGTCGGCACATTCGTGACAGCCTCTACCTTGATCCGTCGCACCGAGGGATGCTCGCCGTTGAACTCCAGCGTCAGCTTGTCGTCCCAGTCCAGCGCGCCCACCTCGCGGGGCTTCAGGTGTACGCGGTCGCCACTGGGAATCGCTGGCGTGCGCACATTGACGACGAAGCTCTCGGTCCTGTGCTAGCCCGGCTTTGTGGTCTCCTGCTCCACCATCAGCCGGCGCGACTCCGCGCGTACGGTCGTCGTGGCCGCAGCGTCGCCGCCCAGTTCTACCGTCACCCTGTAGTTTCCATCGGTCGCCGGAAACGAGACGAAGAAGGCGGCATCGCCCGCGCAGCCGGCCTTCGTCTGTTGCGAAGGCGGTGCCACCAGGTCAAACCCAGTCGCTGACGCCGAAAATCGGGCCGAAGACGTCGTTCCGCACTCAAATACAATCGGCTCGGCAGAAGCGCTTACTGCGGCCACGCACAAAATTCCTATCGTCCAGACAGCCTTCATCGCAGCTCCTACAGGCGTCGTTGCATCCAGGACCAAAGGCTATCATCTTCCCATCGAGAACAATTTTCCTTTTGGAAATGCGCCGGTCTTTCTTTCTCCCAGGCCGTTATCAATTTTCCTTATCGGCGATCATTCTTTTCTATGAGGCGAAGCTGTGTTTCCATTGCTCTAACTGGGAAAGGAGTGTCATGGAAGCCCGCTCGACCGTCCGTATCCTGACCTATCTCGTCCTTCTTTTCTTCGCCGGTTTCCTTGCGATTCAGTTCGTGCGACCCACTCTCGCAAATCCTCCCGTTACCGCCGAGGTGCAGGCGCCGCCTGAGGTCAAGCGAATCCTTCGGAGCTCCTGCTACGACTGCCACTCCAACCAGACGCGGCTCCTGTGGTTCGATCGCATTCAGCCTGCCTACTCGCTCGTGGTCAAAGATGTAAACGCGGGGAGAGCTCGCTTGAATTTCTCGGAGATCGCAAAGTTGCCGGCCGGCCAGCAGAAGGGGGCACTGTACGAGGCTCTCAATCAGGCGCAGCTTGGCGCAATGCCCTTGCCCCGATACACCCTGCTTCATCCCCGTGCGCGAATCTCGGACAACGATCTCGCTGTATTGAAGAACTATCTTCACCCCGCCTCCTCTGACCCGGCAGTTCCCAATCCAGAAGTCAAAGCTGCGGCCGATGCCCAGTGCAGCCAGTGGATTCATACAGGCCCGGCTTCGCCTCCAGTCTCGCCCGCACCGAATGGGATTATGTACCTTCCCGGCTATCGCGACTGGAAGGTCGTAAGTACGACGAACCGGTTCGACAATCACACCCTCCGGATCATCTTCGGAAACGATGTCGCCGTTCGCGCGATCGCAGAGCACAGGATCAATCCGTGGCCACAAGGAACGACCTTTGCCAAGGCCGCCTGGGCCCAGCAGGTCGATGACGACGGCAACACACGCGCAGGCAGCTTTATTCAGGTTGAGTTCATGATCAAGGACAGCCGGAAATATGCATCCACGGGCGGCTGGGGATACGCTCGCTGGCGCGGTCTGGACCTCAAGCCGTATGGAAAGGACGCAGCGTTCACCAACGAGTGCGTCGGGTGCCACACTCCCGTTCGTCGCAATGACTACGTCTACACCTTTCCGATCGAGGGACAACAATGAAAACTTCCATCGGTACGCTGCTCGCGCTCTCCGCAATCTTCTGTAGCCTGACGGGCTGTCAATCGCGCTCTCCTGAGCCGGCCTCTACAAACAAGCTGGCGGTCATTTCAGGACATCTTCCCTACAATCCTCTCGCGTGGAAGGCCATCACCACGTCGACCACTCCGCATGAGGGAACAATGTCGACCCTCTATGGGAACGATACCGCCGTCGCTCATGCGCGTGCAGGAGCGGATGGTCCCTACCCCCAGGGCTCTGTGCTTGCGGTCGTTACATGGAAACAACGGGATGATCCGCATTGGTTTGGAGCAACGATTCCCTCGCATCCACAGTCGGTGGAGTTCCTCACGATCTCATCCACCCCTGAGGCACCGCCCGTTTATGAGCGCTATCAGGGCTCTCCGCTTGCACGCATTGAGAACATCGATGCACAGACTGTTCAGAAGAGAGTGGTGTCCATCCTCTCGGAACGCGCTGCAGTTATGCCCTAGTCGGTCTGCGTCCCTTTCGCAGGATGAGATAGACGCTCACCAGCACCAGCGCTGCACCGGCCACGACATGTGCGGTCAGCGGTTCCCCCGCTGCAAAGTACCCCAGCGCGACCGCCACCACGGGATTCACATAGGCGTAGCTGGCAACGGTGCTGGCAGGCATCCTTCCCAGCAGCCAGACGTAGGCCGTAAAGGCCAGTACGGAACCGAAGAGGATCAGATACGCCAGCGCAAACATCGCTCGTGCTGAAGCGTGCGGCCATGGATGCAGTTCTCCCAGTAAGGCGGACAGTATCAGCAGAACCGCTCCGCCGATCATCATCGATCCGCCGGCCGCGACGGGACGCGAAGCCGGCAGCACCAGCCTGCGGCTGAGGACCGTCCCCAGGCACCAGGCAGCCGTTCCCAGCAGAATCGCCACGCACGGAATCACCGGAAGCGACTGCCGGGGGTCGGGAAGCAACAGGATTCCAACCCCGGCGAAACCGAGCAGTACCGCTGCAATCAAGCCCCATCGAAACGGTTGCAGACGGAAGACAAAGATCTCAAACGCAATGGTCATCAGCGGAACGGTCGCCGAGAGCACCGCCGCAATTCCCGAAGGGATGTATCTCTCGGCCCAGAAGAGCGCGCCATAGTCGATCACAAACATCAGCGAGCCCATCAGCGCGAGATTTCGCCACTCGAGCCGGGTGGGCCGCGCCGCACCGCGCATCCCCATGAAGGCCAGCAAAATGACACCGGCCAGAAACATCCGCACGCCCGCAGCAAACAGCGGCGGAATCTCATGCACCGCAATACGGATCGCGAAGAAGGTCGTTCCCCATAGCAGGTAGATGGCCAGGAAGGCGAAGATCACGCGCGGGTCCAGATTCCGGCCCCGGTCCAGGCGATCTCTGCTAACCACCGTAGTCGTCATAGGTGGTTACTACTTTACGAAGCTCCGCATAACCTGTAAACATGGTTTTGGAGGTTATCCACACGATTGTGACGAGATCCTTCCAACTTGTTGCCGGCCACCCTGCGCTCGATCTGGTTAACACGCTCGACTGGAGGTTTCGCGACTCCGGCGCAGAAGAACTGCTGAACTCCTATGAAGATCTTTTGCGCTTCGCCGAGCAGAGCGATGTGTTGAGCCAGCGGCAGGCGAGGGCCCTGCGCAAGGCAGACGGAGCCGCCGCAGCCCGCGCGCTGCAGCAGGCCCGCGACCTGCGGGAGAGTCTGGCGCAGCTGATCTACGCCATGCTCGAGCATCTTGAGCCTCCCGTGGAGGCGCTGCTGAAGCTCGATCGGCATCTGCACGTGGCGCAGTCGCATCGCGCGCTGCGTTGGAGCTCGAAGGGAATCCGGTCGATCTGGCCTGCAGAAAACGATGCTTTGCTGCCGGTGTGGCTGTTGGCGGAGGCCACGGCCGCGCTGCTGACCTCCGAGTCCGCAGGCTCGATCCGGGCGTGCGCCAATGCGGAGTGCCGCTGGCTGTTTCTGGACCTGAGCCGCAACCACACGCGGCGCTGGTGCGATATGAAGATCTGCGGAAATCGCACCAAGGCGCGACGGTTCCGTGAGCAGCGCAGCGAGCGTCGTTCCGGGCCGGCCCGCAGGCGCAACGCATCGACTATTCTGTAAGAGACAGCTTTTTTCGAGCGAAATCTTCCGAGCGAAAGCCCGGCTCGACGAAATAGAGGAAATCCTTTTGCCATTGAACTGCGGAATCGTCGGCCTGCCCAACGTGGGCAAGTCCACCATCTTCAACGCCCTGACCTCGGCCAAGGCCCAGGCGGCCAACTATCCCTTCTGCACCATCGACCCGAACACCGGGACCGTGACGGTGCCGGACGAACGACTGGACCAGATCACCAAACTGGTGGTTCCCAACCGAACCGTCCCGACGACGATGGAGTTTATCGACATCGCCGGACTGGTGGAGGGTGCGAGCAAGGGCGAGGGTCTCGGCAACCAGTTCCTGGGCCACATTCGCGCGACGGACGCGATCTGCCACGTGGTCCGCTGCTTCGACGATCCTGAGGTCGTCCACGTTGCGGGAGGCGTCAATCCCTTGCACGATATGGACATCATCAACACCGAGCTGCTGCTGGCCGATCTGGACACGGTGGAAAAGCGGGCGCAGCGCGTGGAAAAGCTGGCGCGGAACACCCAGGACGCGAAGATCAAGTCGGAGGCCTCGGCGGTAGCGAAGCTGAAGGCAGTACTCGAGGCCGGAAAGCCTGCGCGCACAGCCGACCTGACCGATGACGAGCGCACAGCCGCCCGCGAGCTGTTTCTGATTACAGCGAAGCCTCAGCTTTACGTCGCCAACGTGGATGAGGCTGCCCTCACAACCGGCAACGCCTACACGGAAGCCGTGGAAAAACGTGCCGCGGAAGAGGGTGCGCAGGTCGTGCGCATCTGCGGTGCGCTGGAGAGCGAGATCGCGCAGTTGGATCCGGGGGAGCGCACCGAGTTTCTGGAGTCTGTCGGGCTGAAGGAGCCGGGGCTGAACCGCCTGATTCATTCGGCGTACCGGCTGCTGGACCTGATCACGTACTTCACCTCGGGTGTGCAGGAGGTTCGTGCCTGGACGATTCGCCGGGGAACCAAGGCTCCCGGAGCGGCAGGCGTGATTCACTCTGACTTTGAGCGTGGATTTATCAAGGCGGATTGCTACTCCTGCGAGGATTTGTTCAAGTACGGCAGCGAGCAGGCGGTGAAGGAGAAGGGCCTGCTGCGGTCCGAAGGCAAGGAGTACGTGGTGAAGGACGGGGATATTCTGTTCTTCAAATTTAACGTGTAGGGTCGCGAAGCGACGCTTCATCTTCGGGAAACGCAGATCTTTCCATGAAAGTGTCATCTCGACCGAAGGCCCGCAGGGCCGTAGTGGAGAGACTCCCGCATTTTCATCTGTTCGCACAGCCCGATACTTCACGTGAGGTCACTTGCAGGACAAGCATCGCGAAAATGCGGGGGTTCCTCGACTCCGCTGCGCTCGCTCGGAATGACACTGAAGAGGCGATAGTTGCACCGCCCGACCAAAGGACACTCCATGAGGTGAACGAAAAAAGGGCCCGGCTAACCATCAGCCGGGCCCTTTCTATTTCAGTGAATCTTCTATTTCATTGAAGCTGCTTAGTTCTTCGCCGCAAGCTGGCGCAGAACGTACTGCAGGATGCCGCCGTTCTGGTAGTAGAGGATCTCCTGCGGGGTGTCAATCCGGACGGTTGCGGAGAACTCCGTGGTCTTGCCCAGATCTGACTCGGCGAAGACGCTGATAACCCGGCCGTTAGCGAACTTCGAGTCGAGCATCGCCTTCAGCTCGCCGGGTTGGCCGACGCGGAAGACCTCCTCGCCCGTCAGGTGGAGCGACTCGACGTTCTGACCGGGAAGGAACTGCAGCGGCAGGATTCCCATACCGACGAGGTTGGAGCGGTGGATGCGCTCGTAGCTCTCGGCGATGACGAAGCGGATGCCCAGCAGTCGGGGTCCCTTGGCGGCCCAGTCTCTGGAGGAACCGGAGCCGTACTCCTTGCCCGCGAGGATGGCGAGCGGCGTGTTGCGCTGCGCGTAGGCGACCGAGGCGTCGTAGATCGACATCGGCACATCGTCCGGGAGCAGGCGCGTGACTCCGCCCTCGGTTCCTGGCGCGAGCTTGTTCCGCAGCCGTACGTTGGCGAAGGTTCCGCGCACCATGACCTCGTGGTTGCCGCGACGCGAGCCGTAGGAGTTGAAGTCCGCGGGCTTGACGCCGTTGTCGGTGAGGTACTTGCCTGCAGGTCCGTTGAGCTTGATGGAGCCTGCGGGCGAGATGTGGTCGGTGGTGACGGAGTCGCCGAGCACGGCGAGGACGCGGGCGCCGGCGATGTCATCGACTGCATCGGGCTGGGCCTTCATGCCGTCGAAGTAGGGCGCCTTGCGGATGTAGGTCGAGTCGGGCTCCCATCCGTAGGTCTTGCCCTCGGGGAACTTCAGGCCGCGCCAGTTCTGGTCGCCCTGGGTGACGCGGCTGTACTCCTCTTCGAACATGTGGGAGTCGATCGAGGCGGCGACGACCTCGGAGACCTCCTGCTGGGTGGGCCAGATGTCGCGCAGGTAGACGGGGTTGCCGTTCTTGTCCTTGCCGAGAGCGTCGGTCTCGAAGTTGTGGCCGATGTGACCGGCAAGAGCGTAAGCCACCACCAGCGGAGGGCTCATCAGGTAGTTGGCGCGAACGTCGGGGGAGATGCGGCCTTCGAAGTTGCGATTCCCGGAGAGCACGGAGACAGCGACCAGGCCGTGGTCCTCGATGGCCTTTGAGACATCCGAGGGCAGCGGGCCGGAGTTGCCGATGCAGGTGGTGCAGCCATAGCCGACGGTCTGGAAGCCGAGTTTGTCGAGATAGGTCTGGAGGCCGGCCTTGGCGTAGTAGTCGGTGACGACGCGCGAGCCGGGAGCGAGCGAGGTCTTGACCCACGGAGGAGTCGAGAGTCCCTTCTCGACAGCTTTTTTGGCCAGCAGGCCGGCAGCGAGCATGACGTAGGGGTTCGACGTGTTGGTGCAGGAGGTGATGGCCGCAATCACGATGGAACCGTGATCGAGGTAAGGCTCCGGATCGATGCCGTAGCGGTCCTTGACGGTGACGCTGGGGGCTTCGAGCACGGCGACGGCGGTATCGGGCGCGCCCTTGCTGCTCTCCGGGTTGCCGTTCAGCGAGGCGTGTCCGCCCTCACCCTCCCAGCGGAGGACCTGACGGACCTCATTTCCGTTGGCGTTGGGGCCGAGCAGCGAAGGAAGCTGCTTCTGGAAGCTGGGACCGGCCTCGGAGAGGAGAACGCGGTCCTGCGGGCGCTTGGGTCCGGCAACGGAGGGCTCGACGGTAGAGAGATCGAGCGCGATGGTCGCGGAGTACTCGGCCTCGGCGGCGTCGGCGGTATGGAACATGCCCTGTTCCTTGTAGTACGCCTCGACGAGGGCGATCTGCTCGGCGCTGCGGCCGGTCAGGCGCAGGTAGTTCAGCGTCTCCTTGTCGACCGGGAAGATGCCGCAGGTTGCGCCGTACTCGGGGGCCATGTTGGCGATGGTGGCGCGGTCGGCCAGCGGAAGCTCCGACACGCCGGGCCCGTAGAACTCGACAAACTTGCCGACGACGCCGAGCTTGCGCAGGGCCTCGGTGACGGTGAGGACGAGATCGGTGGCGGTGGTGCCTTCCTTGAGCTTGCCGGTCAGCTTGAAGCCGACGACCTGCGGGACGAGCATGGAGACCGGCTGGCCGAGCATGGCGGCCTCTGCCTCGATGCCTCCGACGCCCCAGCCGAGGACGCCGAGGCCATTGATCATCGTGGTGTGGGAGTCGGTTCCGACGAGGGTGTCGGGGTAGGCGAGGCCGTCCTCGGTGGTGAAGACGACGCGGGCCAGGTGCTCCAGGTTGACCTGGTGGCAGATGCCCATGCCGGGAGGGACGGCGGAGAAGTTACGGAAGGCCGTCTGGCCCCACTTGAGGAAGGCGTAGCGCTCGCGGTTGCGCTGGAACTCAAGCGCGGCGTTGATGTCGTAGGAGCCGGAGGTTCCGAACTGATCGACCTGCACGGAGTGGTCGATGACCAGTTCGGCGGGCTGCAGAGGGTTGATGCGTTCGGGGTCGCCACCGAGGGCGCGCATCGCGTCGCGCATGGCGGCGAGATCGACGATGGCAGGGACGCCGGTGAAGTCCTGCATCAGCACGCGGGCAGGCATGTAGGCGATCTCGCGCGAGGGTTCCGCCTTGGGATCCCAGTTGGCCAGGAACTTGATGTCGTCGGCGGTGACGGTGCGGCCATCTTCGTGGCGCAGAAGGTTCTCAAGCAGGATGCGGAGCGAGAAGGGCAGGCGGGTGAGGTTGACGCCGGAGGATTTCAGGGCATCGAGGCGGAAGATGGAGTAGTTCTTCGAGCCGGATTTCAGGGTGGCTTTGCTCTTATAGCTGTCGGGATGATTCGGTGTGCTGGACATCTGTTTTTATCTCCAGGGCGCGGCATTGCGCGCGGGTTGGGAGGCCTGAGGCTGGCAGGAGCAGCCTCGGTCCGACGGAAAAAGCGTATCAAAACTATTGGGAGAGAGTCGGGATAGAGGCCGATTTCATCGTCCGCGATCGGGACGGCCGTGACGAAAACGCTTGAGGATAGGGCGACGTCTTGTCATCGCGTCTATTCTACGACCAGCATTTAGCGGCTCTCAACTGTTTCCATTGCAGTGGTCGAATAGCGATGCGCTTTGCTGAAAAAGGATGCCCGGCTATGACTTTTTGATAAGAAGTTTGGGAGGAGTCATCGCAGGTTTTCATCGGGAAAGCACGCATCTGAATGAATGAATCGGTGTTCATAGGGGTATTGAGGAGTCATACGGGACCATGAACGGACAGGGCATGAACGAAGAGGGAAAGAGACGCATCCGGGTCTTCCTTTCGAGACGTTTTACGGTCATTTTGTTAGGGGTTGTTCTCTGTGGAGGAGCGGCGTTTGTCGGCTGCCACTCTTCTGCGCAGGCTGCATCGGCGGCGATGGCCGACCAGGGGCCTGACCCGGCGGACGCCAACATGGCGCCGATCGAGGAACAGACCAGCGGACAGAATGAGGACCAGGCTGCAAGGCAACCGGCAGCGCCGGCAACGGCGCAGGAACAGCAGCAGGAGCCGGCCCCAACGCCTTCCGGTGTTCAGAACGAGAGTGTGCAGCGCGCCCAGGAGTATGAGCGGACCGGAGCGCAGCAGGGTGCTCCCCCGCCCGATCAGCAGCAGAATCAGGCACAACCCTACGAGGACCAGCAGGCGCAGGGTTACGACGATGGCCAGGGCAATCCCGACCAGGACGAAGCAGACTATGAAGAGCTGGAGGCCGATCAGCCTCCGCCTGCTCTGCCGACCTACGACCAGCCTCCGGCGCCTGAGCCGGACTATATGTGGACCCCGGGCTACTGGGGCTATGCCCCGGCGGGCTACTACTGGGTTCCCGGCGTCTGGGTTGCGGCTCCCTGGCCGGGCGCGTTGTGGACCCCCGGTTACTGGACCTTTTATGGCGGCCGCTACCGCTTCCATCATGGATATTGGGGCCGCTACATCGGTTTCTATGGCGGCATCAACTATGGCTGGGGTTATCCCGGTTACGGCTTCTACGGTGGTTACTGGAGAGGGAATCGCTTCTTCTATAACCGCGCTGTCACGCGCATCAATGTAACCCGCATCACCAACGTATACAGCCGTCCGGTGGTGATCAACCGCACGTACATCAACAACACCCGGGTCTCGTATAACGGGGGCCGTGGCGGCCTGCAGGTGCGTCCGCGTCCGGCGGAGATTGCGGCGCGGCGCGAGCCTCGCCTGGCCCCGATGCGCACGCAGATGCAGGTACGCCAGCAGGCGGTCCAGAACCGTCAGCAGTTCTTCAACGCCAACCGTGGCCGTCCGGCGACGTTTGCGGCGGCCCAGCCGGTGCAGGCGGATCGCGGCGTTCAGCGTCCGATGGCGATGCGGCCCCAGATCCGCCCGGGCCAGAACCAGCCGCGGCCCGGTCAGAATCCGGGCCAGAATCAGCCGCGGCCAACGCAGCCGCAGGTCCGTCCGGCACAGCCGCAGCAGCCGCAGGTTCGTCCGGGCCAGCCGAACATACAGCCGTGGCGGCCTGAGGTTCGTCCGGGGCAACCGGGAAATCCGCAGGTACAGCCTGCCCGGCCCCAGCCGAACGTAAGGCCGACACAGCCGCAGGTTCGTCCCGCACCGCCTGAGGGCCGGACGCAGTACCGGCCAGGGCAACCCAATGTGCAGCCCGTCCAACCGATCCGTCCGAATGCACAACCCGGCCCGTCACCCCGGCAGGTTCGACCATCGCCACAACAGGTGCGGCCTGCGCCAATTGAGCGTCCGGCGCAGCCACAGCAGTATCGGCAGCAATATCGACCTGCGCCCATGCCCCGGCAGTCGCCGCGGCCAGAATATCGTCCTGCGCCGCAGCCCATGCAGCATTCGGAGCCGCAGCCGCACGGTGGTGGCGGGCACGGTGGGGGTGGGCACGGAAGGTAAGGCAGAGAGGATGTATGAGCGAAAGGGGTCTGCTGTGGTGCAGGCCCCTTTCTTTTTGGCTCCGTCGCTCTGTGCTCCGGTGCGCAGTGGCGGTGTTTGACTTCACTCTCCGCGATGCTAGCCTCGAAGAGGACAGATCAAAAGTATTCAGGGAGCAAGGGCGAGGCAGATGAAGGTTCTGGTAATCGGCGGTGGAGGGCGTGAGCACGCCCTGGTTTGGGCCCTCAAGAGGTCGTCTTCGGTCAACGAGATTGTTGCGGCGCCGGGAAACGGCGGCATCAGCAGGATTGCGCGATGCGTTCCGGTCGACGTCAACAGCCTGGAGGCGATGGTGAACCTGGTGGCCATCGAAGCGCCTGATCTCACGGTCGTCGGCCCGGAGGTTCCGCTGGCGCTGGGCCTGGTGGACGAGTTGGAGAAACGTGGGCTGCGCGTCTTTGGCCCTACGAAGGCGGCGGCGCAGCTTGAGTCCAGCAAGTCTTTTTCGAAGACGTTCATGCAGCGCCACGGCATTCCGACCGCAGAGTACGCTCTCTGCACCAACCTCGACGAGGTGCGCGAGTCTCTGCTGCGCTTCCCTCTGCCTGTGGTGGTCAAGGCTTCGGGACTGGCTGCGGGAAAGGGCGTGGTCATCTGCGAGACGCGTCTTGAGGCGGAATCGACCGCTGCGCAGATGTTCTCGGGAGCGCTGCTCGGTTCGACCGAGACAGAGATTGTGCTGGAGGAGTTTCTTACCGGCGAAGAGGTCTCGTTCTTTGCGCTGTGCGACGGCAAGCACGCGGTGCCGATTGCAGCGGCGCAGGACCATAAGCGCGTCGGCGAAGGCGATACCGGCCCGAACACCGGTGGCATGGGGGCCTACTCAACCGATGGCCTGCTGACGCCTGCCATGCGCCAATGGATCACGCACAACGTCGCCCAGAAGGTGGTCGATGGAATGGCGTCGGAGGGATCTCCCTTCAAGGGCATTCTCTTCATCGGCTTGATGATGAGCCCCCGCGGACCTATGGTGCTGGAGTTCAACACGCGCTGGGGCGATCCTGAGACCGAGGCCATCGTGCTTCGCCTGGAGACCGACATCCTCGATCTCTTCAATGCCTCCATCGACGGCAACGCCAATGAGCTGGCGATCCGGCTGAAGCCGGGCGCGAGCGCGACGGTGATCGCTGCCAGCGGAGGCTATCCCGGCAAGTACGCCAGCGGCCTGCCCATCAGCGGGCTCGATGGGGACGACCGCGACGGCGTGATCGTCTTCCATGCAGGAACTGCGCTCAAGGACGGGCAAGCGGTGACGGCGGGCGGGCGCGTGCTGGCGGTCTCGGCGGAGTCGGACGATCTCGAGGATGCGCTCAAGCGCATCTACCGGCGGCTGGAGGAGATCTCGTTTGAGGGAATGCAGTACCGACGGGACATCGGGCACCGCGCTCTCAGCAGATGATGTAAAGGGGGATGGATGGACCCACAGCATGGCCTTACGGCGATTCTGCCCTGCAACGACCTGAATGCCTCGGAGGCGTTCTACCGGAAGCTTGGTTTTGCGCGGGCGGATGGTTCGAGTGATTTTGAATCGACGTATCGCATCCTGAGCGACGGCAAGGGCGGTCATCTGCATCTGGTCGACGCCGTGAAGGGATGGCTTATTCCGGGTCGTAATCCATTTGGGCTTTACCTCTACACTCCCGATGTCGATGAGCTGGCATTACGGCTGGCCGACAGGATTCTGGAGGCGAAGAAGCAGCCGGAGGACAAGCCGTGGGGTATGTATGAGTTTTCCGTCAGCGATCCTGACGAGACGCTGGTGCGGGTCGGCTGGCCGACGCGGCTGCGGAAATGACGGTACGTGAGGGAGAGATGACAGAGCCGGTACTGACTGCCAGTGAGGCGCTCCAGTGGAATCAGGCGACCAACGCGGCATGGCGCAAGCTGCTCGCCGAACAGCCTGAGATCCTCTCGCTTCCGTGTGACATCATGCAGGTCTCCACCGTGGCGCAGCTTCTGCAGCACATTGTTGCAGTGGAGGTGCGGTATGCGGAGCGCATCCTCGGCCTGCCGGAGACGGAGTATGCGGATGTTCCATACGACTCGGTAGAAGCGATCTATGCGACGCATGATCGAGCCATGGAACTCTATCGCCGGGCACTTGATTCCGCGACCGATTGGGGAGAGCAGATCAAATTCCAGACGCGGAGTGCGGGCGTGCTGCTGACGTCACGCAAGACGGTTCTCTTTCATGCGCTCTTTCACAGCGTCCGGCATTATGCACAGCTGGGCACTCTGGTTCGGCAGCATGGTTATAGGACGGGTTGGTATGGGGACTATTTGTTTATGGATGTGAGACCGCTGTAGGACAAGTCTGCTGCCGCTCAGGAGGACACCTGTATGGGGTATACGGATCCAGTCGGCATGAGGCAGTCTCACTCGGCGGTATCTTTTTCAGTTGCGATGGCATACGCCCGGGTGAGAGGGGCTGAGTCGTCCCTGAATCGGGGCGGCGCTCCAGGCAAAATACAGGGATTCTTCCCCCTTCGACTTCGCTCAGGGTCAGAATGACGGGTTTGTGAGGCTCAGAAGGACGGTTATTGACTGTTGGGACTGCACCGCAGCAGAGATGATTCAGACCACGCGCGAGTAGATGTAGCCCCCGGCGTCGAGTGCGCCGAGCAGTTCTTCTACCTGTCCGCGACCGCGTGTCTCCAGCGTAATGTCGATGGTGGTGTCGCCCAGGTTCACACCGTAGTAGGCACGGTTGTAGAGCGTGTCCACGATGTTGACACGGTGGTGCGCGATCAGCTTCGTCAGCTCGGCGAGTGCGCCGGGTTTGTCGAGAAGGTGGATGCGCAGGCGGATCATGCGACCGTCCTGCACCAGACCGCGCTCGATGATGCGGCTGAGCAGGGTGACGTCGATGTTGCCTCCGCCGATGACGACGGCGGTACGAGCGCCGTTGAGCGAGGTGCGCTTCTGCAGCAGCGCGGCAAGTCCGGCGGCTCCGGCACCTTCGGCCAGCGTCTTTTCGCGCTCCAGCAGGACGAGGATGGCGGAGGCGATCTCGTCTTCATCGACGGTGACGATCTGGTCGACGCAGCGCTCGATCACGGGCAGCGTAAACTCGCCGGCGCGGCGCACCGCGATGCCGTCCGCAATCGTGGTTGCCGGAGGAATGGTGACCGGACGGTGCTGCTCGACCGCGACAGCCATCGAGGGTAACCGCGAGGTCTGCACGCCGACGACCTTGATTCCGGGACGCGATTCCTTGATGGCGCAGGCGACGCCGCCGATCAGGCCGCCTCCTCCGATGGGGACGACCACGGCTTCAAGGTCCGGAATCTGCTCGAGCAGTTCAAGGCCGATGGTTCCCTGGCCGGCCATGACGGCGGGATCGTCAAACGGGTGGATGAAGGTCATGTTCTGCGCAGAGCAGATGCGCCGCGCCTCTTCGTAGGCCTCGTCGTAGTTGGCGCCGTGCAGCACAACCTCGGCGCCGAAGTTGCGCGTAGCCGTCACCTTGACCAGCGGAGTCGCGAGCGGCATGACGATGATGGAGCGAATGCCGCGCGAGGTGGCGTGATAGGCGACGCCCTGCGCGTGGTTGCCTGCGGAGGCTGCGACTACTCCGCGCGAAGCTTCTTCGGGAGTGAGAAGAGCAATGCGATTCAATGCACCGCGCTCTTTGAAGGAGCCGGTCATCTGCAGGTTTTCGAGCTTGAGGAAGATCTGCTGTCCGGTCAGTTCCGAAAGGACGCGGGAATGCGCGCAGGGCGAGAAGTAGATGGCGTCGCGCAGCCTCTCTCGCGCAGCGGCGACATCAGCCAGGCTGATGCTTGAAGTGCTGTGTGCTGCTCGTTCGGTCAGACTCAAGATGCTGCTCCTTGCCTTGGAAGGGCGAAAACTTTATCGGTGCACACGAAACTGGTTTGCGAGAGCAAACTCTTCGCGCAGCTCTGGCGTGCGCAGATTCTCGCGTACATGGGCCAGCCGTTGCTCGAGCGCCAGAAGCGTCTCAGCGATGGGTTCGGTGTTGGTCAGGGCTACGTCACGCCACATGCTGTAGGGGCTTGCTCCCAGGCGGGTCGTCTCGCGCAGGGCGCGGCCGCCGATGGCTGCGATTTCGGGTGCGTCGCCGAAGCGGTCCTCAAGCAACGCGGCGAATGCCGTTGAGAGCATCTGCGGAAGATGGCTGACCCAGGCGCACATCTCATCGTGCCGTCTGGGATCCATGTCGAGTGTGCGGGTGCCGAAGAAGCTGACCCAGCTGCGCCACTCCTTCTCCATCGCGGAGGGCTCGCCCGGCCCCGGTGTGAAGAGCCACATCGCCCCCTGAAACAGGCCGGCTTCGGCCAGCAGAGCGCCGCCGGACTCCTTGCCTGCCATCGGGTGCCCGGCGAGAAAGCAGGCCTGGTTCTCACGACCGAACAGCTCTGCGGCAAGCTCGGTGATCTCGAGCTTGGTGCTGCCAACGTCGGTGATCAGCTGGCCCTGCTCGGTGACCTCGGAGAGTTGCTTCATCCAGTCCTTGATGGCAAGCACAGGAACGGCCAGCAGGATAACGTCGGCCTGCCGGGCGAGTTCGAGCGCGCCCCACTGGTTGCCGGCGACTCCATCGACGGCTCCCATCTCAAGCGCGGCCCGCAGCTCCAGCAGGCTCTGGTCCCATCCGTCAATGCGGCCGCCGAAGCCGGCGGCGCGCAGGGCCAGACCGGTCGATGCGCCGATCAGGCCCGTTCCGATGATGAGGACACGTTCCATCATGCCTGCTGCCATGGGTTATGCCACCGAACGTCCGACGACCGGTGCAAGCTGCCGGAGCTGTGCCACCAGCTTTTCAAGCTGCTCGGGGTACATGCTCTGTGCGCCGTCGCTCATGGCCTTGTCGGGATTGGGGTGCATCTCCATCAGCAGACCGTCTGCACCGGCCGCAACCGAGGCCAGAGCCATGGCGGGAACCATGTCGCGGATACCGACGCCGTGCGAAGGATCGGCGAGGACGGGAAGGTGAGTCAGCTTCTTAAGGACGGGGATGGCCGAGATGTCCATCGTGTTGCGGGTCGCGGTCTCGTAGGTGCGAATGCCGCGCTCGCAGAGCATCAGGTCGTAGTTGCCGCCGGAGAGGATGTATTCCGCGCTCAGCAGAACCTCTTCGATGGTGGCGGCGATGCCGCGCTTCAGCAGGCAGGGCTTGCGGACATGGCCGAGCTCGCGCAGCAGGTTGAAGTTCTGCATGTTGCGCGCGCCGATCTGGAAGACGTCGATGTAGGGCAGCATGATCTCGATCTGCGAGATCTCCATGACCTCGGTGATGACCAGCAGACCGGTCTCGTCGGCGACCTCGCGCAGCAGCTTGAGGCCTTCCACGCCCATACCCTGGAAGCTGTAGGGCGAGCTGCGGGGCTTGTAGGCTCCGCCGCGCAGGAACTTTGCGCCTGCAGCAGCAACCTGTTTAGCCGAGAGAAGGATCTGCTCGCGCGATTCCACCGAGCACGGGCCCGCCATGACGACGACCTCTTCTCCGCCGATCACGACACCGTTGGCGAACTTGATCCTGGTGCCTTCGGGGCGGAAGTTGCGTCCGGCGAGCTTGTAGGGCGAGGAGATGCGATAGGCATCGTGAACGCCGCTCAGCACCTTGAACTCAGCCACGTCGAAGTGATCCGGGGTTCCCACGCCGGCCAGAATGGTCTGGGCGGCTCCGGTGGTGCGGTGGACGTTGAAACCGAGCTCGACCATTCGCTCGATCACACGTTGTATATGTTCTTCTGTTGCCGAATCCTGCATTGCTACGATCATCGTGTTTTTCGCTTTCTTAATATGAAACGGAATAAGTTACAAAACTTGTGAAAACCCTAGTCGTGCTTCTGGATCGCGCGCATGACGTCGATCACGCGCTCGTAGATGTCCACGATCTCCTGGTTCGACAGTGGGCCCGGGTTGGCCTGGCGGACGTGCTCAAAGACGTGCTGCTCGCGTTTTGGCTCGTAGACGGGAAGGCTGCTCTTCTGCTTGAGCTGACCAATCGCCTTTGCGGCCTCGGCACGCTGATTGATAAGGCGAACGATCTGCTCGTCCAGTTCGTCGATCTTTTGCCGCCAGTCAGAGATCTCCATCGAATATCCTCACGCTGCAGCCAGGTTGCGTGCTCCTGCTGCGGGTTATTTGGGTACCATTCATGATAAACGGGCTGTTTTGCGTGCCCTGCCCGGGTATTGGGCGCCCCACATCCCGATTCCGAGAGGTGGGTTCGCAGGGTGCACAGGGACGCGTTCATGCGCGCAACCCCGCAACGAACTTGCCCACCGCGGCCGCAGCCTGGGCCGGTTCGGTCTTTTCAATCAGCTGCACGATCGCCGAACCGATCACCGCGGCATCGGCAAACTCTCCGACGGCTTTGACGTGATCTGCATTCGAGACCCCGAAGCCGACAGCGATCGGCAGCTTCGTAAACTGCCGCAGCCGGGTGACTACCTGGGACGCATCGCTGGTCAGATGCGACTGCGTGCCCGTAATTCCGGTACGCGAGATGGCGTAGACGAACCCTTGCGAGTTCTCCGCAATCGCCTTCAGCCGGGCGTCGGGCGATGTGGGAGCAGCCAGAAAGACTGGGGCGAGCCTGTTCGCGCGCATGGCTTCGAGATACTCGGCGGCCTCCTCGACGATCATGTCGGTCAGCAGAACACCGTCGGCGCCGGATTCGGCAGCTTTTGCGCAGAAATCACTAAGGCCGAGGCGCAGAACGGGATTGAGGTAGGAGAAGAGGATGATGCCTGCCTGCGGGCGTGCCTTGCGAAGTTCTGCGGCTACCCCAAGGACATCGGTCAGCCGCGTGCCTTTTGCAACAGAACGCTCGCTGGCGCGTTGGATGACCGGGCCGTCGGCGAGAGGATCGCTGAAAGGTACGCCAAGCTCGATGACGTCAGCGCCGTTGTCGATGGCGGCTAATGCAATGTCGCGTGTCGTTGCGAGATCGGGGTCGCCAGCGGTGAGGTAAACGACCAGGCCCGGCTTTTGCTTGAACTCAATCGGCATTGTGCTATCCCTTCGCTCCTACGCTTGTCAGATCGAGCTCTCGCGACAGAATCCCCATGTCCTTATCGCCGCGCCCGGAGAGATTCACCATCAGGACATCGCTCTTCGCCATCTTGGGAGCCAGCTTGATGGCCTCGGCGACTGCGTGAGCGCTCTCCAGCGCGGGAAGGATGCCTTCAGTCCGTGCGAGCGTGACGGTCGCCTTCAGGGCTTCATCGTCCGTGGCCGAGGTGTAGGTGGCGCGGCCTGAGTCGTGCAGCATGGCGTGCTCCGGGCCGACGCTGGCGTAGTCGAGACCCGCGCTCACAGAGTGCGTCAGCGCGATCTGTCCCGCGTCGTTCTGCAGCACATAGCTGAAGGTTCCCTGCAGGACGCCGGGAATGCCGCCACCTACTTTCTGGAATCGTGCAGCGTGCTCGCCGAGTGCCGTTCCGCGTCCTCCTGCTTCGACGCCGATCAACTGCACGTTGGTGTCGCCGAGGAACTCGTAGAAGGCTCCGATGGCGTTCGATCCGCCGCCGACACAGGCCACGATGGCTGTCGGCAGTTTGCCCTCCTGCTCCAGCATCTGGCGCTTCGCCTCTTTGCTGATGACGCGGTGGAAGTCGCGCACGATGGTGGGGTAGGGGTGGGCTCCCAGGGCCGAGCCGAGGATATAGAAGGTGGTGCGGACGTTGGTGACCCAGTCGCGCATCGCCTCGGAGATAGCGTCCTTCAGGGTGGCCGAACCCGCCGAGACGCCGCGCACCTCCGCGCCCAGAAGGCGCATGCGGTAGACGTTCAGCTCCTGGCGGCGCATGTCCTCTTCGCCCATGTAGACCACGCAATCCATGCCCAGCAGAGCGCAGACAGTGGCAGTCGCTACTCCATGCTGACCGGCTCCCGTCTCGGCGATGATGCGCTGCTTGCCCATGCGCCGGGCCAGAAGGCCCTGGCCGAGTGCATTGTTGATCTTGTGAGCGCCGGTATGGAGCAGGTCTTCGCGTTTGAGGTAGATCTTCGCTCCGCCCAGCTGTTCGCTCAGGCGCTTTGCGTAGTAGAGCGGCGTGGGCCGACCGCAGTAGTTGTGCAGCAGATCGTCCAGCTCAGCCTGAAAGGCCGGGTCCTTCTGGGCATCCGCATAGGCTGCTTCCAGCTCTTCGAGCGCTGCCATCAGGGTCTCGGGAACATACCGCCCGCCGTAGACCCCGAAACGCCCCACCGCAGACCGCACTGGTCCTGCCGGGTTCACCATCGCTGCCGTCGTCGAACCTGTCGCCCCGTCCATCCTGTGCTCCTTCCGGGCAAAACAAAAGCCGCAACCTTTTTGGTCGCGGCTCGTGTGGATTTCGAATCTTTTCTGAACTTCAGCTTTACTTCGCCGAGCTAATCCGTCAGAAGACCCTACTCCGCCGATGCCGCTACCGGATACCAGTAGCGGTAAATAAAGCTGATAAATCGGCTGGATTGAGAGATCATCTTGCCTTCCAGCATACATGGACCTATCCCGCCGGGCAAGCCTGAAGTAAAAACACGGCTGAAGCCAATTTCAGCCAAGGGTGTATTTGTCCAAAGAGATCGTCATCCTGAGCTACGCGAAGGATCCCTGTATTTCTCCTGTAGAGCCGATGGTGCTTCGGGCAAAATACAGGGATTCTTCGCCTTGCGGCTCAGAATGACGGATTGAAAGATGGCCAGGGAGCTCTACGGCTCCAGCACAAACTTCCTGATCGCAACCTTCGCGCCCATGCGCGCTCGTTCGGGCGCGGTCTTTACGACCACCGTGATCTCGTCGAAGACCGTACCGTTTAAACCGGCAGGAATCGGAAAACTCAGCGTCTCGGGCACAGTCCTGCCGGAGGCATTCGGACGGTCGCCGATCGGAAGCTGGCTTGATGGAATCGCCATCGTGCCCAGGTAATGGGGCGCATCCTCCGATGTCATAGCGTTTACTCTTTGCTTCGCGGCCGTCTTCGGGTTGGGGAGCTTTCTCACCCACAGCTCCAGCGAGATGGCGCCGTTCAGCTGGTCGGCGTTCTCGACGATAAGGTTGATTGCGCTGCAGCAGCCCAGGTCCATCGGATCGATGAGCCTCTGGTGCGCTTCCATTAACAGGGGAGTGCGGGTGCTCGAGCTTACCTGCGTTTTTGTCGAGCTGGCTCGCACGACGCGCGCGTTCGGGCGCGGTCGTTTATCCGGCCACTTGAAGTACCAGTACTGGCCGTCGAAGGGAATCTCCAGCGGGTCGGAGATCTTCACCCCGAAGTGCGGAACGAAGTCGCGCCGCACGGGAGCAACGATCTTCTTCTGCTGATCCTTCAATGGCATCAGGATGATCCCGATGTATCCCTTGCTTGAGATCTCGCCCGTCGCCTCCGGGCCGGCCTGCACGGCCGTCTTTTTGGCAACGGTGGACATGTTTTCAAAGAGCCCGGCCCTCAGATATGGAAGCAGCGCGATCATGGTCAAGGCGAACGCAGCTATTGCAATTGCAGCCTGACCCGGCCTGGGCGGAAGCTTTCGCGCGAAGATCCCGGGAGCAGAGGGCAGCGTCGCGCGCCAGACCAGCACACCGGCAAAGATAGCCGCGGTTAGGGATGCCATGAAAAACCATCCTGCTGCAGCGAGAGCGACTGTTGCATCGAGGAGCAGCACCAGCCAGAGCGAAGGCAGAAGCTTCCGCACCAGCAGGCCATCGGGGAAGAGAAACGGCGTACCGGGCTGGTGCGGCGCATTTAGAACGATCTCCGCGTCCGCGTCGATTCTGCCGCGCTTCAGAAACATGCCCATGCACGCCAGACAGAGTCCCGCGGCAGCCATCGCCAGCGGTGACGACGTCGCCATGAAGAGCGCCCAGGACGGAAGCCATAGCGATGTCAGACAGGCAGCCCTGACGACGGACGTCACCATCTTCTGTTGTCCGCGAACAACCCGCAGGTAGATCATTCGAACGGCAACGCCGCCTATCATTGCAGCGATAAAAAGCAGCGACGCCGCGGCGATCGGGAGTGCGATCGCAGGAAGTGTTCCTTTCTGCAGGTACGAGCACACAATATTCAACGCCACGCCTGCCGCCGCAACGCCCGCTGTCATTGGCCATACCGGAAAAGACGCCGCAGTCGTCTCTTCCATGGCAGATACCAGGGCCACCGGATTGTGCAACTCCGCCATAGTCGCTCTCCGACCTATCCCGATACTATAGTCGGAATCCGACTATAGAGCGAACTTATTTTTGTGCCACGTTGCCATTTGTGCCTGAAGTGAGGCAGATTCTTCCCGCTCGGCATCGCGAAATGCGGGGGTTCCTCGACTTCGTGCTTCGCACTCCGCTCGGAATGACACGCGTGTGTTTGGGGGGCTCATTCGACTTCGCTCAGGGCAGGCTCTTCGCGGCTACGCCGCTTCGCTCGGAATGACACATTTAAGATCGGGAATCATAAAGCGATCGGAAAACGGGAATTGAGCGGGTGGGTTCCGACAGGTTTCACGTCCGCTCTCGTTGTTACTCCACCGGCGATGGCCTGTGCCAGTCGAAGCGCCTTCCCAGGATGCCTTTGATGATGAGGTGGTCTGTCGCCGCAGTCGATCCCAGCCCTACGCCCAGGTTGATCTCCCACTTCGGGGAGACGTTCAGGTCGGTCACGGCGAAGATCTGCTGTTGCTGATTGCTGAAGCTGTCGAAAGCGCCGATCCGTCCGTAGTCCGCGTAGTACTCCAGGCCTCCACTGATGACCTTGGTGAAGTCGTAGCCCACTTTGAACCCGGGGGAGAATCCCAGGCCCTGCCTTATATCCGGCCCGTGCCACGTCCGCTCCAGGGCAGGATTGAATGCGAGGTACCATCGCCCGATCGACTTATCCACGATGGGCCGCAGCTCCCACGTCCATGTATCGGGGGAGTAGGCAGGACGCTGATATCCAATCTCTGTTGAAAGGCTCACGCCCACGGGCCAGTGCCACGAATCCGGAACCCGTACCCTGGGCCGGATGTGATCTCCCACCCACTGGATACCGTGGCCATCCTGGATGCTGGTGAAGATGTAGAAGCCCACCTCAGACCAACTCGTCAGTCCCTGCGTAATCTCGACGGTCTCGTGTTCCTGATGATTGGTGGGATAGGTTCCATCGGTCGTGAAGAGGGAGCCCTTCGCGGTGTAATTCGAATGCAGCTCGACCATCGTGGTCTTTGGCAGAACGGTGTCTGATCCGTAGACCTGGATCTCATAGTTCCCCTGCGCGCTGGCGTGGAGAGCGCAGCCGAGAACCAGAACAAAAAGACCACAGATTGTTCTTCGCGATGGAAGCGAGAGAAATGCCATTCGTTTGATCTTTCTTTCTCAGGAACAGCGGAACAGCATCATGAAACCCATATCCATATGGTCCTGCTGATGGCAGTGGAACAGTGTAAGGCCCGACTGATTCGCTGTAAATGTAACCTCTGCCTCCGTGCCTGCCTTGACCAGGATAGTGTCTTTCATCATGCCCCGTGTCTCCCTGCCGGCCAGCCTGCGTAGCTCAAAGCTGTGCCGATGCAGATGGACGGGATGGTCATCCATGCTCTTGTTTTTGAAGAGCAGTCGATACCGCTGGCCGAATCCAAGTTTTACGGTCTCCGTCTGTGGGAACGACCTCCCATTGATCATCCATCGGTCCATGGCGCCGTGCCCCTCAAACTTCGACTCGAACGTTAAGGGGATCACAGATTCCTTAAGCTCCGCTGAAGGTTCTCCCGCCTGCGAACTCGCCTCCGTGGTCCCGAAGCGCAGGTAATCCCACTCCAGCGTCCGCGGTTGATTCCAGACCGGCTTTCCGGATCGTCCGGCATACTCCACGACGATGCCCATCCCCGTGGCCATCACGTGCTTGCGGACCTCACCCAGCACCCACACGCCGGGATTGTTCATCTCCACCTCGACCGACACACGTTCGGCAGGAGAGAGATGAAGCATCTCTACCGCCTGGGGAGAAGGGACGCGATTGCCGTCCAGCGCAATCACGCGCAGCCTGTGACCTGACAGCGCCAGCCAGTGCGGCTCCGTTGCGGAGGTGTTGACGATCTGCAGAACGATTCGCTGCCCCTCTTTGACACGAAGCGGCTCGCCGAAGCCGAGAGTCTTCCCGTTGATCGTGGAGTAGTCATAGATGGGGCTCATGGAGCCGTCATCGCTGCCGACCATGGTTGCGTTCCAGTCATGCAGGGCCAGAAAGAACTCCTGATCGTAGCGTGCTGGATTGTCGCGGGGATCGACGTACAGAAATCCGAACTGTCCCGAGTAGAGGCCTTTCTTCATATTGCGTCCGGCGAAGGTATGGGTGTGATACCAGCGGAAACCCGAGGGCTCCGGAGTAAAGGTGTAGCGTGCCGAGGCCCCAGGAGCGATATGAGGCGTGCCTTCCTCCATCGCTCCATCGACTTCCGGGGGCAGAAACAAGCCGTGCCAGTGCACGATCTCGTCGTCGCTGGAGTGGTTGGCTACCTCGATGGTGACGGGCACGCCTTCCTTCAGGCGCAGCAGCGGCCCTGGGACCTGCTGGTTGTAGGCAATGGTCTTAACGAATTTGCGACGGGATACCTCCAGCGAGTACGGAGCGATGTTGAGGGTGTGATCGGGAGCAGACTGTGCAAGAGCGGGAAGCCGTTCCAGCGCCGAGGCCATGGCGGCCATCCCGGAGAACTTCAGGACATTTCGTCGTGTGAAGTGGTTATGCTTGTAAATCAACTCTGTCCTCCGCTCGGGTGGTATTGCTACCCCCATCATCCATTCTTTCAGTGTGCTCTCAGTAAAGTGTCATCCTGAGCGTAGCGGAGTCGAAGGATCTGGCGTTTAGGGATTCTCGCTGAGGCCAGCAGACCGCAGATCCTTCGACTGCGCTTCTCGCGATAAGGCTGCGAGAAGCTTCGCTCAGGATGACACTTTTATAGGGCTTGAAGGATGACACTCGCATGGCTTGCAGCAATTGCATATCCGTATCGATCGCAAGGATGCCTCTCTGGGGTCCTCAAAGAGGATCGAGCCTAGGTGGACACCTTAGATCTTCTGGACGCGGTGGACCTCGCGGACTCCAGGGACCCGGCGCAGCCGCTCAACCATCTTGTTCAGGTGGCGGACGTCCACCGTCTCCACGACAAAGTCGACCATCGCTTCGCCGGAGTCTGTGGCGCCTTTTGAGTCCATGCTGCGGATGTTGGTGCCGTCTTCGGAGATGATCGCCGTAAACTCCTTGAGCAGACCGGAGCGGTCTTCGCAGACGATGGTGATCTTGACGGGGTAGGTCTGCGCTTTGGAAGGAGTATTTCCTGAGTCCGACGGCATCGGCGCCCACTCGACCTGGATGCGACGGTCCGACTCGTAAAGCAGGTTCTGCACGTTGGGACAGCTTCTTGCGTGAACCGCCACGCCTTTGCCGCGCGTAACGTAACCGATAATCTCCTCGCCGCGAATGGGGTTACAACAGCGCGCGCGATAGACCAGCAGATCGTCCTGTCCCTCGACCTGGAGAGACTCGGAACCCCTGCCGAAGTAGACGCGCTTGACCGCGTCCGACATCTGGCCGACGGTGTTGGCGACGGTTCCGGCTTCGGGCTGGGCCGGCTCGGGAGCCGCGGTCGATCCCGGCTCGAGCTTGTTGAGCACCTGCCGCGAGGAGTACTTGCCGAAGCCGACTCCGGCCAGAAGCTCGGCATCGCTCGTCAGCCCATATTCGCCCGCGACCCGCTCGTAGTCGGCCGCAGTGTACTTGTTCAGCGCCAGCTTGTACTTGCGGGCCTCGCGATCCAGCAGCTTGCGGCCAATCTCCATGGCGCGCTGGCGCTGATGCTCGTTCAGCCAGTGCTTGATCTTGTTGCGCGCCTTGGAGCTCTTGGTGAAGCTCAGCCAGTCGCGGCTGGGGTTGTGCCCGACCTGCGTCGTGATCTCGACGATGTCGCCGTTCTTCAGTCTGGTGCGCAGAGGAACGATGCGGCCATTGACCTTCGCCCCCACGGTCGTGTTGCCGACCTCGGTGTGGATGGCATAGGCGAAGTCCACCGGGCTTGCATCCTTGGGCAGCACGACCACCTTGCCCTTGGGGGTAAAGGTGTAAACCTCCTCCGGGTACAGGTCGATCTTCAGGGTCGACATGAACTCGTTGGGGTCGGTCATCTCGCGCTGCCATTCCATCAGCTGACGCACCCAGGCGAGGCGTTGCTCGTCCTTGGCGCTGACGTTGTCTTCGGCCTTGTACTTCCAGTGCGCTGCGATGCCCTCTTCGGCCACGCGATGCATGTCCTCGGTGCGGATCTGCACCTCGAACTGGTGTCCGCCCTCGGCGATCAGCGTGGTGTGCAGCGACTGGTACAGGTTGGGCCGCGGCATCGCGATGAAGTCCTTGATGCGGCCCGGAACCGGTCTCCAGATGGAGTGCAGAAGGCCCAGCAGAGCGTAGCAGTCCTGCACGCTGTGGGTGATGACCCGGATCGCCAGCAGGTCGTACACCTGGTCGACGGGAATCTTCTGGTCCTGCAGCTTCTGCTGGATGGAGTAGAGGCGCTTGATGCGCCACTCCACACGGCCCTCGATCTTGAACTCGCGCAGCTTCTGTTCCAGGCGCGTAACGATCTTCTTCAGGAACTCCTCACCGGCGCCGCGCAGCGCATCGACCTCATGCGAGAGCTGCTCGTAGGCAAAGGCGTCTGTGTAGCGGAAGGCGAGATCTTCGAGCTCGCCGCGTAGCTTGCCCATGCCCAGCCGGTGCGCCAGCGGAGCGTAGATCTCCATCGTCTCGCGGGCGATCTTCTGCTGCTTTTCGGGCTTCAGGTGCTCCAGCGTGCGCATGTTATGCAGCCGGTCGGCCAGCTTGATGATGACCACGCGAACGTCCGTCACCATGGCGAGCAGCATCTTGCGGATGTTCTCGGCCTGATGGTCTTCGCGGTTGGCGAACTTGATCTTGTCCAGCTTGGTGACGCCCTCGACGATGTGGGCGACCTGCTCTCCGAAGCGCTTGGCGATCTCCGCCGAGGTGACATCGGTATCTTCGACCGCGTCGTGCAGCAGGCCCGCCGCGATGGCGGTCGAATCCATCTTCAGCTCGGCGAGTACCTGGCCAACCTCAAGAGGATGAATTACATACGGCTCGCCGGAGGCGCGCTTCTGTCCTTCGTGCTGCTGCAGGCAGAAGGCCCATGCCTTGCGGATGATCTCAAGGTCATCCGCCGGGCGATTCTCATGCACGGTATCCAGCAGCTTCTGAAATTTTTCGTCGATGGTCCTGATATCGGCGGCCGCCAGCCCGGCCAGGTGTGAGGCAGAGCTCTCATTCGTCTCCGCAGCAACCTTCGGGACAGGCACTCCCCCACGTGCACCAGCCTTGCCAGCCACCGCCAGAGGAGCCGCTTTGGGCTCAATCTTGGCTCCGGGTGCTGGACTCGATGACTGGCCCTCAGGCGGCGCCTGGATTCCAGGCTTCGTGGAGGCCGGATTTACGAATGCCATGTTTCATTATAGGCCGCATCTCTGGCCGTTCGCTAACCCTTCTGTGGCGTGGGGATCTCCGGGGGATCGGATAAAGGACACGTTTGCTGGTTTTGGGGGCCGCTGGCAGAGGGTTGTGGGGGCCGTTGGCAGAGGAAAGCAGACAATCGCCAAACCAGTTTCTTCCCAATGCTTTCCATGGGTCGTGGATACCATGACTAAGCTCTCTCCCCCTGTATCAATGCGATGCCACCTTTGCCTGCTTCCTGCAGGCGATCGGCACGTTGGTCATCTGCTTCGCAAAGACGCGATAGCTGATCGTTCCCGGCCGCAGGGTCGACCAGTAGCTTGTGCCTGAAAGCAGTGGCTTGTGCTGATCGATGATCTGGTTCTCCAGGATCTTTACGCCGCACTCCAGGTTGTTCTTCGGCTGCAGAATGGTCTTGTCGGGGTCATCGGGCTTCAGTTTTTTGTCGTGGCCCCAGTCGAAGTCGCAGCCGTATCGCTGCTGGTCCTCATAGGTGAGCTGCAGCAGGCCTTCGCTGCGCACCATGCGGCCGCTCACTTTATCAACGACAGCGACCTCGGGGTCGGTGTGGCGTACCCGCGTAGTGGGGTCCAACCCGGCTTCGGCCCCTGCGAGCGCCTGAAAGAAGTAGGCCCAGAAGGCGCGCTTGTTAGCCTCGTCCAGGTGGTAAAAGCGAGGGCAGAAACGTTGCACGTCGCGCGGAACCTGATGCGTCAGCATCGCGGGCGGCAGGGCCAGCTCGACGATCTTGTCCCATGCGGGGTCCCACGTCTCGCCACCCAACTCCACCCGTTTGGTCAGAATGGGCGTGGCCGGTGCCGGTTTGAGCGCAGGAGCTTTGACGGGCGGAAGATTGGCGTGAGCCTCTTCACGCTTCCCGCATCCGCTGGTCAGGCTCAGCACAAGACCAAGAACTGCAGCAGAGAGTACACACTTCGTCGTATCGAGCATTGGCGTCCGTTTTCTTACAAGGGCCCATGCTCGCTTAGAGCCTCTGGATCGTCGCCGCGTCTTCCCGCCCGGCAAAATATTTGTCCAGCGCCTGGCTGAAGATCAGGTCTTCTTCGGAGATCGTGGCCGCATGCGCAAACAGCGTCATGCTGGAGTGGAATTTCAGGTAGTCCGGATAGCCGAAGATCTTCTCCGCAGTGCGTCCTTCCAGGCCCATCAGGATGTTGGTGCAGTCGCGTAAACGCTGGCCCAGCACGGGATGCTCCAGGTAGGCGTGCGCCTCCTCGAGTGAGGAGATGGCGTAGCGGCGCGCCATCTCGCTCGATCCCAGCCCCTGGATCTGCGGAAAGATGAACCACATCCAGTGGCTCTGCTTCTCTCCGGCGCGGAGTTCGGCGCAGGCCGTCTCGTAGACTCCCTGCTGCGCGGACAAAAAACGTTCCAGATCGTACGAATCTCCTGCTGTCGTCATGCGATTCCTCTTCCTCAGTTAGAGCGATTCTCTCCATCGTGTGTTGTTTCAATACTGTAGAAGTCGCTGCCGGCATGCGGCCCGGCCCGGATGCCTTCTGCCATTCGATCGACCACCGCGCCGACCGCGATGGATCGCAGGCGCCGTCCATGCAAAAATAACGCGCATGAGAATTCTTCTGGCAGGCGCGTCGGGAGCCATCGGTCGAACCCTCATTCCTCTGCTCGTCGAGCAGCAGCACGAGGTCTTCGGCCTCTTCCGCAATCCTGCTCACAGCGATCTGGTGAGGTCTCTTGGGGCCACCCCCGTCATCGCCGATGTCTTCGACGGACAGGCGATCCACGCCCGCTTCGACGAGATCCGGCCGCAGGCGGTGATTCACCAGCTCACCGCCATTCCGCAGCGAATCGACCTTCGCCACATGCAGCGCGACTTCGAGCTGACCAATCGCCTGCGGACGGAAGGCACTCGCAACCTCGCCAGCGCGGCCGTCCGCGTGGGGGTCGAGCGGTTCCTCGCGCAGAGCTTTGCCGGATGGCCCTACGCCCGCCGCGGAATCACCCTCAAGACCGAAGAAGATGACCTGGACCCAACCCCGCCGCCGCAGATGAAGGCCATGCTCGATGCCATCGAGATGCTGGAACACACCGTGCTGCGGGAGAAAGGATTCACCGGAGTCGTGCTGCGCTACGGCCCGTTTTACGGTCCGCATAGCTCCATCGCCAAAGACGGAACCACGACCGAGGACGTTCGCCACCGCAAGATCCCCATCGTCGGCCAGGGTACGGGTGTCTTCTCGTTCATCCATCTGTACGATGCCGCCACTGCGACGGTCGCGGCGCTCACGCAGGCGCAGCACGGCATCTACAACATCGTCGATGACGATCCCGCGCCCGTCATGGAGTGGATTCCCTGGCTCGCCCAGTGCGTGGGAGCACCGCCGCCGAGACACGTCCCCAACTGGCTCGCAAAACTGCTCATCGGGGAGCACGCCGTCGCCATGATGAACGACATTCGCGGAGTCTCGAACGCAAAGGCAAAAGGGGAGCTGAACTGGAGCCCTAAATGGACGAGCTGGAGGCAAGGCTTCCGCGACGGACTTTGATCGCGAAGGTCCTTAGGACTACGGTCGAGAGGACGCTCTTTGGGGAAGCGAAGTGCTCATCCTGCAAAAGCCGGAACGCGAGGGCGTTCCGGCTTTCTATCTGTTGAAGGAATTTAGCGCTGCGGGGTCGAGGCGTGCCGCAGCTTGGAGTTTGCGGCGGTCTTGCCGGGAGTGCTCTGGGCGACCTGCGACTGCATGTTGTCGATGGTGGCATAGAGCTGATTCACATCGGTGACCTGGACCCAGTTCTTCTGGCTCACGACCCAGATGGTCGGGGTCTGCGAGATTCCGACGCGCTCACCGAGCGTGTAGTCAGCCTGAACCTCGGCGGCGAAACGCCCGGAGGGATCGATCACGAAGGGCTCGTTGAGCTTGTGTTGCTGAAAGAACCGGCGGGTGAAGGCTGCGAGATCGTCCTTGGAGGCGATGGAGGTCTGGGCGGCAAACGTCGCGCCACGGAACTCATCGGCCACTTGTGGCGAAACTTTGTCCTGGAGGTAGCGGGCGGTGATGGCGGCGTCGCGGCTCCAGATGTGCATCCGCAGAGGGAAGTCGTAGCGGACGATGGGAATGTGGTAGCGTTCGGCCGCGGCGTGCACGATGGGGTAGGCGTGGGCACAGGCCGGGCACTCGAGATCCTCAAACTTGATGATGGCCACCTTGGCTCCGGCTGGCGGCTTGAGCATGGAGGTGTCTTTAAAGGAGTTGCCCGTATTCGGAGGGGCGGAGTACTGGGCCGCTGCGGGAAGGCACAGGCCAGCGAGCAGGGTGGCGGCGACAAGGATGCGGTTCATGACGTTTGGACGCATAAGGCCTTTGTTTGTACTTGTATTTTAGACGACGGCGGGACGGTGCTCCGGATTTTGCCTTCGATTTTCGCAACCCCGCCCCCTGCGGGGTAATCTAACCCAGATGAAATACAGACGTTTGACGGTCGATCTCTGAAAGAAAGTGGAGCTGCGTCTCTCGATGATAAGGAAGTTTCTGCCGGTTGCGGCCGCATGCCTGGGGTTTGCGGCGGCTGCCCTGGCCCAGCAGTCGAAGCCGGAAGAGCTTCCCACAGCACCTGAACCGCAGCTTACGGCGAAAGCAGCTCCCGTAACGACGCTGGCGGGCGGCGTGGTGGTGGAGCGCGCGGGTTCGCAGCCGCTGGAACTAAGCATCGACGACGCCATTGCGCACGGGCTCCAGCATAACGTCCGCATTCTTCTGCAGCTTCAGAACCAGCGCTCCGTGCACGGCCAGGTCCTTCAGGTCAAAAATAACCTGCTGCCCAGCATGTCCGCGCAGGCCAGCACGTCGACCCAGGAGATCAACCTGGCGGCGATGGGATTCAATCCTTCGTCCATCCATATCCCCGGGTTTACGGGAACGTTCCCGGAAATCGTTAAGGTCGATGTGACCTCGGCCCAGTTGAATGTGAATCAGCAGCTTTTCAACGTTCCGGCCTACTTTCTGTACCGGGCGGCGCAGCGGGCCGACGATGTGGCCTCGTGGACGATGCTGAATGAGCGCGGGACGGTGGCGCTGGACGTGGCGACCCGATATCTGCGCGCGCTGGCCGATTCAGCGGAGATCGACAATGCACGCGCGCTGCTGAAGGCAGACCAGGTGGCATTCGACCAGGCGAAGGCCTCGCACGATGCCGGGGTGGGAACACATCTCGACGTGCTGCGGGCGCAGGTCCAGCTGCAGACCCAGCAGCAGGCGCTGATCAACGACGAGAACACGTTCGCCAAGGACAAGATTGCGCTGAACCGGCTGATGGGGATGCCTGCGGAGCAGGAACTGGTGCTCACCGACAAGGCTCCCTATGCGGAGTTTGCGGCGCTTCCGCTGGACCAGGCGATGACGCTGGCGTTTGAGCGCCGCAAGGACCTTCGCAGCCTGGAATCGCAGGTGGAGGTCGCCGACCGCACCCTGAAGGCGGTGAAGTATGAGCGGCTGCCTTCGCTGTCGTTTGGGGGATACTACGGCGTGATCGGCGAGACGCACGGGCTCTACCACGGTGTCTTTACGGCGATGGGAAAACTATCGTTCCCGATCTTCCAGGAGGGCCAGCTTCGCGGCGAGCGCGAGGTGGCCACAGCGCAGATGAACGGGCTGCGGCAGCAGGTTCAGAGCCTGCGGGTCACGATCGAGCAGCAGATTCGCTCGGCGATGCTGGACGTCGAGGCGGCGGATGAACAGGTGAAGGTGGCGCGCAGCAATGTGGGGCTGGCCGCCCAGGCGCTCGACGACGCTACGGATCGCTATACCGCTGGAGTCGATGACAATCTGCCGGTGGTGCAGGCGCAGGCTTCGCTGGCAGCAGCGCAGTCACGGCTGGTGGAGACGCTTTACCAGTACAACCAGGCCAAGCTGATGCTGGCGCGGAATACAGGCGTGGTGGAGACGCAGTACAGGGCTTACCTGGGGCGATAACGGAAGGCGAGTCTCCGTTTTGTCAGGCACATCGGATTCGAGAGGGCTGAGTGCGTTCGGGATTCTCAGTATCGCGAACAGACAGCAGATCCTTCGACTGCGCTTCTCGCGATGAAGCTGCGAGAAGCTTCGCTCAGGATGACACTCTTTTAAAAATTCTCTGCGGTTGAAGCTGAACACCATAACGAGGCGGGCGACGCTCCATTGGTGAGATCATGGCCTGGTGGCTGGACAGAGGAGGATTGGTCCCGCAAAGGAGATACGAAGCTGCTGGACGTCGTCACAGGAAGCGCATTTGGGGCAGCGGGGATGGGCGCTGCGATGGGAATCGCTACGGGAGTAGCCGGGGGGGTGGTGTGGGCTGCGCTCTCGCCGGAGTCGCAGTTATTTGGCAGGACCCTGGTCGCGCTTCGTCATCCGACAGAGATCGCCCTGACTTTTGACGATGGGCCGAATCCGAAGGTGACGCCTCAGTTGCTGGAGGTCCTGTCACGGGCAAATGTGAAGGCGACCTTCTTTTTGATCGGCGGATTTGTGAAGCAGTGTCCCGGGCTGGTGCGTGAGATCGCCGCGGCCGGTCACCTGGTGGGGAATCACACGATGACGCATCCGTGGCTGGCGTGGCAGAGCAAAAGCAGAATCCGCGAGGAGCTGAGCGGAGCCAGCGCGGCGATTGAGGATGTGCTGGGAACCCCAGTGCAGTTCTTTCGTGCGCCTCATGGAGCACGCCGACCGGCGGTGCTGCGCATTGTGCATGAGCTGGGGATGATTCCCGTGCAGTGGAACGTGATCTGCAACGACTGGAGCCCGATCGGCGTGGACGGAATTATGAGGCGCGCGACGCAGGGCGTGGAGCAGAATCGCATTCGCGGCTTTGGGACGAATCTCGTCCTGCACGACGGCGGCCACACCGGGCTGGGCGCCGACCGCATGGATACGGTGCGCGTGACCGAGCGCCTGCTGGAGCGATATGCGGAGATGAAGTTTGTCCGGGTAGATGCCTGGGTGGATGGAGCGGCTTAGACACTTCGGCATCGCGGCGCGTAGTTGCATCTGGCTATACTTTTTCTCATGATCGCTGCGGGCACCCAAAGCAACATTGAAGAGGAGTTGCCATCCCGTACTTCCATTCTTGTCGCGGCGGTGCGAGCCTTTGGTTCTCGCGAACCCGACGAGAATGTCCGCAATCCGGATTCGATGGCCGATCTCCTCATTGGACCGTCTGAATTAGCCCTTATCAGCGACCATGCGGTCAGCACAGCTCTGACGCAGGACTACAGAGAAGCCAGCCAGAACCCTGCGATTGTGCTATTTGCGGGACTGATGCTTTGTCGAACCCGCTTTATCGATGAGTCGTTAGAGCGGGCAGTCAAGAAGGGTGCGACGCAAGTGGTCATTCTCGGCGCCGGCTTCGATACTCGTGCTTATCGTTTTGGCGAACTCTTGAAACACTGCAGGGTCATTGAAGTCGATGCTATGCCGACACAGACCTATAAGAAGCGCCGTGTACGGGAGGTCTTGCAGGATCTTCCGAAGAATTTGACTTATTGCGCGATCGACTTCGCCAAAGACGATTTGATGCATGGTTTGCACCGGGTTGGCTTTAAGCGGGACGAGAAGACGTTGTACATCTGGGAGGGTGTTTGCATGTATCTGCCCGAGAGCAGTGTCCGGAAGATGCTCCAGACAATCGCATTGCATTCCACTTCCGGCAGCACGCTTGTATTGGATTACGCGAATAGTGTGGGAATCGAACTGGGAAAGTTCACGCCGAATAGTGCGGGCGGAATTCCCACATCGTGGGCGGAGCCGTGGATCTTTGGAGTGCCGGGGGCAAATGGCTCCGAGTTTTTCCGTGAACTCGGCTTCGACCCAGGAGTGCCGGTTCCCGCATACAGTCCGGAAATGGTCCGACGTTATGGAACGCGTCAGGATGGTACAAGCTACGCCGCACATGTGTTTGAACAACTGCAGAGGCAAGCGCCAACCCCGCCAGAGGTTCCGCCAATTGGTCTCCTCGAAGCCCAAAAAGCAGTAACAGCGGCAGGGGGTGTCTACTGGTTCACTGAGCTGACTGTTATGAGTAAGCCGCTAGAGAGCTAGATAAATCAGTAACCTGTTCCCAGCCCTCTTCTCGGTCTCGATTCAGGCAAAATCACCAGTGTGCATTTCGGATGAGTACTATCGTCCTCTCCATGTGTTCTTTGCAGAATTACGAAAAATGAACTAAATTTTGCAACCGAACCGACTAGTTGGTAGTCTACTTTGCATGCAGGTAGATACAGCAGAACGGATTCTGAAGACAGCAGAAGCTCTGATGATCGAACGAGGTTATTCGGCCTTCAGCTATGCCGACATTGCCGAAGCGGTCGCGATCAGGAAGCCGAGCATTCATCATCACTTCCCGACGAAGGCCGGACTGGCTGCGGCCGTTCTGAAGGCGCATCGCGAAAAGCTGGTTGAAGGCACCGGACAACTGGACCTGCAGATCAGAGATCCCTGGAAACGCCTTCGGGCCTACGTCCAGTACTGGGAGGGGTGTATCCGGGGACGAACGGTTCCGTTCTGCGTTGCTGCGCTGATGGGAGCGGAGCTTCCCTCCTTGCCGGAGGAGGTGCAGGTCGAGGTACGTCTGTATTTCAGCGCATTGAGTGAATGGCTGGAGCGCACCCTGAGAGCGGGTGTGGGGGCGGGTGTCATTGTCCTGGAAGATTCAGCCGCAGCGGAAGCTCAGACGCTGATGGCGGTGGTGCATGGTGCGATGCTTTCTGCGCGAGCGACTGGCAACTGTGAGGTCTTCCAGACGGTGACGGCGGCAGCACTCAAGCGTATCGCTGCAGCAAACTTCTAAAACCGTGGAGGCTGATGTCTGGTCTCCTTTTCTTGTCGAAATAAACTACCAACTAGAAGATAGATAGGTGAAGTCTTATGAAAACCAATTTCTTTGATTCGGCCCGCTCCCTGCGGAATCTGTATCTCGTTCGAACGGTCTTCCAGGTGATCTGGGCTGCTGGAGTACTTTCGACCGCGCTAACGCAGCCACGGGTAGCGGCTGTCCTGCTGATTCTGTACCCGCTATGGGACGTTGCCTGCACGGTTTACGATCTCAGGACTTCGAACCCCACTGCGAGCGCACGGACTTCGCAGGTCATCAATGCAGTCCTGGGGATCGCGACAGCATTGGGAATAGCGCTCACGGTCTTTCACCAGCCTGCATACTCGATCGCAGTCTTCGGTGCATGGGCTCTCGGCGCTGGCCTGTTGCAGCTGGTTGCGGGACTCATCCGGCGCAAGCAGCTTGGCGGACAATGGGCGATGATCCTGAGCGGGGCCCAATCTACTGCAGCCGGCATCGCGTTTGTGTTTGGCGGGCTTAGCGGGAAGCTGCATGCGAAAGATATGGGAGGGTATGCCATCTTCGGCGCGATTTACTTCCTGATTGGAGGGATTCTGCTTAGCCGAAGGCTTTCGCATATCACTACAGCCCAGGGAGGCGGGCTGGTCGCGCGTTGACTTGTTGTTCATTGCGGCGCGCCCAGGGCGGTGTCATCAGACCGTCTTGTCTCTGGTATGAGGAATATCTCTAGAAGTGTCATTCGGCCAAAGTCCTTTCGCTGCTTTACCGGTGAGAGACGCAGTGGAGAGGTCTGCTATGTCTACCGAATTTGTGGCAGTACGGGAACACAGCAGATTCCTCCACTCCGCGCTCAAGCGCTCCGGTCGGAATGACACCTCAAAAAAGGGTTTCGAGGGCGTGCGGCGATTTTGCAAATTTGTGACGGCGGCGTGATTGAATGTTCAGGTCGGTCATGTGTCCATTTTTGAGTGGCGGGAAGGTTTTGTTATGAGGCTGAGGGCGGTTGGGCGGATTGCGCAGGTTGCGGCAGTGATTCTGGTTTCGTCGTTGGCGATGGCGCAGGGGCCGGATCTCAACTTTCTGAATCACAATGAGCCGATTCTGGATGCGCACAACTGCTATCCGTACCAGGGGAAGTGGAACGACCGGGTGGAGCGGGCGCTGAACTCGGGGTTCCCGGTGTCGATTGAGCAGGATCTGGCTTGGTATGTGGATCCGGCCACGGGCAAAGGGAGAGTTGTCGTCTCGCATACGCCGCATCCGACGGGCGAGGAGCCGACGCTCGAGGACTACTTCTTCAAGCAGGTAAGCCCGGTGATCGAGAAGGCGATTGCCGAGAACCATCGCGACCGCTGGCCGCTGGTGGTGCTGCACTTCGACTTCAAGGACAACCAGAAGCCCTTGCTGGAGGCAGTATGGAAGGTGCTGGGGCAGCATGAGGAGTGGCTTTCGACGGCGGTAAAGACGAGCGATCCGGCGAAGCTTTCGCCGATGGAGCGCAAGCCGATCCTGGTGGTGACGGAAGAGGCGGACGAGCAACAGAAGGTGTTTTACGACGATGTGCCGGTAGGCGGGAAGCTGCGGCTGTTCGGGTCGGCCCATACGCATCCGGTCCCGAAGGGGATGACGAAGGAGCAGGCGAATCACTGGCTCGTGACGGTAAGTCCGCAGGAGCTGGTGAATGAGAAGCCTACCAACTACCGACGGTGGTGGAACGGCACGTGGTACCAGGTGGAGGAAGGCGGCGAGCCGAAGGCAGGGGAATGGACCGCGGCTGATAACCAGAGGTTGCATGCGCTGGTGGACTATGCGCATCAGAGGGGTTTCTGGGTGCGGTTCTATGCGCTGGACGGCTTTGCGCCTTCAGAAGATCAGGGCTGGGGGATGAGCTATAACTTCGGCTCACATGAGGCCGTGGAGAAGCGATGGAAGGCGGCGATTGCTGCGGGAGTGAACTTTATCGCGACCAATCAGTATGAAGATCTGGCGAAGTATCTGAAGCAGAACTCGCAGGACCTGCGGCCGGGAGTTGCGGGGAAGAAGTAGGAGTCGAGGAGAGCCGTGCGACCTTTGAACCTTCGGTCGATCCTTCGGCTCCGTTTGCCGCAAAAACGCAGCAAACTCCGCTCAGGATGACACTCCTCCCGAGATCAGAGTGACGCTTCTTCAGCGTGTTGCTAACCGATCGACAGGGAGAGGTCTTCCGGCGATGCCTGCGCCTGGGAATCGTTGAGATTCATCACGACGCGATTGCGGCCCTCGTGTTTGGCCCGATAGAGGGCAGCGTCGGCGTGGCGCAGGAGAAGCTCCGAGGAGCTTCCGTCATGGGGGAAGATGGCGACTCCAACGGAGATGGTCACGCTGTTGTAGAGAATGTTGTCGGCATGGGTTCGCAGGTCGGCGACGGCCTGGCGGATGACCTCTGCGCGCTGCCAGGCGTTCTCGGGCGTGATGTCCGGAAGGATGATGGTGAACTCTTCGCCGCCGTAGCGGCAGGCGAGGTCCTCGGTTCTTGTCTTATCGAGGAAGACACGGGCGACCTCCTTGAGGACGGCGTCTCCAGCTGCATGGCCGAACTGGTCGTTGAGCCGCTTGAAGTGGTCGACGTCGATCATGAGGACGGCCAGCGTACTCTTGCGGCGGACGGCGCGTGCAAGCTCGCGTTCGAGGGCAATCTCAAGGAAGTGACGGTTGAAGAGGTTGGTCAGGCCGTCGCGGGCAGACTGGTGCTCGAGCTTCTGACGCATCTGGAGCGAAGCGAGCGCCATCGCGGTGAGCTGGAGGAGCTGCTGCACGCCTGCCATGCGGCTCTCCACCATCTTCTGGACGGCCTCATCGGGAGACTCGATAAAGATGACTCCAATGGTCTGGCCGTGGGCGGCGAGGGGGAGGCAGAGATAACGCTCCGGAGTTTCGCCGATGAAGTGGTTGCAGTGGATCTGCGAGGCCGAAGGGCTGTACCAGCGAAGGTGTCCACTGCGAAGGCCGCAGCAGGTATCGGGAGGAAAGATCTCTGCGACCAGCGGAGGGGCCTGATTGGCGCTCCAGCTTGCCATGGCTTCAACCATGTTGCGAGAGCTGTTGATCATGCAGATGGAGCCGTTGGAGCCTGGGAGCAGCTCGGAGAAGCGTGAGGCGGCGGATTGATGGACCTGCTTTTCGTCGGTGCAGAGTTGCAGGTCGTCGCGGGCGATGGCGAGGATCTGAGAATCGCGGGCGTAATCCTGAAGGGTCTGCAGACTCTGGTTGAGCTCGCGGTTGGTCTCTTCGGACGCCATTGCGACTCGATTGCGCAGGATTGCATCGCGCAGGAGGATGCCAAAGAGGGTGCAGAGCAGGAGAAAACAGATCAGGCCGATCATGATCTCGGTCACCACAGAGATCTGAGATCGCTGGCGGGTAGCTTCGCTGCGATTCAGCAGGATCTCCCTCTCCTCGTTGGACATGAGGGAAAGAACATGACGGCAGCGTAAGAGCTGAGCATTGACAGATTCCGCTTCAGGATGGGGATTGGCGAGAGCTTTGATGAGCGTTACGGAACAGATGTCCAGAGCCTCGAGATTAGGAGCCTGGTGGGGGTTATCGGCGATGAGGCTCTTAAGGTGACTGACGCTGGTGTGAAGCTGAACGGCGAGCTGACGGCTGGTTTCCAGCTGGTCTTCATCCTGGGAAAGACGATAGAGACGGCCTTCGAGCTCGATTCGCTGCACCAGGGAGGATGAGCTCTGCAGGGCAAGCTGAACTTCCTGGGTATGCTGGACCCATTTGCCGGCTGAGGCAAGGCTCTGGGTATTGCGAAAGAGGAAGAAGCAACCTCCGGCAGTGAACAGGATGCATCCCACGGCTGCCAGAAGAATGAGCCGGATGCTTGTGCCTGAGGTGGAAGAGGTTGTTGCCATGCTGGGGACCAGGTCCTTGTTCCTGAGAGGGATTGTGAGGCTCGCAGCCTTCTGACCTGGGAGAGGGGATGGATGAGCGATGCCGGTTCCGGTCCTGGTGCCGGAGAGAACGTGTAATAGGAAGACTTTATGCCTGTTGTAAGTGTGCGCGTATCCCACTTACAGGGAATCCGATGGGGAACTTACGTGGAATCTCGTGGAGGCAATTTCAATCCTGCTGGAGTGTGCGTGGAGAAGCGGATCCCTCCGCTTCGGCTGCGCCTTCGGTCGGGATGACACTTTGTTGGGGGACGGCTCCCGTGGGATTCCATTGAAAGGACTCAATCCAGCAAACGGCTTGCCAGCTCTCCGAGCATGCCTTCAGGGCGTTCTTCGCAGAGGCCGGTGTGGACGGGCGAAACCTGGATGATGGTGCTGCGTGGCGAGACGAGCCAGTGGAAACGCTCGCGTTGGGAGAGCTGCGCGATGGGGCCGGCGGTGGGATCACCGGCGGCGACGCGCGGAATGGCTTCGAGGTGGCGGCGGACGAGCTCGAGATCGATGGCGGGCCAGAGAGCTTTCAGACGGGCTTCGTCGATCCTGACGCGGGCTTCGAGAAATTTGTGTTCGAGGCAGAAGACGATGACGCCGGCGTTGATGAACTCGCCGCGCTCGACGCGAGGGACGACGCGAACGATGGCGTAATCAAAGGAGCTGGGCACGGGCACGTTCGGCCTCCTCTCGAAAGATCGCGGATGCTTTGAGTCGTCGCGCGAAGAAGTCGGCGTAGACCTCACGTTTTTGAGCGGCACTGATGCTTTCGTGATCGCGCAGCAGCCATTTGTCGGGAATCGCATCGAGGATGGCTGCGATCTTCTCCGGTGTAAGAAGAAGCCTGGCACGCTCCTCTGCCTCGGCCAGGGCCGAGGCCCATGGCAGCAGAATGTGATTGCGCGACTCGCGAAAGGGCGACTCGGCGCGGTCGAGCATCGATTCCCAGTCGTGGTGCACGTAGATGGCGGCGCCGTGGTCGATGAAGTACAACTCACGGTGCCAGCAGAGCAGGTTGGCGTTGCGCGGCGTGCGGTCGACGTTCATCGTGAAAGCATCGAACCATACGGCCATCGAAGCCGTTTGAGCATCAGCGATGTCGCCTGCGGCGGGGTCGAACATGGTGGAGCCGGGGAGATAGTCAAGCGCGAGATTGAGGCCGATGCTGGCCTTGAGAAGCTCGCGGATCTCCTGATCGGGCTCGTTGCGTCCGAGCGCGGCGTCGATCTCGATGAAGACAAGCTCAGGCACGTTGAGACCAAGCTCGCGGCCGATCTCGCCGGCGACGAGTTCTGCAACGAGAGCGAGCGGGCCCTGTCCTGCGCCGCGAAATTTCAGCACGTACAGGCCGAGATCATCGGCGGCGACGATGGCGGGGAGGCTGCCTCCTTCGCGAAGCGCGGTGACGTATTGCGTCGCTCGGACTGTGCGGAGCTGCATGGTTTCAGTGTAGCGGGTGGTGATGATTTAGGAATGATGCGGAATCGCCTCTCCACCCTGGTTTCATCCTGAGCGGAGCTTCTTGCGGTTTATCGCGCGAAGCGTAGTTGAAGGATCTGTGTTTCAGGATTTTTGCCGGGGCGAGCAAACCGCAGATCCTTCGACTACGCCCTTCGGGCTTCGCTCAGGATGACACTTCAGAGGGGAGAGGGGGAGGTGGAGGGGGAGAGAGAGGGGGAGAGAGAACAGGCGATGGGGAAGCACTCTCACTCTCGCCTGCCCGTAGGTCCCTATCCCGCTACTGGCCGGTGGCCGTTTGCGTAGCCTTGAACTCTTCGTTGATCCATGCCTTCAAGGCGTCCAGATTCTGTGATCGCCCGAGGAAGTCTTTCACCAGCTCGGTGGCGGGCTTGGTTGCTCCCGGTTCCAGCACGGTGCGGCGATAGCGCATCGCCGTCGGGCCATCGAGCAGGTGGGCGGGATCGAACTGCGAGAAGAAGTCGACCGCGATGACCTTATCGAGGACATAGGTGTAGTAGTTCGAAGAGTAGCCGGTCAGGTGCGTGAAGCTGGCGTACATGCGATTGCCGTCGACGAAGCTGAAGTGCGAGAAGCGCGCGGAGTCCTGGCGGAGCAGGTCATCGAAGTTGATCTGCCCCGGTGCGCGGTCGTGAACCTGCAGCGAGTAGGTCGAGTAAAAGAGTTGCGCCTGCACCCATCGTCCGCGTCCGTAGGCTCCGGCGGCGTTCATCTTCGCGATCAGAGCGGAGGGTATCGTCTCACCGGTCTTGTAGTGTTTCGCGAAGGATTGCAGGATTCCGGGGTCGCGGAACATCTCCTCGAGCATCTGCGAGGGTGCTTCTACGAAATCGCCCTCGACGTTGAAGCCGCCGGCGTTGGACCACTCGCCCTGGCCGCCGAGGATGTGGTGCATCAGGTGGCCGAACTCGTGGAAGAAGGTCACGACCTCGCTGTACTCCATCAGGCCGGGATCGCCGGGGACGCCGCCGGAGAAGTTGCAGATGAGGGCGCCTTCCGGAAGCTGACGCCCGCGAATGCCGGGAACGACCGGCGCGGAGGAGAACCACTTGTCCTTGCCGTCGCGCGGATGCATGTCGAGGTAGATTCGGCCCAGCTTCTTGTGATCGCTGGCAGTGTCGTCGTAGACGTCGAAGGTGGAGACGGACGGGTCCCATGTCTTCGCCTCGGGAACGGGACGGAACTGCACGTGGAAGAGCTTCGCGGCGGTGTGGAGGATTCCTGCCTGCACCTCATCGTAGGGAAAGTAAGGCCGCACGCTTTGCGCGTCGAAGTCGTACCTGGCGCGGCGATACTGCTCGGACCAGTAGTTGGCGTCGGCGGAGGAGATGTTCATGAGTCCGGGCTTCTGCTGCTTTGCAAAAGCGAGCAGGAGATCGTACTCCTTGTCGGATGCGCCTTTGGAGGCCTGATCGACGTCCGCGAGGAACTTGCGGAGATTGCTGGCGGAGCCCATCATCTGGTCGGCCATGGCGAGATCGGCAAAGGTCTTGTAGCCGAGAGTGGTTGCCAACTCCTGCCGGGCCTCGAGAACGCTCTTCAGGACGGCAACATTGGCAGGATAGGCGCGCTGGTTGTAGGCCAGGTACATCTTCATGCGCAGTCCAGGGTCGGCCGCGAAGTTCAGTACCGGAGTGCTGTCGGGAGAGTCGGTCGTCAGGGTGTAGGTCCCATCGGCGGCGGCCTTGTGGCGGGCGATGTAATCCTCGGGCAGGCCCTTGAGCTCGTTGCTCGTAGCCTTGACGGTCAGCTTGCCGTCGGCGACGTTGCGCCCGAAGACCAGGCTGGCATCGGTGATCTTGTCCTGCAGTTTGCGGATCTTTGCGCGGGTCGCTTCGTCCTTGTCGACACCGGCGAGACGGTACTCCAGCAGGGCGCGCTCGATGTAGTGGCGGGTTGCTGGATCGTTTGTGGGCAACGGGACTGCGGCCAGCGCCCGATAGACATCCTGGTTCAGGTTGAGGTCGGTGGCAGCGGAGGAGACCTTCGCAACAAGCTCCTGTCCCTTGTCGCGCAGCGGGGCGGAGTCGCCGACCGAGTACATCAGGTAGGCCTCGTTGCCGGCCAGCGCAAGCTCGTTGAGGGCATCGTCGTAGGGCCGGACGGTGTTGGCGACGGTGCGTTCACCATGAACGGCGACCAGCTTGTCGATATCGGCCTTCTCTGCAGCGAGCCGGGCGTTCACCCAGGCTTCCAGCCTCGCCGGGCTGGCGCCTCCGGTCCAGGCATGCAGCGGATCCTGTGCGCCTGCGGCAGCAGAGACGAGCGCGAACGCGATGCAGGCAGCGTACCGGATCGAGCGAATCGGAAGGGACGTCATGAAGCCTCCTCAAAGGGACGACAAGCGAAAGCAAACAACGATAGAGTTGTAGGCGTTGCATCCTTGTTAACGCAAACGTGTTGTCTTCAAGATAAAGGATTTCTTCATGGCCTCATCTGCAGATCTTGCCCGCGTGATTCACCAGGAGACGGAGCTTCGCCTTCCCCAGTTCAACCATGAGGATGCGTGGAATCTCGGGGTGCTGCTGCGCGATCTCGCCATCGCCCGCAGGCATACGCTTGTCATCGACATTCGCCGCTTCGGCCAGCCCATTCAACCACTGTTCTACGCGGCCCTTGAGGGGACGACGCCGGACAACGCCCGTTGGGTGCAGCGAAAGGCCAATGTGGTGGGGCGGTTCCATCGCAGCTCCTATCAGGTAGGGCTGTATCTTGCGCAGAGCAATGTCTCGTTCCGCGAGAAGTATGCGCTGGAGGACGCCGACTACGCGGCGCATGGCGGCAGCTTTCCGCTGCATGTTGTTAATACAGGTGTGATTGGGGCGGTGACGGTGTCGGGACTGCCGCAGCGGGAGGATCACAACCTGGTGGTAGAGGCACTGTGCCGTTTTCTGGGGCGTGATCCGGCGGAGCTGCGGCTTCCTTAAAGGAATCCACAAGATAGACGGCACATAGACAGCCGTCGGGTGAGTTTCCCCCCCAATACTCTCCCGTGAGTGTCATCCTGAGCGAAGCGCGTCAGCGCGGAGCCGAAGGATCTGCGGTTAGGGATGGTGGCTGAGGCAAACAAGCCGCAGATCCTTCGACTCCGCTTCTCGCGATAAGGCTGCGAGAAGCTTCGCTCAGGATGACACATTCGTGGAGTCTGCAAAAAATCACCGCAAATCACCGTGATATGCCCTATGGATCGTAATGGTGGTTGGAAGCATAGATGTACGCTGATCGCCTGAGGTGCCGGCACCGGAACCGCAGGATTTCTACGATCTGCAAGTAAGGCCGCGACCCTTTACGAGGATCGGCGGCGAAGAGGGCGGCAACGCCGGCGACATCATCACCACGCGCAAGTACGCCAACTTCGAGCTGAAGGTTGATTTCCGCCTTACCCCCGGAGCCAACAGCGGCATCAAGTACTTCGTCGATCCCAACCTGAACAAGGGACCCGGCTCGGCCATCGGATTCGAGTACCAGATCCTCGATGACGCTGTGCATCCGGACGCAAAGAAGGGCGTCAACGGCGACCGCACCCTGGCCTCGCTCTACGACCTCATTCCCGCCGCTTCCACCAAACCCACCCGGCCCATCGGCGAATGGAATACGGCGCGCATCGTCGTCCACGGAGCCCACGGCGAGCACTGGCTCAATGGCGTCAAAGTGGTCGAGTATGACCGCTTCACCCCGCACTTCCGCAAGCTGGTGGCTGCCAGCAAGTATCACATCTGGCCCAACTTCGGCGAGGCCCATGACGGCTACATCCTCCTGCAGGATCACGGCTTCCCGGTCTCGTTCCGCAACATCAAAATCCGCGAGCTTCCGCCCGAGAAGTAAAGCTGCTTCCGATCGTAGCTTTCACCCTTCTGATCTCAATGCTTTACCTGGGCCACGCATGACAAATCGGCCGCAAAAGCGTCCAATAAGTGTTGGAGTAAACCTATGCCAATGAACGACTATCGCATGAGCGAGTACGGAAGCTACCCCACCATCATCGACGCCCCGCGCGAGGAGACCACCTCGCTGCTGGCCAAGGTGCTGGGGATCACCGCGCTCGGCTTCTTCGTCACTGCCTTCGGTGTAGTCACCGCGCCGCCCTGGGGGACCTTCATCGGCTTCATCGCCGTCCTGGGACTCGTCTTCGCCATCAGTTTTGCGAAGAAAGCCAACCCCACCGTCGCCCTCGGACTCTTCCTCGTGCTGGCCTACTTTATGGGCTGGGAGATTGGCCCGCTCATCCAGCGCTATATCCATGCCTTCGGCAGCAGCCTGGTCTTCAACGCCGCGGCTACCACCGGTGCCGGAATGGCCGTGATGGGCTGCATCGCCTATCTGTTCAACATCAACTACCGCCGCATCGCCGGCATCGGCATGGCCGCGCTGCTGCTGCTCATCATCGCGGGCATCGCCAGCATGTTCTTCCACTTCATGTCGCCGAACACCTACTCCTGGCTGACACTGGGCATCTTTACGCTGCTCACGGTGGGTGACTTCGCCCGCATCCGCGCAGGCGGCGCGGGAGCCTCGGCGGTCGTGCTGGCGCTCTCCATCTATCTCGACGGCATCAACATCTTCCTCGCCGTCCTGCAGTTGATGGGCGGACGCCGCAGAGACTAACCGAAGATTCGCAACAAAACGAACGGCAGCGGGATCAACACCCGCTGCCGTTCCTCTTTTTCAGCCACGGAACCTCTGATGAATTCCAGTTTTGTTTCTGATAAATTCCGTTTTTGTCGATGAATCCGTTTTGTCGATGAATCCTGTTTTTGTTCTGTTTGATGAATTCCAGCCTTGTTTCTGATGAACTCCGATTTCGTTCTGATGCAATTCCGTTTTGTTAAGGGCACGGCTTCAGCCGTGCCGCAAGTGATCTGCTTGCAATGCGGCTTTAGCCGCTGAGGGAATGAGGCTTAGCAGCAGAAGCGGCATGGATTTCCTGTCAACCCCGCTCTTCCCGCAACTGACTCACTTCAAACCAGGAAACCGCCACACAAATCTGCCGATCAATCAGATTCCGATTGTTATCCTTAAAAAATAGCGGTAGATTGTGAAACGCAATGGGAAAGGGTCCTCGATGGCTCTTTCCCATTTTTCTTGCCTGGGGAGGCATGGGGTATGGCGAATTTCAAATACAGCGCAAATGGCCTTGCATTGACGGAGCGGTTCGAGGGGCTTCGGCTTCAGGCGTATCAGGATAGCGTCGGTGTCTGGACCATCGGGTACGGACACACCAGTCCCGATGTTCATGCAGGCCTTACCATCACCGAGAATCAGGCCAGGATCCTGCTGGCCGCAGACGTCGCCTGGGCGGTCGCCTGTGTCAACAAATCCGTCACTTCGACCATCAACCAGAACCAGTTCGATGCCCTGGTCGATTTCACCTTCAATCTCGGTTGTGCCAGCCTCGTCCAGTCAACCTTGCTGCGACTGATCAATACATCGGACTTCGCCGCTGCCGCACCGCAGTTCCTGCGCTGGAACAAGGCCGGAGGCAAAGTCCTGAAAGGACTCACCCTTCGGCGCCAGGCCGAGATGGACCTCTTCAACACCCCGGTCACGGCGGCCGTACCTGCAGGAACCCGCCTCCAGGCTGCCGCTGCTACTGGAAAGACCCCTCGGCCTCAGGCACCGCGGATCCCGCACTGATGCCGGCGAAAACGGTCCTTATTTTGTGGTCAACAGAAAGAAGCTTTAAATATTTGTTGTCAACAAATGTCATAAAATGAAGTTATGGCGATGACCTCACTCAATATCTCGCTTCCCGAACAGTTGAAGGCCTACGTCGAGGCCCAGGTGGAGACTGGCGAATATGGAACCCCAAGTGAGTACATGCGGGAGCTGATTCGCCAGGACCGGCGTTGCAGAATGGATGCTCTCGAACAGAAATTGCTCCAATCCCTCGCCGGTGAATCCATCTCGATTCAGCCGTACGAATTGGAAGGGCGTCCACTTAGCGAAATCCTTCGCGAAAAACTCAAAGCTCGCTCCACAAAGAAGAAGAGATAATCCGGATCGCCGCCTGGAGCTAGTATCAACCTGCATGGTACGTGCGAAAGTTGAATCCTTTGAAATCCTGGATCAGGCGGCACAGGCGATTGTCGATCAGGTTGAGTACTATCGCCTACGGTCTCCGGGTACTGGGCTGGGCCAACGGTGGGAACAAGCTGTAACCGAGGTGATGCTGTCTCTGCGTCTAATGCCGGAACGCGGCGCAAAGTGTCAATTTCGATTACCTGAACTTCAGGAGCTGCGCCGTCTTTCCATTCCCGGATTTCCGCACCATCTTCTGTTTTATGTGTACGAGAAAAGTGCACGGCGCATACGCATCATTCATGTTCTCCATGGTGCTCGCAATCTCGGTCCTCTCTTTGATCTTCTGTAGCAGAAGCCAGGCACTCTATCGATTCCTCCGCCAGTTCAACTGCATCCCCGCCATGATGGTGCGGCCCTGCACGGGAACCCCGGGAATCTCCTGGTATGCCGTATCGGTGAGGTTCAGCACGCGAACGTAGGGGCGCAGCCGTCCTGTGTCTCGCGCCATCGAGATATCCCATAGCGGATATGGCGACTGCATCGTCTTCTGGATCACGGCAAGCTGCGATCGCGCGACGATCTGCGCCGGAAGCTGACCGCTCCATGCGATCAGAGCCGACTGCGCAGCGTAGTTGAAGGCGTACTCCGAGATCAAGCCCTTCGGCGGCGATCCCGCCTGCACGGCGGTATAGCCCATCTGCAACTGCTGCGCGCGCGGCAGCCGGAATCGCACGTTCGCCTCGGCGCCGCTGTAGGCAAAGTTGGCGACGTTGACCGCCTGCCACGGATCCGACAGGGCATCCTTCGAGTAGTCGATGCCGTTCTTCTGACGAAGGCTGAAGCCGGTGGCGCTTACAGTCAGCAACCCACTTGCCGGAGTCCAGTCCACTCCGCCCTCGTAGCTCCATGACGATTCAGGCTTCAAATTCGGATTCCCGATCGTCGCCGGGTCCGCATAGTACAGATCGAGATAGGTCGGCAGACGATAGCCATGTCCCACGGAAGCCCGCAGCCTCACCGTGCTGGTCAGCGTATAGGCGGCCGCAACGTTCGGAGAAAAAACGGAGTCGCCGCCCGAGAAGACCTGTTCGCGTGCCCCCAGCGAAAGCGAAAACCGGCCAAGAGCCCGCAGCGAAAGATTCGCATATCCCGCGCCCTGGTTGCGCGCATGGATGCCGAGGTTGCTGCTGTGGATAGAATCTCCATTGGCCTCGAGCCCATAGGAGAGCGTCGTGTTTGATCCGATCGGGTCAGCCCTTCGCAGAGCAGCTTGCCACGCAGACGTGATGTGGTTGTTGCGATAGTAGTTGGGCCGGTCCAGCAGCAGCACGAAGAGATCCGTGTGCCGCCGATACGCGAAGCTCGCCGAAGTCCGCTGCCCCACCTGCTGCTGCAGCGCCGCAAACCATCCCTTCGTGCGCTCCCACGAGTCGTAGTTGCCGTAAAACTGATTCGCGCCATACGGCCGGTCGCTGCCCGCCAGCAGAATGTCGGTCGTTCCCGGTTTCAGTACGCTCAGCCACGTCTCCGACGAGAGCGCATTGCTCGAATAGTTGCGGTCGGGCATAAAACCGTTGGAAGTATCGCGGCTGCCGGTAATCTGTTCGCTGAACAGTCGCGTGCTCAGGTCCGCACGCAGATGATTCTCAAGCGACCCATAATTTCCCGCGCCCGACTTCGCAATCAGCGAAAGCCTCGGTTCCGCCGGCGGACGCTCGGTGATCAGGTTGACTGCACCGCCAATCGCATCGGAGCCATAGAAGGTTGAGCCCGAACCATGCAACACCTCCACCCGAGAGAGCGCATCGAGCGGCACGGGAATGTCGAGGTTCAGGTGCGCGGTCTCGGGATCGTTGATGCGAAGCCCGTTGAGCAGCACCAGCGACTGCTCAAACGTCGTCCCGCGAATCGAAAGATCGGCCTGCACTCCCGAAGGCGCGCGCGACTGCAGGTTGACCGTCGTGTCCTGCCGCAGGTAGTCGGTCACGTTGTTGAAGAGCAAAGGTTGCTCCCGCGTATCCAGCACCATCACCGACCGGTTCGACTCCGACAACGGAATCGGAGGAATCGCTGTCGTGACGGTTACGCTCTCGTTAACCTCATCCGGACGCCCGGACGGCTGTTCCTGCGCCCACGCAGGAACAGAGATGATCGCGATCAAAAGAAGAAACAGGAAGCTAAGCACAGGGACGATCATCTCCCATCAGTTACACTTTGAGGAGCTAGTTTTGTCTATACTTAAACAGTTGAATGAATCAATCAATTCAGACCTTTACCCTGAATGGAGTGGTCCGGAGACACCGTCGCAGAACAAGGTGCCCCATCTTCCCCGCCGAAGGCGGCTAAGGTGGGTCTGCAGAATCTCAAGCAAAGGCAATCAGGCTAATTCACCGCCAGAAAGCACCATCACGAAGATAGAGCCCCGGCCAAAGAGCGGAAAGCAGCCATGCGCATCGACTTCTTCCTCCAGCAAAGCCCCGTCTTCCAGACCAGCCGCGTCGCCCGTCGCATCGAGTCCTCACTCAACGCCGCGCTTCGCCAGGAAGACCTCACCTTCTCCGAGTCCCTCATGCTGGCCGCCATCTTCCTCGAAAAGAAGACCGTGCGCCCTTCCGAGCTGGCTCGCGCCTTCGAGACCACGCGGGGCAACATCAGCCACACGCTCTCCTCGCTTGAAGCCAAGCGACTGATCCGCCGCCGCATCGACCCTGAAGACGCCCGGGGATTTCAGCTTGAGCTGGAAGCCGCAGGCCGGCGCCGCGCCGCCCGCGTCGTGGGGATCCTCGACCGCATGCAGTCGCAGCTTGAGAACGAAATCGGCCCGGCAAAGCTCGAGACGATGCTGCGCCAGATGAACGCTGTCGAGCAGCTCTGCTCGCAGCTTACTCGGGGATGATCTTCACAAAGATGCCGTCCGGCAGCGCCTGTCCCCCCAGCACATGCACCACGCCATCGCGGGTAAAGCCACGCAGCATGGCTCCGGGCGCACTCTTCGGTCGGGCATCGGGGTCGGGCGGAGCCGACGACCTCGTCGGATAAGGTGTAGCTTTCAGGGGCTCCGGCGCAGGCTGTCCGGCGGCGTGTGGACGCTTCATCCCGCGGTCCATCGCCTGGTTGGCCAGCCGGTCGGCGTCCTTGTTCTTGTGGCGCAGAGCGTGCGAGATCTCAAACCGCTCCAGCCGCGCAATGCGGTTCTTCGCCTCCTGCCACAACGGCTTCAGGTCGGGCGAATTCACCCTGTACTTTCCCTGGATCTGCTTGACCATCAGCTCGGAGTCGGAGACGACCCGCAGCCGTCGGTGACCGTGCTCCAACGCATACTCCAGTACGCCCAGCAGGCCGGAATACTCGGCATAGTTGTTCGTCCTGATCCCCAGAAACTCGCTCAGCTCGGCCAGCGGCTCGCCTGACGGGCCGGTCAGAACAGCGCCATAGCCTGCCGGGCCGGGATTGCCGCGCGCCCCCCCATCGCAGTGGGCCGTAACCCAGCCGGTCTGGGAATCGGGAGCATCGGAAAAGAGGCCGGGAGCAGTCGAGCGAGAGGGCATGACCTGAGTTTATAAGGAACGCCGCCCACTCACAGAGGCATGATTTCGCCGCCATGCTATTGATGTGTCATTCCGAGCGAAGCGCGCCAGCGCGAAGCCGAGGAACCCCCGCATTTCGGGATGTCGGTCAGAATGGATTCCCTCACAGAAGCACTCAGTGCACAAGCAAAATACGGGGGTCTCTCCACTCCGGCCCTTCAGGCCTCCGGTCGAGATGACACTTCAGCGGCGAGGCTGAATCGACAGCGCCGAATCCACTCTCCGGACATTTCCAAAACGGCGTCATCCGTATCCGCGCGCCCAAAACCCGTGAAACCCCAAAGTGTCCACGCCTCCCAAACAAGTGTCATTCCGAGCGAAGCGCGCCAGCGCGCAGCCGAGAAACCCCCGCATTTCGGGATGCCGGTCGGAATGGATTCCCCCACAGAAGGCACTCAATCTGCACAAGCAAAATACGGGGTCTCTCCACTCCGGACTTCGGCCTCCGGTCGAGATGACATTTTCGGAGCGGGGACGCAGGATCTTCCCCCGCATCCCAGGAGGCCGCTTGCTTACCTTTCCGTGACATTCCCGGTCTATCTCCATAGGAAATGGTTGTTCCTGACTCCGGAGTCAGAATCAGATGAAAGCTGAAGCGATTGAGATAAATCCCGGCGGGGAGCTGATTTCGAAGCTCTCTTTGGGGGGCAATGCCCGCAGATCGAGCCCTTTTGCGCTTGGATCGAGCGCGGCAGCGGTAGAATCGTTGCCAGGGATGGCAAAGGCAGCGACTCAACCCGGCGCGAGAAACAGCAAACTGACCCCGGCGCAGCTGGAGGCACGTGCCCAGCAGCGTATCGAGGACGATGAGCTGATCCGCGAGGCTCAGAAGGGCAACCGTGCCGCGTTCGATTCGCTCGTGCGGCGCTACGACCAGAGTGTGCTTCGCCTCGCGCTGCACATGCTGGGCAACGAGCAGGACGCGCAGGACGTTCACCAGGAGGCCTTTATCAAGGCGTACCGCCACCTGGGGAACTTCCGGTTCGAGTGCAGCTTCTACACCTGGCTGTACCGCATCGTGACCAACCTGTGCCTCGACCAGCTTCGCCGCCGCAAGAGCCGCCGGGAAGATCCCGCGACCATGCTCGACTCCAGTGGAGACGAGATGGATCTTCTGGCCAACATCTCCGACGACCGGTCGATGTCCAACCCGGCGCGCGAGCTGGAGCGCAAGCGCATGGGCGAGCGGATTCTCGCCGCGCTCGAAAAGCTCACCCCGCGGGAACGCATGGTCTTTGAGTTGAAGCATTACCAGGGTCTGAAGTTGAGAACGATTGGCGAGATGTTGAACACGACGGAGGAGACGGCGAAGAACACCCTCTTCCGCGCAACCAGGAAGCTGCGCGCGAACCTGGCAGAGCTGCGGGGAACGTAGCGCAGGCCGAAAGATAGATAAAGACGGGCAATAAGACCCGCAATGGATGTACGGCATTTTTTTGAGGCTGGTAGAGGTATACGGAGATGAAGTGTGAGATGGCGAGAGACAACGTAGTCCTGGCTTATTACGGCGAACTGCCGGACGAGCTTGCGGGTGCGTTGGAGCAGCATCTGATGACCTGCGAGGAGTGCCGCGAAGAGGTGGGCCTGCTTCAGGCAATGGAGGGCGAGCTGGCGGTTCTTCCGGTCGAGGAACCACATCCCAATCTGCTGGCGCAGTCGCGCATGAGGCTGGATGATGCTCTCGACGCGATCCCTCCCCACGGTTTTTTTACGCGGCTTAGGACGAACTTCTTCATCTGGACAGGACACGTCCGCAGCGCTCCCGCCCTGGCCACCCTTCTGGTAGGAGTCGGCTTCATCGGCGGCAACTTCCTCAACCGTTATGAGGTAGCCCGGATGCCCCAGCCGAAGCCCGGCCCGGTCGCCTACAGTAATCCGGCGCAGAGCACCGTCGCCAACGTCACCGGTATCGAGCGCACGCCGGACACCGAGCGCGTGCAGGTGCACTACAACCGCATCGTTCCCGAAACGATGGAGGGCTCGCTCGACAGCAAGGAGATTCGCGACCTTCTGATGAAGGCCACCACGGCCTCAGCCGAGGGCGTCCGCGCCAACTCCGTCCAGCTGCTTGCCAGCGAGTGCAAGGCAGGTCACGAATGCCCGGCGCGCGAGGACGGCAAGGGCGTTCGCGGCGCTCTGCTGGTCTCGCTCCGTTACGACAAAGACCCCGGCGTGCGGCTGAAGGCGCTTGAGGGCCTGGAAACCTACATCGGCCAGGACCAGAGGGTGCGCGATGCCGTCCTTGAGACTCTGGCTCACGATCCGGATGCAGATGTACGCATGGCCGCGGTCGGCCTGCTCGCTCCCGTCCAGCACGACTCCAGCGTCCGCAAGGTACTGCGAACGGTCTCGACGCAGGATGAGAATCCGTACATTCGTACGGTAAGCTTCAACACCTTGCAGGGATCGGACTCGATCCAGTAATGGATTGTGGGGCGCGGCACTTCCACTCCAACGAAGAAAAGGCTGCAGGAAATCCGAAGATGAGGCATGTACGATCGTTTGGCGTTCTGGTTCTCGCGACAGGAGTTTGCCTCCTGGCTGAGCTCCCGTCTGCCGCGCAATCGAGATGGACGCATCCCGCCGCTATCTTCCGGATAGGAGGCCTGTCAGGCAAGCCCGCTCCCGGCTATCTCGGCGTCGATCTCCGCGACGTCAGCAAAGATCGGCTGGCGACGCTCAAGATGACGGAGGCCCACGGGGCCGAGGTCGTCGGCGTCGATCATGATGCGCCCGCCTGCAAGGCCGGAATCCAGCTTCACGACGTCATCCTGCAGATGAATGGCCAGGCCATCGAAGGCGAAACCCAGCTTCGCCGCCTGCTGCGAGAGACTCCCGCCGGCGGCCACGTCACCTTTGTCATCAGCCGCGAGGGCCAGCAGAAGACCATCCAGACGCAGCTTGCCAACCGCGACGAGGTCGAGCGCGAGGCCTGGGACAACCGCTACACCGTTCCCGAGCCGCCCAGCATGAACTCGGGATCGGCCTCTGCTCCCCACGCCGGAAACTCGTTTCTCAACTCCTCCAAGGAGCGTGTTCTCAAAGATACTCACGCCCTCCTCGGCACCTCCTCCATGCTGGTCAGCTCATCCTATACCGGCGCGAAGCTCGAGGTGATGGGACCGCAGCTGGCGGAGTTCTTCGGAGCGCAGACCAGCACGGGCCTCCTCGTCCGCAGCGTCGAACCCCACAGCCCCGCCGCCGATGCGGGCATGAAGGCAGGCGACGTCGTCGTCAAGGTCAACTCCATGGAGATCGCCAGCGGCAGCGACTGGTCCAAGACCATCCACGAGAATCGCGGCAAGTCCGTCAGCGTCGTCGTGCTTCGCGACAAGAAGGTTCATTCGCTGACCCTCATCCCCGACTCCAAAAAACGCTCAGCGGTCGAGCCCTGGGCCAACCTCGAAGGCTTCTTCGGCAACTCCCAGCAGGCGCTCGAGACGCGCAACACCCTCGCCCAGCTTGAGCCGGTTCTGGACGCAATGCATGATTGCCAAACGAAAATTGCGTAAATACGCAATATATTCGGGCGAATACAGCTTCTGAAATGTCCGAAGATATTCCCGGGCTGACTGCAGTTGTATCGCGCCTGTCCGTTTGATAGCTTGACGTTCATGCCGGTCAACAGGCCCGAAGACCTGAGCAGGACCATAGAGACTCTTTATCGGTCGGAACGGGTGAGAATTCTGGCCACTCTGGTGCGCCTGCTCGACGATCTCGATCTCGCCGAAGAGGCCATGCACGAGGCTTTCGCCGCCGCCCTGGAGACGTGGCCGCAGACCGGCCTTCCAGAGAAGCTGCGTCCCTGGCTCATATCGACTGCTCGATTCAAGGCGATCGATGCGATGCGCCGGCGGGCACGCTCCGACGCCGCGCAAGGAGACCTGGTACACCAGCTCGAAGCGCGCCTCCACGAAACGTCAGAACAAGAAGAGATGGAGGACGATCGTCTTCGTCTCATCTTCACCTGCTGCCATCCCGCACTGCCGCCTGAAAGTCAGGTTGCGCTCACGCTGCGTGAAGTCTGTGGCCTGACAACAGAGGAGATTGCCCGCGCATTTCTCGTTACGCCGGCGACGCTTGCGCAACGCATCGTTCGTGCGAAAACCCTCATCCGCGATCGGGCGATCCCTTACCAGGTTCCTATGTCGCAGGAGCTATCGGCGAGATTGGGGGCGGCACTTCAGGTGGTCTACCTGGTCTTCAATGCGGGCTATTCCGCGGAAGCAACAGGAGCAGAACTGAGCCGCGAGGCGATCCGTCTGGGTCGGTTGCTCCTCGACCTCCTCCCGGAGCCCGAGGTCATGGGTCTGTTGGGGCTCATGCTGTTGCAGGAATCGCGCCGCGCTGCTCGAAGCTCTGCCGAAGGGGAGCTGATTCTGCTGGACCGGCAGGATCGTTCCCTGTGGAATCGAGACCAGATCGCCGAAGGCATCGCGCTCACCGAGCGTGCTCTGCAATCGCGCCGTTTCGGCGCTTACACCCTCCAGGCTGCCATCGCGGCAGTTCACGCCGAGAGCTCCTCGGCGGCATCTACGGACTGGCGTCAGATCACGCTGCTCTACGACCGGCTCATTCGGATTCAGCCATCTCCGGTCGTGGAACTCAACCGTGCCGTTGCCATCGCGATGGACAAAGGTCCGGAGCAGGGGCTTACTCTCATCGACGGCCTTCTTGCCCGCGAGGAACTCGCCAACTATCACCTCGCACACTCTGCCCGTGCAGATCTGTGTCGCAGGCTGGGGCGGTTTCCGGAGGCCCGTGCTTCGTATCAGAAAGCGCTTGCCCTGCTTCAGGACGGGGGCCGACAGGAGCCGGAGCGCCGTTTTCTCTCCGGGCGGCTCGAGGAATTGAAACAAAAATAATTGCAGAATTTAAAAAAAATTAAGGCCCGCTGTCGATTTCCCCTCGCTCCCGACGACTATAAGGTGAACGTTCAGGGCGCGGGTTGCGCTGCTGGAAAGCCAATGCGAAGGAGAGGACCTATGAAATACATCTGCCTGGGATACTACGATCCAGCGAAACACGCCGGCATGACCGAGGACGAGCGAAACGCAATGATCGACGAATGTTTTGAGTACGACGACCATTTGCGCGCCAACGGGCACTTCGCTGCAGGAGAAGCTCTCCAGCCTGCTGAAACTGCATTAACCGTGTACTGGAAGAACGGCAAAGTCGCGACCACCGACGGCCCCTACGCCGAAACCAAGGAACAACTCGGCGGCATTCTTGTGCTTGAGGCGCGCGACATGAATCATGCGCATCAACTCATGTCGCAGCATCCGGCCCTCAAGTATGGGTCGATCTTCGAAATACGTCCAGCTGGCGACCTGAGTGAAATGATGAAAGCCAGCGAACAGCGGCGGCGCAAGCCCGCCACACGCTGAAGCTCGGCAAACCACAACAAAACCAGGGTGAAGGAGAGGGCTGGGATGTCGAAGGTTCGAGTCGCAGGATTTGGCGTTTCGTTGGACGGTTTCGGCGCTGGGATCGAGCAGAGCCTCGAGAATCCGCTGGGAAAGCGAGGACCGGAGATCTTTCAGTGGTTCTTTCACACGAACACCTTTTGCGCCATGCACGGGCAGGAAGGGGGAAGCACCGGAGAGGTGGACGACATCTTCGCGCAACGGGCGATGGAAAACTTCGGCGCCTTCATCCTCGGCCGCAACATGTTCGGTCCGGTGCGCGGCCCATGGCTGGACAACTCATGGAAGGGGTGGTGGGGTAACAATCCGCCGTACCACACACCCACCTTCGTTCTCACACATCACAGGCGTGAGCCTCTGGTGATGGAAGGGGGAACCACCTTTCACTTTGTGACGGGCGGCATCGAAGAGGCGCTGGGCCTTGCGAAGAAGGCTGCCGGCAGCAAAGACGTCAAGATTGGAGGCGGCGTGGCCACAGTGCGGCAGTATCTGAAAGCCGGCCTCATCGACTCTCTCCACATCGCGTTGGCCCCCGTGCTTCTCGGCCAGGGAGAACCACTGTTCGAAGGTCTGGACCTTCATGCGCTGGGGTTCTCCATCACCGAGCGCAAAGCTTCGGAATACGCCACCCATCTCGTGCTCGAGAAAGCATAGAGAAGGGGGGCTTCGACTCACGAGAACGGCATTTATCGCTACTGATCCGCGATTCCTTGACTCTTCAGCAAATTAGATACTCGATCCAGTATTTCGTCCCGTATCGAGCGGACTTCGCTGATCGGACGTCCCTTCGGATCCTGGAGAGGCCAGTCGTCGCGGTGAAGTCCGGGGACATAGGGACACTTGTCACCGCATCCCATCGTGATGAGCAGCCGTGCATTCTTCGCCATTTCCTCCGTGAGCTTCTGGGGCTTGGCGTTAATTAGATCGATGCCTGCCTCTCGCATCACCGCCAGCACTTCGGGATGGATGCGCTCGCCCGGTTCAGTACCGGCGGAGATGGCGCGAGCTTTTGCCGGGTCTGCGAGTTGATTGAAGAAAGCGGCGGCCATTTGCGACCGCCCTGCATTGTGAACGCAAGCAAAGATAACAGTGAGCATGAGTCTTCCTAGGAACAGCACGTAGGACCGCAGCAGGACGCGGCGGCCTTCGGTTTGATGGCGTATACCTTCACGCTCGCGGCGGCCTCGTTCACGTCGTACTTCTTCAGTAGCTCGGAGAGGTCTTCATGCAGGGATGTTTCTGCAGGCGGCTGGCAGCATGACTCGCCTTCCATCGCTGGAGAGCAGCAGCCCGATTGCCCTTCTACTTGAGCGTATGCGTTCAGGTCCTTGCCGCTGTCCACAATCTCCACATGCTCAAAGCCGGCGGCACGCAGACCGGCAGTGTAATCGTCAATGCGGATAGCGCCGCCGATGCAACCGACATATGCAGCCATGCTCCGAGCAATGGCCTCCGGCAGCTTACCCTTGAGTGCGATGTCACTCACTGCGACGCGTCCGCCTGGCTTGAGGATGCGGGCGATTTCGCGAAAGACTGCAGGCTTATCCGGGGCAAGATTCAGTACGCAATTCGAGATGACGCAATCGACCGAGGCATCCGGTAGAGGTATTGCATCGATAGTCGCTTGGTGAAACTCTACGTTCGTGTATCCCCCGGCCTCTGCATTCGCACGCGCCCGTTCGATCATGGCAGGCGTCATGTCAATACCGATGGCCTTCCCCTCCGGCCCCACCTTCTTCGCGGCGAGAAATACGTCCAGGCCGCCGCCTGAACCCAGATCGACCACAACTTCACCCGGGCGAAGGTGCGCCGTTGCAGTCGGATTGCCGCATGACAGGCCCATGTTCGCTTCTGCCGGGATGGATGTCAGCTCTTCCGCGGAATAGCCGAAGGCTTCTGCAACCGCCTTCACACCTGCGTCATTGCTGGAAAGGCTGCTCTCGGCGACCGCGCCGTACTTCGATTGGACCGAATCAAGAATCTCGTTTGCCATGACGCCCCTTCCTGGAAACACATACGCTTAGGTGAATATATCTCTTGCACTCACATTCGTCAAAGCGTATATATGTATTGCGTATGGCTAGAAAAGCTCCATTCGATATGCAGACGTTCTTCCAGGCGCTCGGTGACAATACGCGGCTCCGGCTTCTCAACCTGATGGGAGACCAAGAGGTGTGTGTCTGCTACTTCGTGGAGATACTTGGCGGGCCTCAGCCGAAAATTTCACGGCATCTTGCCTACCTGCGGAACGCGGGCATCGTGTCAGCCCGGCGTGAGGGGAAGTGGATGCACTATCGCATCGTGATGCCGCCACATATCGGAGCTACGCAGATTCTCCGTCAGACGTTGGACTGGCTCAAGGAAGACAAAGCCATGCAGGCAGACCGGGTAAAGCTTGATAAAGCATGCTGCTCCCCTGCGAAGTACGCTCTTGACGGTGCGCCTGTACCGGCTGCTGTCGAATGCTGCGAGGTTTGCCTGTGAGCACAGCGACGTGTGCTCCGGCTCAGAGGAAGCGGCTTTCATTCCTGGATCGATTTCTTACGCTCTGGATATTTCTCGCGATGGCGATAGGGGTAAGCCTCGGGCATTTCGTCCCCGGCGCCGCTTCTTTCGTAAACAGCTTTCAGACCGGTACGACGAACGTACCTATCGCCATCGGACTCATCGTGATGATGTTCCCGCCGCTGGCGAAGGTACGTTACGAGAAGTTGGGCGAGGTCTTCCGTAATCGCCGTGTGCTGTTGCTTTCTCTCGTGCAGAACTGGCTTATTGGCCCGTTGCTCATGTTCGCTCTCGCCGTAATCTTTCTGCGCAAGGAACCGGCGTACATGCGCGGTCTCATCCTCATAGGCATTGCTCGCTGCATTGCGATGGTGCTGGTGTGGAACGAACTCGCAGACGGTGATACGGATTATGTCGCCGGTCTGGTGGCAATCAACAGCGTCTTCCAGGTGCTTTTTTACGGCGTCTACGCGTGGTTGTTTTTGTCGGTACTGCCTGCTTGGTTCGGGCTGCACGGCAGCGTCGTACACGTAGGGATAGGACAGATAGCGCAGAGCGTCGGCCTGTATCTCGGCGTGCCGTTTGTAGCGGGTCTTCTCACGCGGCTCTCACTCATCCGGGCTATGGGTGAGGAGTGGTATCGGGTACGTTTCGTGCCGCGCATAAGCCCGTTCACGCTCGTGGCGCTGCTGTTCACCATCCTCGTGATGTTCTCCCTCAAAGGTGACTTGATCGTGCGGCTGCCTTTTGACGTGGTGAAGATCGCTGTGCCGCTGATCGTCTACTTCGCACTCATGTTCCTGGTGAGCTTTTTGATGGGGAGACGGCTGGGAGCGAATTACGCGCAATCCGCCACGCTGTCATTCACAGCCGCCGGGAACAACTTCGAACTGGCGATAGCCGTTGCGGTCGCGGTGTTCGGACTGAACTCGGGAGAGGCCTTCGTCGGGGTGGTGGGACCGTTGATTGAAGTTCCGGCCCTGATCGGACTGGTACACGTAGCATTCTGGCTTCGCGGTAGGCTCTATCCGGCAACTGATAGGTAACGAGAAGCCGGCTCGTCGGTACTCGACGAATGCGCTGCCCTTTTTCGCCAGTTATAAACAACAAGGAAAAGAGACAACCCGCCGCCTCTATGGCCGATTAAAATCTGGAAGGGGTACCGGCAGACGCTTTGGCTCCTCCACCCAACGCCGAATCATCGGCCTCTCTCAATGGCAGGGTAGCACGTAATTTCAATGCCATGCCCAACATCCATACGATCGTCCGTAAAGCCGAATTCGAATCACAGGATCCGAATGGTGGAATCAGGCTTATCTCGTCGCGCCGGTGCATGGTTTGGGGCAGTGCGGAACTACTCCATAGCGCCATCGAAAATGTAGTACGCAATGCCATCCGCTACACGGAAAGCGGAAGCGCAATCGAAGTTCGCATGGAGTGCGGCGACCCATCAAGCGGAGCGAGCGTCCGCCTTATTGTTCGCGACTATGGCCCGGGTGTTCCCGAGTCCGAACTGAAAAATATATTCCAGCCGTTCTATCGCATTACAGGCGCCCGTTATCGCCAATCGGGCGGCACCGGACTCGGTTTAGCGATCGCTGACCGAGTATCCGGATTCACGGAGGAACAATTCATGCCGAAAACGCCTCGCCCCACGGGTTGAGGATAGAGATCGTTCTGCCCCAGTCGTTCGTGCTGAAAACCAGCAGTTCCGCTTAGTTGAGCAGGCAGCAAAGATAGTGATCGCCAAGGCGCTTACCGGAGAGAACCGATCCGTAACGACAAGCAGGCATCTCGGAAAGAAATCTTCAACTGACTATACGAGCGTTTATGAGGACTTGAATGGATCAGGAAGTTGCTTGCTCTCCACGGAAGAACCACTCCACTCCATATCGGTCGGTCAGCCGTCCATAGATTCCGAATGGCACTTCGCGCAGCTCAACGAGGAGCTTGGGCTCGGCGCCTTTACGAAGCTTCTCGAAGATAGGTGATAGTTCGTCGTATCCAGCACCCGTGACATAGATTGCCGTTGTATTGCCCTGCAATGGACGACGGGTTGGATGGAGCCAGTCTGTCGCAGCGATCTCGATTCTTCCGCTCTTCAGAGAGCCATGGGTGATCTTTTGATGTTGGTCCAGAGGGAACTGAGCCTTCATCGGGGTATCCGCAAGCCGTGTCAAGATCAGTTCGCCGCCGAAGCACGACTGGTAGAACTGCATCGCCTCGGCACAATTGCCGTCGAATAGAAGGAATGGGGTCAGATCAAGCATGCATCCTCCACTTGAAAGCTTCCACGTTGGGATTGTAGTTCGAGTTCAAGGGCTTCTGCGCAAGACAAATAAGTCCCCACAAGCAGGCTTGTCGGTACCAATCCATCAAAATTATCCGGGCTTGCAATGAAGACCTTTCCAGGTTGCTTCATACTGATTTTGTCTATATCGTCAGGTCGTTCTCGGATTTCAGAGCGACAGCGCTTTGCAGTGTTTCTTCAAGCACCAGCGCCATTGTTCCTGCAATAACAGAGACGAAGATCAGAAGAAGCCCCATCATCACGCCGCCGGCAATATCTTCCTTGCTGCGTTGAACCAGGAAGAAGTAAGCCTCTGCTCCCGCGAGAAAACCCACCAGAGTCATCGCGCAGTGCTTGATCGTTCGCAACGCTTTCACCGAGCGTTGCGTGAAAACTTCGCCTCTTCCTGCGTATCCTAGAAGCTTGAAAGCCTGGTAAAGCGCGATGAAGAATGCAATGGATCCGATGTACGCATACGCCAGGAACGGATCCTTGAAGTAGATCTGAAAAAGGGTGGCGTGCGCATTTCTGCCTTCCAGGTGAGGTTCCCAAAGCAAAAGAGCAAGAGCTCCCATGCCGATGAGCACGATGACGATTTGAAGAAACACCGAAGAACTTCTTTTCATGGCAGCCCTCCGTGACCCTGGTATTGACCGTCGCTGACGGTCTCTGCAGATACTCTCCGGCAAATTGCGGCAAATTACTCCCAGGGAGCGCGCTCAAGCGCATCCGGGTCTTCCTTCATACGATTCGTTGCTTGATCGAATAACTTCATCGCCAGCAGACCGTGCCCAACGGCGCCGCCGGCTCTTAGTGCTGCCGCCATGAATACCGTCTCGGCAATCTCTTCCCGCGATGCCCCGGCCCTGGCGGCATTGCGCGTATGCGAATCGAGACAGTAGGAGCACTGCGTTGTAAGCGCAACGGCCAGCGCAATCAACTCACGGTACTTTGCCGGTATAACGCCGTCACTGCGTTCCGTCACAGACTTCAGTTTGAAAAATGCCTCTGCTTCCGCAGGAGCGGAGGCTATCAGTTCTTTTGCGAACCGTATATCTTCAGGACTCTGGTATTCAGCCACACTTCAGACCTCAACCAAAGCTTAGGAAGAGAATGCAGAGGATGGCAAGAGCAAATTCGGCAATGAAGCGGTTGCTTGAAGGTCCTCCAACGAAATCGAGCAGGGAAGCGCGGCAGAGGTCGGCCGGCAACGGCACGTCGTTTGTTCGTCCCTGCGTTGCAAAGCATTCATTGCTGCATCCGGGCGACATTGTGTAGATTTCGACGCATGGCGCTCAAACGAATGGATAACGTGGGAATCGTCGTCGATGACCTGGGGGAGGCGATAAAATTTCTTTCGTGACGGACTCGCCCCGGAACTTAACGGAGGGAGATGCATCTTGGATACTCGAAATGTTGAGCCGGACCGTCCGTCAGGAGCCGGTTTCTGGCAGTTGCAGCCATTGCCCATCGACGAGATCACTGCTCCTGACCTCATTTGAGTAAAGTGAAGGCAGTAACTCTGCGGCACCCCGATCCAGCCTGGAGGTCCTTCGAAGATGTGCCGAAATATCAAAACCCTTTTCAACTTCGATCCACCCGTTACCCCAGACGAGGTTCGAGCTGCTTCGCTCCAGTTCGTAAGAAAGATCACAGGTTTCAATAAACCATCCAGGGCGAACGAAGAGGCTTTCCAGGCTGCCATCGACGCAATTGCCGGCATTTCGACTCAGCTTCTCCTTTCACTCGAAACCAATGCACCCCCAAAGAACCGGGAAGAAGAGGCAGCCAAAGCCAGGGCCCGAAACGCCGAAAGATTTCCGGCATGAGGACCTTCGGGATGCCTTGCGACTCAGCCAACGATCGTTGAGAGGGACCGGGAAACGATATATTCCTGAGCCCTTCGGTTTTGGCGGCTTTCGACTGCTACCGATCCGGTTCTCTTCCCATATCGCGCCATGTCGCGAAAGACCGCCCCAAAAACCCCGGTCCGATATACTTAACCCTGACTATGTCTTCCACCTCCACCCCCGTTCTTCAGCCGCCGAGTCGCGCACGGCGGCGATGGAAGGCCATCACCCGCAAGGTGCGGGAGATCGTCTCCATCGGTTCTGCGCTGGCCTCGACCGATCATCCTTACATGGCGCAGATCGTTCCTCTGCGGCGGTGCAATCTCTCCTGCACCTACTGCAATGAGTACGACGACTTCTCTGATCCCGTGCCGCTGGATGAGATGTTGCGGCGCATCGACGACCTGGGCAGGCTGGGGACGAGCGTGATCACGATCTCGGGTGGCGAGCCCCTGCTCAACCCTCATCTCGATGAGATTATCGCGCGCATCCGCAAGAACGGCGCCATCGCCGGCATGATCACCAACGGCTACCTGCTGATGCCGGATCGCATCCATCGGCTCAACAAGGCCGGGCTCGATCACATGCAGATCTCGATCGACAACGTGATGCCGGACGCCGTCTCCAAGAAGAGCCTGAAGGTGCTGGACAAAAAGCTGCAGATGCTGGCCGAACATGCCGAGTTTCACGTCAACATCAACTCGGTCGTCGGCGGAGGCATTGCCAATCCGGACGACGCCCGCGTGGTGTCGGAGCGCGCCCTCGGCCTCGGCTTCAGCTCGACCATCGGGATCATCCACGACGGCAGCGGCCAGTTGAAGCCCCTGGGCGATGCCGAGCGGGTCGTGTGGGACAAGGTGCGTTCCATGACGCGCCGCAGCTACTCGCGCTTCAACCACTTTCAGGAAGCCATCGCCAACGGAAAGACCAACGACTGGCGCTGCCGCGCCGGAAGCCGATACCTGTACGTCTGCGAGAACGGCCTGGTGCACTACTGCAGCCAGCAGCGCGGCTACCCGGGCACTCCGCTGGCCGACTACACGGTCGACGACATCAAGCGTGAGTTTCTGACCGAGAAGGGTTGCGCCCCCGGCTGCACCATCAGCTGCGTCCACCAGGTCAGCTTCATCGACTTCTGGCGCGCTCCGCAGAACAGTGGAACGGTCACCCCCGGCGGCCACGCGCACGGCGAGCTGGTGCAGATCCAGTAGATCAATACAGCCCTGTCTTCCACATCGGATAAGTAACCAGCGATGTTCCACGTGGAACATCGCTCTTGACTTTTCCGGACTTTTCGCTCATAGACCATTTCCGAATCCGGTGGCACACTGGTGGCGTGATGAAATCGCCTCTTCGTCCCGCTTTATGGATGATCCTTGTGTTGGGGCTTCTTGTCCCGGCGGCCCGGCCCCAGGCCGCGACCCCGCAGGCCGCCGCGCCGCGCCAGACCAGCACTCCTTATACCGGCGATCTGTCTCGCTTTGAGTCTCCCGGCCGCGACCAGCGCCTGCAGATCGACCGCGTCATGGACCTGCTGGGAATCCAGGCCGGAAAGAACGTTGCCGACATCGGCGCCGGGTCGGGCTGGTTTACCGTGCGGGCTTCGCGCCGAGTAGGTCCCACCGGCGCCGTACTGGCCGAGGACATCAATCCGCTGGCGATTGAGGCGATCGGCAAACGAGCCATCAAGGAAAACCTCACGAATGTACGCACCGTTCTGGGGCGACCGGACGATCCGGCGCTTCCGCCCGGCAGCGTCGATGCCGTGCTGCTCCTGAAGGTCTACCACGAGATCGCGCATCCGGTCACGTTTATGAAAGCTCTCCGTCCGGCGCTTCGTCAGGGCGCCAAGGTCGGCATCATCGACCGCAACGGCAACGGGGCCGATCACGGAGTGGACCACGCAGTCATCGAGAACGAGATGGGCGAGGCAGGCTTTCGGCTCGCAGCCACCTATGACTTCACCAAGGCCGATGGTCAGGATTATTTCCTGATTTTTGAGGCAAAGCAGAACGGGCGATAAGGCATCGCCTTCTCGTTCACCGTTCCCCGGCCAGGGCTTGGAGAATCGGAGCCATGCGCCGGACGACGGCGGGCCAGGTGTACTGGGTGAGAACCATCTCGCGGGCCTGTCGTCCCATCGTGGCCAGAAGGTCGGGATTGGCGAGCAGCTGGGTAAGTTTGGTCGCCAGGTCCTCGACGGAGCCTTTTTCTACGAGAGCTCCGGTGACCCCGGGGGTGACGAACTCGCGCAGGGCCCAGGCGTTGGTGACGACGGCGGGAAGCTGGTAGAGCATGGCCTCCAGGGGTGCGATTCCGTAAGGCTCATAGAGCGACGGCAGGACGAAGAGGCTGGCGTCGCGGAAGAGCGAATCGAGCTTGGTGCTCTGCTCCGGGTCGGACTTGGAGAGATGACCGTGCAGGAAGGCGCCGGGAGGAAGATCGGTCACCTGGGTCGGGCCCACGATGTGCAACTCGGCTGAGGGGATCGACTGGCGGACCGTGCGAAAGGCCTCAAGGAGCTGAGGGCCGCCCTTGCGCTTGAATTCTGTCCCAATAAACAAGATTTGCGCGGAGCGGTAGCTCTTTTCGGGAACCGGGTCGGGGATGACGTCGAGGTTGACGGCCCCTCCTACATGAAAGACCTTCTCGGCGGGGACGCCGTAGTTCCGGATGAAGGACTGCCGGAGATATTCACTGAAGGTAAAGATCGCATTCATCCGGTTGGCGGCCTGCTTCTCATAGCTGAGAGCCTGGTCGATGCGCCGGCGTGAGACTCCATCGATACCGAAGCCTGAGGCAAGCAGCTCGGGAAGATTGCCGTCGTGGTAGGAGACGCAGGGATGACCGGGAAAGGCCTCCGGCAGGGAGAACATATGCCCGATCTGCATCAGCACGGGGCTGGAGACCGGGACGGAGGCGGCGGCTCGTGTCAGTGCACGCCGGTAGGCGGGGTCAAAGTAAAAATGCTTGCGCCAGACGCCGCGGTCACGGGCGAAGTTCTTTGCCAGCAGCAGGCTGTTTGGGAGTTTGGGAACCCGGATTCCGATGGCCTTGTCGAGTAGTCCTTCCGCCTCCATGGCTTTGAGGAACCGGGGAGCCGTTCCGGACCAGGTTTTGGGCGAGTAGGGGTCCGTCCCGGTGGAGCCGCCGACGAAGACCGTCACTTCCCGCATGGGCACAAGGCTAGCACAGAGCTGTTGGGAACGGAATCTCGCTGAAAACAGAATACTTGCAGCCGCAGCGCTATAGAGGAGGTGTCCTTTCCATTATATGAGTGTAGATTTGTCATATTATCTGCAACTTTTTACATAAGGTATGCGTCAAAATATGTGTAGCCAGTAAAGGCTGGCGACTACTACCTGATTTCACTTGGAGGATTCACACATGACGATCACGCGTTTTTCCCCGTTCCGCAGTTCCTTGAGCGATGTAGCTCTTTTGCAGAACCGGTTGAACTCGATCTTTCAGGACTTCGCCGTTCCGGCGAACGGTCCGGGTGAGTCCCTCTCGGCCGGGGGTTTTGTTCCCGCGGTCGATATCTATGAGGACGCCCAGAAGGTTGTGGTCAAAGTTGAGGTTCCAGGCATCAAGCAGGAAGATCTGGATGTTCGTCTCGAGAACCAGACCCTGACGGTGAAGGGTGAACGAAAGTTTGAGTCTGAGGAGAAAGAGGAGAACTTCCACCGCATCGAGCGCAGATTTGGAAGCTTCGTGCGCAGCTTCACGGTTCCGCAGACGGTCGATACGGACTCGATCAAAGCGAACTACGATGCGGGAGTCCTCAGCATCACGTTGAACAAGAAGGCCGAGGCGAAGCCGAAGCAGGTGAAGATCGAGGTCGGTTCGACCCCATCGGCGCCGAAGCAGGTGGAAGGCACCGCTGCCTGAAGGGTTCTCCAGTTCAGGAACGCTGGCGGGAGTCGAAACGGTCTCCCGCCTTTGTGTATAAGGTTGCGGCAGCCTCAGGCTGCGCAAGGGTACATCCAGTTAACGCATTAACGCAGAAGCGACCATGGATGAGGAAGCGATCAATCAGTTTTGTTAAGGGCACGGCTTTAGCCGTGTGGGTGAAGCGAGGAGGGCGTGGGGCTTTAGCCCCTGAGGGAGATGATTCCTCGGCCGGAGATGGACCTCAGCGGCTAAAGCCGCTTGTCTGGCAGCTGTTTTTTGCGGCACGACTAAAGCCGTGCCCTTAACAAAACGAGGTTTGCGGCAGCCGTGGCTTTGGCAAAAACGTAGCTGTGGTCCTGGCGAAATGCGAGCGTGGTTTTGGCGAAAGGATGGGGCGGGGTAGAGAAGCAGATTCCTCCACTCCGCGCTTCGCGCTCCGGTCGGAATGACACTCCTCAAGAGGGGAACAAGATTAGAAGAAAAGCAATAGGGGACAAGATGAGAAGAAAAGCCGGAGCGTAGAAAACGGTTGGGATTCGTAGGAGAGGATTAGGATTCTGGAGACGGGGTTCTCCATGTTGGTTTGGTGAGGAGAGTTGAATGGCGATTAAGTGGGAAAAGTTGACAGTGAAGTCTCAGGAGGCGGTGCAGGGTGCGGTCTCGCACGCCGCTGAGAACGGGAATCCGGAGGTGTTGCCGCTGCACCTGATGGCGGCTCTGCTGGAGGACAAAGAAGGGGTCGTGATTCCGGTGCTCGACAAGATTGGGGTTCCGGTGCAGCAGCTTTTGAGTGGAGTGAACTCCGCGGTCCAGAAGCTGCCGAAGGTGCAGGGCGGAGCGCAGCCCCAGCTCGCGCAGTCGACCCAGAAGGTTCTGGAGCAGGCATTCAAGGAAGCAGAAAATTTCAAGGATGAGTACGTCTCGACCGAGCACCTGTTGCTGGCGCTCGCCCGGCAGAAGGGCGATGCCGTGCAGAGCGCGCTGGCCTCGTTCGGAGCGACGCATGACGCCATCCTGAAGGCGCTGGCCGAGGTGCGTGGCTCACAGCGCGTGACCGACCAGAATCCCGAGGGCAAGTTCCAGGCGCTGGAAAAGTATGCGAAGGACCTGACCGAACTTGCGCGCAAGGGCAAGCTGGATCCGGTGATCGGGCGCGATGACGAGATTCGCCGCGTGATCCAGGTGCTTTCGCGTCGTACCAAAAATAATCCGGTATTGATTGGCGAACCCGGCGTGGGTAAGACCGCGATCGTGGAGGGACTGGCACGCCGCATCGTTATGGGCGACGTCCCGGAGATCCTGAAGAACAAGCGTGTAGTCGCGCTGGACCTGGCTTCGATGGTTGCGGGCGCGAAGTTCCGCGGCGAGTTCGAAGAGCGTCTGAAGGCGCTGCTGAAGGACATTGAGGCCTCCAACGGCGAAATTATTTTGTTCATCGATGAGTTACATACTCTGGTGGGCGCAGGCGCTGCCGAAGGTTCGATGGATGCGAGCAATATGCTGAAGCCGGCGCTAGCTCGCGGCGAGCTGCGGTCGATTGGCGCGACGACTCTGAACGAGTATCGCAAGTACATCGAGAAGGACGCTGCGCTGGAACGGCGTTTCCAGATCGTCTACGTCGGTGAGCCCAACGTGGAGGATACGATTGCGATTCTGCGCGGCCTGAAGGAGAAGTACGAGGCGCACCACAAGGTGCGGATCAAGGATGCGGCCATTGTGGCGGCGGCGACGTTGTCGCATCGCTATATCTCGGACCGCTTTCTTCCTGACAAGGCGATTGACCTTGTGGACGAGGCTGCCTCTGCGCTGGCGATCCAGATCGGTTCGGTGCCGGTAGAGATCGATGACCTGGAGCGTCGCGCGACCTCGCTTGAGATTGAGCGGGCGGCGTTGCAGCGCGAAAAGGACCCGAACTCGCAGGAGCGTCTGGAGGCTGTCGAGAAAGAGCTTGCCGAGATCAAGGAGCAGGCTGCCGCTCTGCGTGCGCGTTGGCAGAAGGAGCGCGGCGCCATTGGGCGCATCGCCGAGCTGAAGGAAGAGCTGGAAGGTCTGCGCTTTGCCATGCAGGAGGAGACGCGCAAGGGCAACCTGCAGCGCGCCGCTGAGCTGCAGTACGGCGAGATCCCGAAGAAGGAGGCCGAGCTGCGTGAGCTGACGGCTCTGCAGGAAGAGGCCGTCGCCGAGGATAAAGCCGAGGCGGCACAATCCCAGGTCGCAGAATCGAGACCTGGGGCACCCGGTTCTGTGGCGGCAAAGAAGGCCAAACCGCGGAGAATGCTGAAGGAGGAGGTCGACGAGGAGGACATCGCGGCCATCGTCTCGAAGTGGACGGGGATTCCTGTCTCGAAGATGCTGGAGGGCGAGACCCAGAAGCTGGTGCAGATGGAGGATCGTCTGCGCGAGCGTGTGGTTGGGCAGGACGAGGCTCTGAGCGCGGTGGCGAATGCGATTCGCCGTTCGCGTGCAGGCTTGTCCGATCCGAAGCGGCCCATTGGCTCGTTCATCTTTCTCGGGCCTACGGGCGTGGGCAAGACGGAGACGGCGCGTGCGCTGGCGGAGTTCCTGTTCGATGATGAGCAGGCGATGGTGCGCATTGACATGAGCGAGTACATGGAGAAGCATGCTGTGTCTCGTCTCATCGGCGCGCCGCCAGGGTATGTCGGCTACGACGAGGGCGGTCAGCTGACCGAGGCTGTCCGTCGCAGGCCGTACTCGGTGATCCTGTTCGACGAGATCGAAAAGGCACACCCGGATGTCTTCAATGTGCTGCTGCAGGTGCTGGATGACGGTCGCCTGACCGACTCCAAGGGGCGCACGGTGGACTTCAAGAACACGGTGCTGATCATGACCTCGAACACCGGCGCTGACAAGCTGACGAGTGCGTGGGCGCAGGGTGAGGAGGGCTTCGAAGAGGCGAAAGATCGCGTCATCGACGCTCTCAAACAGACGTTCCGTCCGGAGTTCCTGAATCGTGTGGACGACATCGTGGTCTTCCATCCGCTGGACGATGCGCAGTTGACGCACATCGTCGATCTGCGGCTGAAGGACCTGGAGAAGCTGCTGGCCGACCGCCGCATCACGCTGGAACTGACCGATGCCGCGCGGCAGGCGATCTTCAAGGCCGGGTACGACCGCGCGTATGGTGCGCGTCCGCTGAAGAGGGCGATCCAGCGGCTGGTGCAGGACAAGCTGGCCGTGAAGATCCTCGATGGCACGGTGCTGCACGGCGATCATGTCGTCGTCGATGCTGGGCCGGATGGCCTCACCTTCAACGTGAAAGAGCGAGCGGCGGCGTAACGGCTGCTGGAAGCGGGAAAAGCGATGCCGGGCGTAACGATACGCCCGGCAAATTTTTTTAAATTTGCGACGCTGGGATGAGATGTATCCCTGCTGGGCGGACAGCGGCAGCAACGGTAAGCCAATTTCCTGCAAACGAAACCATGGAGGTGTCATCCTGAGCGTAGCTTCTCGCGGCTTTATCGCGGGAAGCGGAGTCGAAGGATCTGCGGTCTGCTGGCTTGCCATCATCCCAAAACCGCAGATCCTTCGACTCCGCGCTGACGCGCTTCGCTCAGGATGACACGGTTTGGGATGGGGTGGGATGAGTGGTTTAGGATGGTTCGAGCTTCACGCGAATGGCCCGTTCATGCAGTGCCAGCAACGTGTCCTAAATTGCTGTAATTGTGTCGTGGCGGCCAAAATGAAATCGCCCTACGTTTGAACTTGATCGTTCATCGAGTGAGGTGATGGAATGCCTTGGTTATTCTTGCTTTTCGCGGGTACGCTTGAAACTATTTGGCCGGTAGCGACGAAGTACTCCGATGGATTGCATCGGCCGTTACCTGCGATGGTCGCGATAGCGGCATTGATCGCCAATGTGTTCCTGCTGAGCGAATCCATGCAGACTCTACCTGTTGCCACGGTCTATGGCGTGTTGATTGGTCTTGGTGCTGTTGGTACATCGATAGCAAGCATGCTGCTGTTTCAGGAAGGTCTCAACACGCGACAAATATTCTCGCTGGCATTCATCATACTGGGCGTCCTGGGGCTAAAAACAGGATCGCCAGCACGATAACTGCTGAGTCGCAGGCGATGAAGCATCACTACGCGCGATGGAAATGCGATGAGAAAGGAGAAAAGATGATTAGAAAAATTCTTGCAACGAGTGAGGATGTGCATCTCTTTGTTCTGCGAGTTGTCCTGGGGGCGATTTTCTGCGCACATGGTGCGCAAAAGACTTTCGGATGGTTCGGCGGCCCGGGATACAGCGGTATCATGCACTGGTTTGCTCAGCAGCATGTCCCGGCACCACTTGCGTTGATGGCAATCATGGCCGAAGCCTTGGGCGGTCTCGGACTGGTATTTGGATTTCTTACCCGCATCGCTGCCCTGGGCCTTGTCGTGAACATGGTCGTGGCTACCTTCATGGTTGGGCTGCCAAACGGCCTCTTCATGAACTGGTTTGCCAATCAAAAAGGTGAAGGGATTGAATTTTACCTACTGGTTATCGTGATCGGTGTCACGTTGATTCTGCAGGGCGCAGGCAGGTGGTCGGTTGATCGCGAGTTGGCTCTCAAATTATGACCGCAAGGAACATGTTCGCCCAAACGTCGTTCGACTCCGCGCTGACGCGCTTCGCTCAGGATGACACGATTCGCGGGGGCTGCAGGAATTGCATGCTCCGACAGGACCGCCATATTCTGCGCGACCGCTATCATGCAGGCTTGACGCTGCCGCGATCGGATTCAGGCATGTCAATACCGTCTCAAGCTGGCCGTTGGGATTGAGCGGCTGAGAATCGGGGACAGGCCTGTTTTTCAGTCCTTAAGCAAATCAGTCTCCGAATCTGAACTTTCCCACAAAAAATATGCGCTGATCGACGGGCAAGGGTGTATCTTATTTAAACTCTTGGGTGAAAACTCCAGGTGGTAGTCCCTGGCTGGGAATGGTTGGAGGTGTTTTTAGTTGGCAGAGGTTCGAGTTCAGGAAGGTGAACCGCTTGAGAATGCCCTGCGTCGGTTTAAGCGCAAGGTGCAGACCGAAGACATCATTAAAGAGGTCAAGCGTCACTCCTTCTATCTGAAACCAGGCGAAAAGAAGCGCGTCAAAGAAGCGCTCGCTCGCAAACGGAATCGTAAGAAAGTCCGCAAGGAGCAGGACTAAAAAAGAAACGCTCCATGGAGGACCCGCTCTCTGAAGTTTGGGCGGGTCCTCACAAGATACCGGCGATGGACTCCCGCTATCGACCCGGTAAACAGTGATCCTTTTATCACTGTGCGTTGTGCTGCATTTGCGCTGTCTTGGCGACCCAGGCCTACTTATCCATCAATATGGCAATGGCAGGATGACGTTCAGGGAGCCTGCGTTCTTTCCTTGAGCTGCTCATTCTGTCCCGCAGACCGGGAGACGCGGCTATGGAATTTCTAGATCGTCTGTTAATCTGTGCCGATTGCGGTCAGGAGTTTATCTTTACCGCCGGTGAGCAGCTCTTTTTTCACGATAAACAATTTAAAAACGATCCCAAGCGATGTAAGCCCTGCAAATCGAAGAGGGCAGGTATCATGGCGCGCCCAGGCGCAGGTCCGGCAGCCGCCGGAATCTGCCGCACGGAGACCCGCACCACCTGCTCGGATTGCGGAATCGAAACTACGGTTCCCTTCAAACCGACGCAGGGGCGGCCTGTGCTCTGCCGGCAGTGCTTCCAGAACAAGCGGGATACGGGGGCTATCGTGGCCTCTCCGTCTCCGGAGGTGCAAGAAGCGATCGCCAGCGTTCCCATGCCTCCCAGCGTGGTTCCGGGCGGTGCGCATATTCCGCACGCCTGATCTTCCCTGAAGTTCGTGGAGATGCGCCTCCATCATCCTGCCAGTTACCATGGTCAGGATGATGGAGAGATCGCTTATCGCTGCAGAAGCAGAGACGCTGGTGCGTGCCCGCACCCAGCTTGGCCGTTTCGAGGTGACCGTCTGCACCGATGGCAGCTACCGCCTGGATGGCGGAGCGATGTTTGGCGTCGTTCCCAAGACGATGTGGCAGAAGCGCACCCCTGCCGATGAACTCAATCGCATCCTGCTGGGGCTGAACTCCGTCATCGTACGGACTGGATCGCACACCGTTCTGATTGAGACGGGAATCGGAAACAAGCTGAGCGCAAAGATGCGCGAGATCCACCAGAACCATGAGCTGCTGCCTGCCTCCATGGCCGCTGCCGGGGTTCGCCCGGAGGAGATCGACATTGTCATCAACTCCCACCTGCACTTCGACCACTGCGGATGGAACACCACCCTGCACCCGGACGGATCGGTGACCCCGACTTTCCCCAACGCCCGCTACTTCGCTCATCTGGGCGAGGTCGAGCACGGCCACCTGCAGTTGGACCGTGACCGCGTCAGCTATCTCTCGCCCAACTACGATCCGCTGATTGAATCTGGCCAGATGACCCTGCTCACAGATCGCGGAATCCAGTCCGATCCGGCGATCGTTCCCGGCATCTCGGTTGAACTCTTTCCCGGCCATACGCGCCAGATGATGGGCATCCACATTGAGTCCGAGGGCCGGCACGCCTGCTATATCTCCGATCTGATTCCTACCGCGGCGCACCTCGATCCGACCTGGGTCATGGGCTACGACCTCGATCCCCTGGAATGCATCGAGCAGAAGAAGCGCTTCTACCATCGCGCTATCCCGGAGAAGTGGCTGGTGCTGTTCACCCACGATCACCTCATTCCGACCGCGACCGTTGAGATGGGTGAAAAAGGAAAGCCGGTCGCCCGGCCTGGTGACGGCAATCTGGTTTAGGGCGGTGGCGAAGTCGTCGATCGAGTCAAGCCGATAGATCTATCGGAGCCGTCATCCTGAGCAATGCGAAGGATCCGTGTATTTTGCCCGAAGCACCGTGGACACTACAGGCAAAATAGGGATTCTTCGGTTGCCTGCCCCAGTGAGCAAGCTCGCCGGGGACCCCGTTCGCCTCAGAATGAAGAGTCGAAGATGGTTCCCGGGGAAGCGATCTTGCGACGAAGAATATTCTGGAAACAGCAAAAGCCCTGCCGCAGCAGGGCTTTTCCATAAACTTCGTTACATCCGTTACTTAGGCGGTAGCGACGGGGTCGATGGAGACGAAGCGTCCGTGCTGTCCGCGGTCCTGGAAGCGAACCACGCCGTCGACCTTGGCGAACAGGGTGTCGTCCTTGCCGCGACCTACGTTCAGGCCGGGCTTGAGCGGGGTTCCGCGCTGGCGAACCAGGATGGAGCCGCCGGTGACCGTCTGGCCGGCGAAGCGCTTCACGCCGAGGCGCTGCGCGTTGGAGTCGCGACCGTTTTTGGAAGAACCTAAACCTTTTTTATGTGCCATTTCGATTGCCTCATTTCGGGCTGCCCGCTTCAGAATTCAGGGGCGTGCCTCGAGAAGTTCTAAACTTTTTCGCGTAACCAATTACTGCCTTGACGGTGGTTACTGGATGGACTTGCCGTTGACGAGGATGTCGTTGATCTTGACCTCGACGTAGTTCTGGCGGTGTCCCTGCATCTTCTTGTATTGCTTCTTGCGCTTCAGCTTGAAGACAAGGATCTTATCGCCACGGCCCTCGCCCAGGACAGATGCGGTCACCTTCGCTCCGCTCAGATCGCCTTCGAACTTGCCGGCCTCAGCAGAGACGGCGAGGACGTCGGAGAACTCGACGTTTCCGTCCTGATGTGCGGTGGTCTCGATCTTCAGCGTGTCGCCGGGAGCGACCTTATACTGCTTGCCGCCGGTGCGGATGACTGCATACATGGCTAAAACCTCTGGGGGCGCTCGTTGGAGGAGCGCGGACCGCTTCCTTAATGAATTGTGCTGCATGGGGCATCTGCAGAGGAGGTTTTTCAGTCGACTGCCCGGACCCGCCGGGTCCAGACCAGCCATCTCTGAAGTAAAGACACTCTGGCTGCAGCGCCAAACTTAATGAGTTTACCGGTTTCCGGGGCGGTGGTCAATGGAAGTGACCCGAACACTCCTCTGTGTCTGAGGAATATCTCAAAAACGTGTCATTTCGACCGGAGCAGGACAGTTTTATCGTCCTGGGGAGAGGAGAAACCCTCGTATTTCGGGGATGCCTGCGGGGATGGATCTCCTTACAGGAGCAATCTGAATTGTTCGGGCGAAATGCGGGGGTCTCTCCGCTGCGGCCCTTCGGGCCTTCGGTCGAGATGACACTTCTTTGGAAAGGTTATTCAGAGCTTCCGCCGAGATGACACTTCTTTGCTTTGGAAGGACTTCCATGATCCGTTGGAGAACACCACCTACTCTCCGTCTTTTTCACTGGGTCGGATGGATACGTGCGCGGCGGCAGGGGGAGCTGCCGGGAGCGCCTCCGCCTCGGCATCGCCGCCGTAGACTACCTGGCCGTACTCGATCAGCGTGACCATCCCGACTCCGCCACAGATATTTCCGGCCACGGCGGCAAAGAGCCAGTGGGGAAAGGCCGCCGGTATGGCGCGTCCGACAAAGACCGCGGTCAGGACCTCGCCGCTTCCGGCGATGCAGTGGGCGAAGCCTCCCAGGCCGACCACAAACGCCAGCATCCAGATGATCATGACGGAGCCGGTGATGGAGTGCGAGCCTGAGACGAGCCAGGCAACGCTGGCGATGATCCAGCCACCGACGACCCCGCTCCAGAAGATGGTGGCCATGGGACGTGCGGCGGTCTCCGCCCCCAGCATGGCCAGCGTGCTGACGAACTCCGGCTGCAGGGCGCTGGTGAAAGAGGCGAGGGTGGCGAAGATCGCAGCTCCCAGTACGTTGGCCGAGAGGACGATGATCCATAGCCGGAGGGTCTTCCAGAGGTGCTGCTTTTCCGCCAGAACCAGGGCAACGGGGTAGAGGGTGTTCTCGGTAAAGAGCTGCGAGCGGCCCAGGATGACCGCGATGAACCCCAGCGGGTAGAACATCTTCGCGATAAACAGCGTCGATGGGGTGGGCGCGACGCCAGCCGGGGTGAGCAGGGCGATGGCGATGGCGTTGCCCATTCCCGAGAGCCCCATGAAGATGCCGCCGGCGATGCCGGAGATGAAGAGCGCGACGCCGGTACGGCCAAGCTCCTGCCGTGCGTTGTTGGCTACTTGTTCGTAGATATCCTGAGCGCTCGGACGTTCCAGGTTCATCTGGGCGGGAGCGGTTTGGGAGGGCGCGGGCCGGCGGCGTCGCAGTTGGAAGGGCATTGTGATGAGTGAGATGCCGGAAACGGGTCGGGTGTCGTGGGCTTTTTGGGCGGGATTTTTGGAAGGGCGCTCATATGGTTTCCGGGCTTTGTCTCTCAGGTACTCTCCTTCTCGTGTCATTTCGAGCGAAGCGAGGAACCCCCGCATTTTGCGATGCTGGTTGGGCAGAATGCCGCAGGCGACACATTGGCTGTGCGGACAAAATGCGGGGGTCTCTCCACTGCGGCCCTTCGGGCCTCCGGTCGAGAGGACACTTCTTTTGGGTATTCGGATCATCTTCGAAGAAGATGATGGAGGGATGTTTGCTTGTGCCAACATACAGCCTGAATGCCCGGTTATGTATGTGTCATCCTGAGCGGAGCGCGTCAGCGCGGAGTCGAAGGATCTGCGGTTGTTCGCTTAATCTCAAATCCCAACCGCAGATCCTTCGACTGCGCTTCTCGCGATGAAGCCTGCGATAAGCTCCGCTGAGGATGACACCTCTGTGGAGAAGGAATGCGTTGTTTCTTCGCTGAGGATGACACCTTTGTGAAGGAGAAGCGTATTGTTTCTTCGCTGAGGATGACCCTGTGTGGGTGCGGATGGTGGTGTCGCTTCACTGATGTGACAACCTGTATGGAGACCGCGGATTTCGTGTGATCCGCGCGGGAACTGTTTCGTTGACGCTTTCTCCGGCGAGATCCGGATTACGGTTGTTCTCTCCTCCAGCCACCCAGCACAGCTCCCATCAGGACCATGCCCACCAGGGAGTAGCCGGTGTTGATCGCGAGGATCCTCACACCGCGTGCCTCGAAGGCGTACTCGGTGGCCCAGGTGGTGAAGACGACGCAGAACCAGAGGATGATGGCCACCTGAGCGCCCCGCGATGCCGTCAGCGGGCCGGTTACCTGGATGAGCCACGACAGGAAGAGCGCAAGCGCAAGGGTCATCAGCAGGGCGATCCCGTAGGCGAGCGCAGGGCTGACGCCGCTGGACTGGAGTTGCTCCATCGTGCGGCCAATCCCTTCCAGCCAGGGGTTGCGGAACATCGTGAACCAGACGGCGCCCAGTCCGAAGTAGCAGAGGGTCGCCACGAGAATGGCCAGGGGATGATGACGCACAGCGCTCATGCAGAACTCTCGCCTCCCGGATCGATAGAATGCATCCCGCAAACTCGGGGGAATTGTAGTCAATCCGGGGTGAGAAAGTTCAGCTAATTCGGATCGGTTATTTGCCGACGGGGGTTCCTCTCCACTCGCTCGCCCACTTCGACGGCTTCGGTCCCATGACGAACTCCAGCGTCGAGCCCTGCATGATCTCGCTGTAGCGAACCACGGGACGGTCCAGCGGCTTGCCGTTGAGCGTCGCCGACTGAATGTACATATTGGTTGCGCTGTTATTCTTCGCGAGCACGGTGAAGGTCTTTCCATTCGCCAGGCGCATCGCGAACTTCGAGAACATGGGGCTGCCGATCATATAGTCGCCGCTGGCTGGATTGACCGGATAGAAGCCCATCGCAGTAAACAGATACCACGACGACATCTGCCCGCAGTCATCATCGCCGTCGATGCCGGAGGGCTGATTGGCGTACTCCGCGTTCGCGATCTCGCGCACCTTGGCCTGCGTCTTCCACGGCTGGCCGGAGTAGTCGTACAGGTAGCCGTAGTGATGGCTGGGCTCGTTGCTGTGGACGTTGTGTTTGCCGGCGAAGTGCTGATCGAGCTTGGCGTTGTATTTGTTTGCGCCACCCATCAGGTCCATTGTTCCGGGGATGTCGTGAAATGCGCACCAGGTGTAGACCCAGGCATCGCCTTCGGTCCATCCGGAGGTGGAGCGGTTGCCGGGGTTGTCGCGCGTGCCTCCGATGGGAGCCCATTTGCCGTCGGAGGTGCGACCGTTCATCAGGCCAAGCGCAGGGTTGTAGAGGTGCTGGTAGTTGAGGGAGCGCTTGAGGAAGAACTCGTAGTCCTTCTGGCGGCCGAGAATCTTTGCAATCTGAGCGACGCACCAGTCGTCGTAGCTGTCTTCGATGGTGCGCGAGGCGGCCTCATCCGTCTTGTCGGTTGGGATATAGCCGAGCTGCTTGTAGTAGGTCAGCCCGGCGCGTGCCTCGTAGGGCGTGTGCGGCTCGCGGTCCAGCCATCGGCGCGTGGTGTCTCCATCGGGTGGAGTCATCGCGTCTTTGTAGACGGCGGCCCATGCGGTCTGCTTGTCGAAGCCATCGAAGCCTTTGACCAGCGCCTCGGCCACGAGCGAGTCTGCGTGCGTCCCGATCATGATGTTTGTGTAGGAGGGGTTGGGCCACTTCGGCATCCATCCGCCTTCTTTATAGTTCTGCAGCAGTGCCGTGACCATGCCGGGGATGCGTTCGGGAGCCATGAGGGTCAGCATGCTGTTCTCGGCCCGGAAGGTGTCCCAGATGGAGTAAGCCGTGTAGGACTCGCCCTGATGGATCTTGTCGTCGAAGGCGCTGTAGTAATGGCCGTATTCCGAGAAGATGCGCGGATAGAGCAGCGCATGATACAGAGCCGTGTAGACGATCTTCTTCTGATCGTCGCTGGCTCCTTCCACGCTGACGCGGTCCAGCTTCTCATTCCATGTCGCTCGCAGCTTTTTCTGTACGCCGTCGAAGTTCCACGCAGGAATCTCTTTGCGCAGGTTCTCGCGGGCCTGATCGACGCTGAGGAACGAGGTTCCCATGCGCACTTCGACGACATTGTCTGCGCCGAACTCGGCGTAGGCTCCACGGGCGGCTGCGCTATCGGCGCCGTAGGTCTTCGCGTTCTGCCAGGGGTGGCGGAACTCCGCGACGAAGTAGCCTTTGAAGTTGGGCAGGGCGAAGGGGCCTAATCTTCGGTCGGTGCGGTCGGGGTTGTAGCCGGTGATCTCGTGCTTTGCGACATCGACCTCTGCGCCGCCTGCGACTCCCGGACGCGATGCCTCGATCAGCACGCGTCCCTTTGCGGCTTTGGGGAAGGTGAAGCGCATGTAGACGCAGCGTTCGGTTGCGGTCATCTCGGCGCGGATGCGGCTGCCATCCTTCGCGGTCATCCACACGGAGTAGTAGTCGGGCCGCGCAATCTCTTCTGCGTGGCTGAAGCGCATCTGGCGCGCTTCGGGGGTGGTTTGCAGATCGCCCACCTGCGGGACCACGGTGACGTAGCCGTAATCGCCCATCCAGATGGCAGGCTGATGGGTTCCCATGAAGCCCTGGATGTTGGTGTCTTCGTACTTGTAGGAGACGACGCTCAGGCGGTTCTGCCGGGTCTGCGCGGTCCAGTTGGTCATGCCGAAGGGCGGCGTGACGAAGGGCATGGTGCCGCCGTAGCCGATCTTGCCGGAGCCGGTGCCGATATAGGGATTGACCCAGTCAATCGCATCTTTTTTCTGGCCGTACGCAAAGCCGGCCAGCAGCAACAACAGTGCAGATGTTGCGCCCCAGCGAACCGCAATCTTCTTCCTCTGTTTCCTGTTTTCCATCGCAAGATGACGATACCAGAGCGCCCCGTTAATGCCTGGTGCATACGAGCGATCCGGATACGAGACTAATTGGTTCGGAAAACACACCTATTCAGGATGAAGCATCCGAGGGCTGAGACCTTCTAGCTGCCCGACAAGGTGTGCTCCGCAGCTTCCTCGGTTTGACCTTCCCCGGGAATAATTCCCATCTCTATATAGATAGGCCGGATGACGCGGCGCACAGACGGCAACTGCGTTGTGAACCACAGCGCGCCCAGGATGCAGGCCGAGCCGGTCATCATGACTGTGTGGGGAGCGCCGAAGTGGTGCGCGAGCGCGCCTGCCAGCAGGCTGCCGAAGGGCGCCATTCCGACGAAGGCCATCGTGTAGTAGCTCATCACGCGGCCGCGCTTGTCTTCGGGCACGAGCGTCTGGATGACGGTGTTGCTGGCGGCGAGTCCCTGCATCATGCCGAAGCCGGTGAGCAGCATCAGTATCAGCGAGAGCGCAAGATGATGGGATAGCCCGAAAAGGATGAGTCCCGCGCCGAAGCAGAAGGCCGAGACCTGGATCATGGTCGTCAGTCCGCGCACGGACTTGCGCATCGCCAGGGAGATGGCCGAGATGAGCGCGCCGACCCCGGAGGCTCCGGTGAGAAAGCCCAAGGTGTTGGGACCGCCGTGCAGGACCTGCGCGGCGAAGATCGGCATCAGCACCATGAAGGGCATGCCCATCAGGCTGATCAGAGCGAAGAGCGTGAGGATGGTGCGGATGGGTTTGAAGCCGGTGACATACGACCAGCCCTCGCGCATCTGCTCCAGCATGGAGGAGGTAGGCTTTTCCGTCACGCTGCGGCTGACATTCATCATCAGCAGGGATGCCACGACGGCGATGTAGCTTGCGCCATCGATCAGGAAGCACCAGCCTTCGCCGACGGCAGCGATGATGATTCCGGCGATGGCAGGACCGGCGAGGCGGGCAAGATTGACGATGGAAGAGTTGAGCGCGATGGCGTTGCCGAGGTCTTCCTTGTTCGGCTTGCCTCCTTCAGGAGTGACCATCCGGACCAGGAAGGACTGGCGCCCGGGCATGTCGAAGGCGTTGATGAGTCCCTGGAGGACGCTGAGCGCGAGGATCTCGTGGATGGTGATGATCTTTGCCAGCGTGAGCGCGGCGAGCATCAGGGACTGAACGCCTGCCAGCACCTGTGTGCAGACCAGCAGCCGGCGGCGGTCCATGCGCTCGACGATGACTCCGGCGAAAGGGGCCAGCAGAAAGGTCGGGATCTGTCCGGCAAAGCCGACGACTCCCAGCAGAAAGGCTGAGCCGGTGAGCCGGTAGACCAGCCAACTGGTGGCGATGCGGGTGATCCAGTTTCCGACCAGCGAGATGCTCTGGCCGGTGAAGTAGAGTCGGAAGTTGCGATGCCGCAGGGCGCGCCAGGCGTGAGAGAAGCGGCTGACGCGCCTCGTCTCCTGCGATCCCGTAGGTGTCCTCTGCTCTTCCATCTGGTCGGAGCGCGCTCTCGTGAAGAGAGGGGGCACTCTCTAAGATGATCGCAGGAGATGGGATGAAGCTTTATTGCTGATCCCGGCGATCAGGGTTTAAGGCTCCGCGGAGTGTGTCATCCTGAGCGAAGTGCGCCAGCACGGAGTCGAAGGACCTGCGGTAGGGATGGCACCTTGTGTTGGAGATCAAGAGAATGCATCTTTGAATCCGTGCCTCCCGAAATACGGGGGTTTCTCCACTCCGCAGGACGAGAAGGCCGTCCTGCTCCGGTCGAAATGACACTCCTTTTCGGGGCGAAAGAGCACTTCTTTCCCGATTGCCCTTTTGAACGATAGGTCGATATGCCTTAGTAGAAATCCGCACAGCTGAGGAAATATCCACAGGTCCTGCAGATGAGTTTGCAGCGGCTGTCTTCGAGACGTGAGGAGCAGGTGGGGCAGTAGACCTGGTGGTGTTCGGCGGGCAGAGTGCACTGGCTTGCACTCTCGCGCTCGTGTTCTTCGCGGATTGCCGAATCGAGCGGTGACATTCCGTAAGGCTAACGCACTTTGCGGAATTTTCAACCAGCGGGGAGCAACCAGGGAGCATCGAATCGTGTACCGTCGAAGAATAACGGTTGAACACGAAAAGGAGACGACGTATGGATCGCTACGCAAGCGCCATCTGGCACGGCACCCTCAAGGAGGGCAAAGGAACCATCTCGACCCAGAGCGGCACGCTCAAGGATACGCAGTATAGCTTTGCTGCCCGCTTCGCGGAAGGCGTGGGGACGAATCCGGAAGAGCTGATCGCCGCTGCGCATGCGGGCTGCTTTACCATGGCTCTGAGCGCGCAGCTGACCGAGGCGGGCTTCAACCCCGAATCGATCGAGACCAAGGCGGTCGTTACGCTCGACCTGCATGGCGAAGGCCCGACGATCACGAAGATTCACCTGACCAACACCTCGAAGATCCCGAACATCGACAAGGCGAAGTTCGACGAGCTGGCCCACAAGGCCGAGATCGGCTGCCCGGTATCGAAGGTCCTGAAGGCGGCGGAGATTACGCTGGACGCCAAGCTGGTCTAAGCAAAAGCCGGGTAAATCGATAGACCAGGGACGCCTGTGTGATTCGTTTTGTTCGATTGGAGCGCTGCTGGGGCGCGCTCCGGCGAGCAATCGCGGATCATGCAGGCGTCTCGTTTGTTAGCGTTGGGAAATCTGCGTAATCGAAGGGGCGATGATTCTGCCGGAAGTTCTCAGAGCCAGCAGGAGTTTACCCGGATCCTTAGCGGTGTGAACGATTAAGGAGAAGGTCTCCAGCAGAGGCTGGAGACAAGGGGAGGAAAGCCGTCCGGGTCACCCAAGCTTTATGGGTTAAAGGTGCATAAGCAAAAAAGGCACAAACTTATTTAAATGCATCTTCCTGAAAAAAGTTTCGGGTATTATTTGGAAAAAAATAAAAGGCTTCCCTCGAATGTGTGGAATTGCCGGATTCACCCATGCCACCAGGCCCTTTCTGCCCGAACGGATTTACCAGGCGGTTGCTTCCATCCTTCACCGTGGCCCTGACGATCAGGGTGCATGGCAGAGTTCCGCCATATCCCTGGGCGCAACACGCCTCAGGGTGATCGACACTGCTGCCGGTGGTCAACCTCTCAGTTCGGAGGACAATGACTACGCGCTCGTATTCAATGGCGAGATCTACAACCATGCCGAGTTGCGCAGGGAGCTGAGAGCGCTCGGTCATGCGTTTCAGACGACCTGCGACACCGAGGTGGTTCTTCGCGCCTTTATGCAGTGGGACACTGCCTGCATTGAGAAGCTGCGCGGAATGTTCGGCTTTGCGGTGTGGCAGGAATCACGCGGACGCCTGGTGCTTGCACGGGACCGCATGGGCATCAAGCCGCTCTATTACGCCTTCCGGGGAGGCGAGATCTATTTCGGCTCGGAGCTGAAGGCGGTATTCTGTCATCCCGAAGTTCCCCGGCAGATCGATGTGGAGGCGCTGGATGCTTACCTGGGAGTGAACTATGTTCCCGGAGGCCGGACGCTGGCGCAGGCTGTACGGAAGCTGACGCCGGGATGCTTTTTGACCTGGCAGGATGGCGAGATCTCACAGCATAGCTACTGGAAGGTCGCCCGGGCGGAGCCATGCTCCCACATCAGCCTTGTGGATTCAGCGGAGCGGCTGGATTATCTGCTGTCGGAGTCGGTGAAGGAGCACCTGGCGGCCGATGTTCCGGTGGGCGTGTGGTTGAGCGGGGGCATGGATTCTTCGACCCTGCTTCACTATGCGAGCCAGCATAGCTCCACGGCGCTGAAGACCTTTTCGATTACGTTCCATGGGCGGGAGTTCAACGAGGCGCCGTACCTGCGAGAGATGGCGCAGCGGTACTCGACGGAGCACTTCGAACTGGACCTGGGGCCCGCAACCGTAACGCCGGATTCGGTGACCCAGATGGCGTATTATGCGGACGAACCCAATGCCGACGCGGGAGCTGTCCCGGTGTGGCACCTGTCGCGTATCTCGGCAGAGAAGGTGACCGTAGCGTTGAGCGGCGAGGGGGCCGATGAGTTGTTCGGCGGCTACATTACGTACCTTGCCGACACGTATGCGCGCCGGGCGCGGTTTGTTCCCCGGGAGCTTCGCCGCCTGTCGCTGCACTCGGCGAACCGGCTGCCCGCTTCGAACAAGAAAATCGGGCTGGATTATAAGTTGCAGCGGTTTCTGCAAGGCACACTGCTGGATGAACGCAGCTCACACGTCTTCTGGAACGGAACGTTTTCGCAGATGCAGCGGCGAGACCTGATGGTTGTACAGGACAGCACGCATCTGCTGAAGGTATTGGCGACCATTCCGCTGAAGGGAGACGTGCGGCGCTTCATGGCGTTCGACCAGGCGTACTATCTTCCGGACAACCTGCTGGTGAAGGTAGACCGTATGAGCATGGCTCACTCTCTGGAGGTGAGGCCGGCGTTTCTGGATCATCGCATTGTGGAGTTTGCGGCGACGCTGCCGGCGAACTACTGTATCCGCGGCCGGAATCTGAAGCTGCTGCTGCGCAAGCTGATGAAAGACAAGCTGCCCCAAAGCATTCTGGCGAAGAAGAAGCAGGGGCTCGATATCCCGGTGCACGACTGGTTGCGAGGTCATCTGAAACCGCTCTTGCTGGATACTCTGGACAGGAAGACGGTTGAGGAGAGCGGGGTTGTCTCGTGGCCCTACCTTGAACCGCTGATCGGGCTGCACATGGAAAGAAAGGCAAATTACGGGTATCACTTATGGGGCATGCTGATGCTGTTTCTGTGGATCAAACAATGGGGGATCCAGTGCAACCAGGAGCCTCCGGCCCCGGAGCTTACCTCACTCGACTTTTCAGCCGTCTCCGCGTAGACACGATCGTTCTTCTGGTTGCGTGCTGCGCCTTTCTTCCCATGGTGTTTAGCCCGCCGCACCTGATGGACGACGTGGACGCGGTACAGGCGCAGATTGCGCGCAACATGCTGGAGAGCGGCGACTGGGTGACGGCGCGGCTGGACGGTATCGCCTATCTCGAAAAGTCGCCGCTGATCTACTGGATCATGGCGGGCTCGTACCGGATCTTCGGCGTGCACGACTGGGCGGCGCGGCTGCCACTGGCCTTCCTCAACATTGCGCTGTGCTGGGTGACGGCGCGTTTTGCCCTATGGGCGTTTGGAAGGCGCGCGGCGATCTACGCCGGTGTCATTCTGGCGACCTGCGTGGGAATGTTTCTGTTTACGCGCATCCTGATTCCTGATGCCGCGCTGGTCCTGACGATTACGCTGGCGTTGTGGTCGATGCTCCGCCTGCTGGATGCGGAAGAGCGGCGGCCGGGACTATGGTTTCTGACGATGTATTTAAGTCTGGCGTGCGGTCTGCTGCTGAAGGGGTTGGTGGCTGCCGTATTTCCGGTGTTTATCGGCGGAATCTATCTCGCCATTTTGCGGCAGCACAGCCCATGTGAGCTTTGGAAGCGGTTGCGGCCGTTGAGCGGGCTCGCGATCGTGCTGCTGATCGCAGCTCCATGGCATGTGCTTGCGACGCTTCGGAATCCGCCGTATTTCGACTTCACCATGCACTCGAGCCCGGGGGAGTATCACGGCTTCTTCTGGTTCTACTTCTTCAACGAGCACCTGTTCCGTTTTCTGAACCTGCGCTATCCGCGGGACTACAACACGGTTCCGCGCGTGTGGTTCTGGCTTCTGCACTTTGCCTGGCTGTTTCCGTTTTCGCTGACACTGCCGGTCGCCCTGAAGCGCGGCTGGGTGCATCGGACAGAGATGAGCACGCGCGAGGCGCAGGTGAGGCTGCTGTGCCTGGTATGGGTGCTGTTTATCCTGTGCTTCTTTACGCTGTCGACGACGCAGGAGTATTACTCGCTGCCGATCTACCCGGCGCTGGCGATGCTGCTGGGAAGCCACCTGGCGATGAGAGAAAGGTACCCACGCGTGGCCCGGATGGTGCTCGCGGGCGTGTTGAGCCTTTGCCTTGCGGCCATTGTATTTCTGCTGGTTTATACGGCCAGGGTCGCAACGCCCGGGGATATCTCAGCCGCGTTGACACAGAATCCGGAGATGTACACGTTGTCGCTCGGACACATGAGTGACCTTACGCTGAAGGCGTTCGCTTACCTGCGGCTTCCGCTGGCGGTGGCAGGATGCGGTCTGCTTATTGGGGTGGCCGGCCTGCTACACGTCCGCAGGACGGGCGCGACGGTTGCGGTGCTGGTTCTGATGATGCTCGCGTTCTTGCAGGCGGCAAGGCTGGCGTTGGTTACGTTCGATCCCTACCTGAGCTCCTATCGGCTGGTGGAGGCGCTGGAGCGTGCGCCCCAGGGTGATCTGATTGAGGGCGATGCGTACTATGCCTTCTCAGCAACGTTCTTTTATACGAACAGGACGGCGCTGTTATGGAACGGAAGGAGCGCGAATCTTGAGTATGGAAGTTATGCTCCCGGTGCGAAGCAGATATTTATTGGCGATGCAGAGCTTAAGGCGCACTGGATGAGCCCGCAGCGAACCTATCTGCTGGCCTATGGGAGCGACATGCAGCACCTGAAGACGCTGCTGGACGGGGCTTTCAAAGTTGTGGCAGAGAGCGGCGGGAACTATCTCCTGTGCAATCGATAGAAACGGAGGCTCGATGCTGCTGTCTTCGATTGCGTCGAGGCTGTTTACCCCGAAGAGGCCGGGCGCCTCTCTTCAGGAGGCTGCGCACCCGAGCATATCCCCTGCAATCTCGATGCTGCGTCATTTCGCTGCGGCGATGACTTTCGTCTGTACGCAACCGGGGCATCTGCAATTGACAAGCAGGGTTCAAATCAATCTTATAAACTTCTTCACAATTTCAGGAGGAACCTTACGCATGCGCCGCTGTCTTGTTTTTGTAGTCGCTCTTCTCGCCGTCTCGCTGCCGGCCACCGCCCAACAGCTGGCCGCGACACCGCCTATGGGATGGAACAGCTGGAACTGGTTTGCCGGCAAGGTTACCGATGCCGATATCCGCAAGGCTGCCGACCTGATGGTCTCAAGCGGCATGCGCGATGCGGGATACGTCTACGTCAACATCGACGACACCTGGCAGGGCAAGCGCGATGCGAACGGCGTCCTCCACCCCAACGAGAAGTTCCCTGACATGAAGGCGCTGGCCGACTACGTGCATTCCAAGGGACTGAAGATCGGAATCTACTCTTCGCCCGGACCGCAGACCTGCGCGCACTACGAGGGATCGCTGGGCCATGAGGAGCAGGACGCGAAGATGTACGCGGAGTGGGGCATCGACTACCTGAAGTATGACCTCTGCAGCTTCCGCAAGAACATGCAGGAAGAGCATCCCAACGATGTTCCCGCGCAGAACAAGATGATGATCGACGCCTACGAGAAGATGCACCAGGCGATTCTGAAGACAGGGCGCCCCATCGTCTACAGCCTGTGCCAGTATGGCTTCGATCAGTCGTGGCAGTGGGCTCCCAAGGTTGGCGGCAACCTGTGGCGGACCACCGATGACATCAGGGCCCAGTACGGCAGCATGATGCTGATTGCGCTGAACCAGGCGGGGCTTTCGAAGTATGCCGGTCCCGGCCACTGGAACGATCCCGACATGCTGGAGGTGGGCAACGGCAAGCTGACACACGAGGAGAACGTCACCCATATGACCTTCTGGGCCATGCTCGCAGCTCCGCTGATGGCAGGCAATAACCTTACGGAGATGTCTGACGATGTGCGCTCCATCCTGACCAACAAGGAGGTCATCGCCATCGATCAGGACAAGCTGGGCCGGCAGGGCGATCGCCTGTGGGCGGGCGATCAGATCGAGATCTGGTCGCGTCCGCTGTCGGACGGCTCGGTTGCGCTGGCCATCTTCAACGTCTCGCACGATCAGCACAACATGCACGGCCTTACGCTGCACCTGAAGGACGCCGGCTTCGGATCGGGAACAGCCCATGCCCGCGATCTGTGGTCCCATAAGGACCTTGGCGTCATCAAGGACACCGACGTCTTCACGATCCCGCGCCACGGCGCCGTGCTGCTGAAGCTGACGAAATAACCAGACCGCCGATGGTAACTGCAAGGCGCGGGTATAGTCGTTAAGAAGTCGTCATTCTGATCCGGAGTTTTGCGCAGAATAAGGATCCCGGTATTTCCTGTAGCATTCAGGGGGTTACGGGCAGAAATACAGGGATTCGTCGCTGCGCTCAGAATGACGAATCCAAATGATTGCGCCAGAATGGAGACGACTCCAAGACTCTGGTTCCAGGAATCTCACTGATGCCCCGATTCGTCCGCGCTTTCCGCTTCAGCCTTGCAGCAGTCGTCCTCTCTCTTCTGTCGCCGCTTGCACGGGCGCAGCAGGCTCCTCCGCTGGCGGGAATTGCGCATATCGCGATGCGTGTGCGTTCGCTCGATGCCGCGCGCGAGTTCTACCAGAAGCTTGGCTACGAAGAGGCCTTTCTGCTGAAGGACAAGCAGGATAAACCGCGCGAGAGCTTCATCAAGATCAACGATCATCAGTTTATCGAGCTCTATCCGGCGAACCCCGACGTGCCGAAAGAGTCCATGATCGGTTTTCTCCATGTCTGTTTTGAAGGAGACGACAACCTGCAGGCCGTCCACGACGACTACCTGGAGCATGGGCTGACCCCGACGAAAGTTCGCAAGGCCGGCGCCGGAAATCTTCTGTTCACGCTGGCGGGGCCGATCGACGCCAACGGCGCCGCGCAGAACCTTGAGTACACCCAGTACGAGCCCGGTTCCATGCACTTCAACGACCGCGGCAAGCACCTGGGCGAGGACCGCGTTGGCGATGCGATCGTCTCGGTCTCGATCGCCGTGCGCGACCCTGCTTCCGCACGGGACTTCTACCTGAACCAGCTCTCATTCAAGTCCATCGCGGGCGATCCGATGTTTCTGCACATGCCCGGAAACTCCGGCCAGGAGATTGAGCTGGTCAAGGCGGATGCGCTGGGGCCGAAGGCGCGCTTTATTCTTCGGTCGACCAATCTGTCGAAGTCGCGCCGCCTCCTGCACAAGCAGCACATCACGATGTTGCAATCCAAAGATACCCTGACGATCTCGGACCCGGACGGCAACGTCATTATGGTCAGGAGCATGTGAGCTGTCCGGCGCTTCCATAACGCTTCGGCAGGCGCTGCGCGATGCAGCAGACCGCCTGGCAGCGGATCCTCTTCTTGCGGATACGGCGCGGCGGGATGCGGAGCTTCTGTTGCTCCATGTGCTCGCGGCTCCGCGCACCGTGCTGCGCTCCGACCCTGCGCGGCTGCTCAACAGCGAACAGGTGCAGGCCTATGAGGCGTGCATTGCCCGAAGACTGCAGCATGAGCCGGTCCAGTACATCGTGGGCTCGCAGGAGTTCTATGGGCTGGCCTTTCGCGTTACGCCCGCCGTGTTGATCCCGCGTCCGGAGACCGAGCACCTGGTCGAAGCAGCTCTCGAGCGACTGCCTCATGACCGTCCGGTCGCCATTGCCGATATCGGGACCGGGTCGGGAGCGATTGCCATCGCGCTGGCGCATCATCTTCCGCTGGCCTCGGTGTACGCGCTGGATCTTTCGCCGGCTGCCCTTGAGGTCGCCGGGAGCAACGCAGCCGCTCTTGGAGTCGAGAGCAGGATGCAGTTTGTCGTCTCCGATCTGCTGGACGCACTTCCGTCCCACCAGTGGCATGGGTTCTTTGACGCTGTCGTCAGTAATCCACCTTACGTTCCTGCCGGGGAGGCCGCGCAGCTTCATCCCCAGGTGAGCCGATACGAGCCTGCCTCGGCGCTGTATGCGGAAGACGATGGCCTGGCGATCTATAAGCGGCTTATCCCCCAGGCATACAAGGCGCTGAAACCGGGAGGCCTGCTGGCCATGGAGATCGGGCATGGCCAGCGCGATGCGATCGCAGGGCTTCTCTCCGGTTGGCGCGACGTCGGCTTCGTCAACGATCTGCAGGCGATTCCGCGGGTTGCGCTGGCTCGCAGATAGGCAGGCGCACGGTCATCTGGTCTGACCATGTTCCCGACTTCGCACCTTCAAACTTCAAAAGGGGAATGGTTTCCTGTTGACAGTCGTGAAGGCGCCTCCATATAGTCCTTTCGCGGAGTATCCGCGCATTTTCCAGAGATCCAACCAAAGTCGAAAACATTTTATTGAACTTACTTTTGAGGCCATACCATGCATAAAAAATCAAAAAGTGGACTATCCAATCTGCTTTTCCTGTTTGCCTTGCTCCCGCTTATGATGCTTCCCAAAGCGTGGGCGCAGGCTGCCGGAACTGCCAGTGTTCAGGGCACAGTCACCGATCCTACGGGGGCCGCTGTTCCCAATGCGATCGTGACGCTGAAGCAGACCGCCACCGGCGTATCGCGTGTCTCCACCACCGATAACCAGGGCGTCTACGCCATGCCCAACGTTCCCGTTGGTGCCTATTCGCTGAGCGTGACCGCCCAGGGTTTCCAGACCTTGACCCAGACTGGTGTTCTTGAAGTCGGTAACAACATCTCCATCAATCCTCACCTGCAGGTGGGCGCGACGACCGAGCAGGTCAATGTCGAGGCTTCTGGCGTAGCGTTGGAGACGGAGAGCAGCACCTTCAAGCAGGTCATCGACCAGGCTCGCATTACCGAGATGCCGCTGAACGGCCGTCAGGCGACCCAGCTGGTGCTCGTCTCGGGAGGCGCCGTGACCGCGCCGAGCAATGACATGGTCGGCAGCAAGAACTATCCCAGCTCTACCGTGATTGCGGTCGCCGGAAGCCAGGGCAACTACAACAACTACGTGCTCGACGGCGGATACCATACGGACAACTTCACCAATGTCAATCTGCCGTATCCCTTTCCGGACGCTCTGCATGAGTTCTCTGTCGAATCGAACTCGCTGCCTGCCCGCAATGGCATCCACCCCGGCTCGCTGGTGAACGTGGTCACCAATTCAGGATCGAACCAGTGGCACGGCACGATCTTTGACTTCGTCCGCAACAACGTCATCAACGCGACGAACTTCTTTTCCCCGACCAAGGACACGGTCAAGCGCAACCAGTTTGGCGGGACTCTCGGCGGAAAGATCATCACCGACAAGCTCTTCTTCTTCGGCGGATATCAGGGAACGCGCGAGCACAAGACCGGCAACTCGACCGGCTACTGTCTGCCGACGGCTGCCATGCTGGCCGGTGACTTCACCCAGAATCTCACTACAGGCAATTGCGCCCGCAAGACGAGCGGACTCAAGATTGATCCGGCCACGTTCAGCCCGGCGGCTCTGAACCTGATCAAGTACCTGCCTTTGTCGCAGGCGAATTCTGCCGGCTTTGTGAATGTAGGGCTTCCGGCCAACAACACCGAAGACCAGTACATTGGTCGCATCGACTACACCTTCAGCCAGCGCCACTCGCTCTTTGGCCGTTACTTCCTGACGAACTACAACCTGCCCTCCTACTATTCGCAAACGAATATCCTGCTGACCACCGTGCCGGGCAACGACATGCGCGTGCAGAGCTTTACCCTGGGCGATACCTTCATCTTCACCCCGCACATGGTCAACACCTTCCACGGCACCTACTCTCGCCGTCGCAACAACCGTGGACCGACGGCGGGCGGCATCAATGCCAATACTCTTGGCGTCAACATCTTTCTTTACGCTCCGGTCGATCTGCGCATGTCGATCACCAACGGCTTCAACGTAGGCTGCGGCACCTGCGCACCGGGCTACTTCAACGTCAATACGGAGCACTTTGCCGATGACGTCGACTGGCTGGTCGGCAAGCACCAGATCGCCTTCGGCGGCGAGATCATCCGTACCGGAGACAATACCCGCACGGGCTATCTGTTCAATGGAAGCTACAACTTCAACGGAACCCTCACGGGCGAGCCGCTGGCCGATTTCCTCACCGGCCAGATGAGTTCCTTCAGCCAGAGCCGAACCCAGGACACCACCTACCGTCAGACGACCTTCAGTCTGTACGCGCAGGACACCTGGCACCTGACTCCACGGCTTACCGTCAACTACGGCGTGCGCTGGGAACCGAATCTCTTCCAGGTCGATAAGTTCCGTCGTGGCTCCACGTTCGATCGGGCAGCTTTCGATGCCGGTCAGCACTCGACCAAGTATCCGAACGCGCCTGCCGGATCGTTCTACTATGGCGACCGGGGAGTTTCCAAGTCATTTACGAGTAACCAGATGACGAATCTTTCGCCGCGGGTATCTCTCACTCTCGATCCCTTTGGAACGGGAAAGACGGTCTTCCGCGCCGGTGCTGCTGCGATGTATGACACGCCCCCGCTTTACATGTCGCAACGCGTCGCCTCCAATCCTCCCTTCGTCAACGAGATCGACCTCAACGGAAACCTTCCCTTCGATGAGCCCTGGCGCGGCTATCCGGGCGGCGATCCCTTCCCCGGCGTTTTTCCGCCGGATGCTACGTCGCAGTTCCCAACCAACACCCTGTGGATCCTGCTTCAGCGGAAGATGCAGACCCCGGTGATCTATCAGTGGACTGCGAGCGTTCAGCAGGACTTTGGCCGTGGCTGGATGTTCTCACTGAACTACCTCGGTAACCAGCAGGCGCACCAGTGGCTTGGCACCGGCATCAACGCAGCAATCTATATTCCGGGCAAGTGGACCGGGCCAGGCTCTTGCGGACCTCTGGCGACCAATCCTGATCCGAAAGGAAAGCTGGGTACCGACTGCTCGACGCTGGGTAACCCCAATAACCGTACTCCCCTGACTCTGGCCAACAATGTCCAAGGACAGGGCTACAGCCCCACCATGACGCTGATTACCGACGGCGGCACGTCGAGCTACAACGGCATGATTGCTGCGATCCAGCATCGCATGTCGAACAACTTCAGTTTCCTGGCGAACTACACCTGGTCGAAGTGCAGCGATATCAGCGACACGACGGGCGATATCGCGGCTCCGCTCTATGCACACACCCACAACGCGCGGCTCGATCGCGGCCCCTGCGGCTTCGATGTGCGCCATATCTTCAACACCACCCTGATTGCATCGAGTCACTTCGCTTCGCTCACAGGCTGGAAGAAAGCAGTGGCGAATGACTGGCAGATTGCGCCGCTCATCCGCATCACCAGTGGGCTGCCGCTCAACATCACCTCCGGCGTCGATTACTCGCGCACCGGAATCAACCTCGATCGCCCGAATCTGGTATCGGGCGTGGATACCTATACCCATAACTCAATACAGCGAACGGGGGCAAGACTCTCGTACCTGAACAAGGATGCGTTCTCGCCGAACGCTGTTGGGACCCTGGGCAACCTGGGGCGCAACGCCATGCGGACTCCCAGCAACTACAACGTTGATCTCGCGGTCAGCCGCATCTTCCCGGTTCACGAGAGACTCAACTTCCAGTTGCGCATGGAGGCCTTCAACGTTCTCAACCATCCCAATTTCACCGGCTTCAGCACCAATCGGAACTCCGGCACCTTCGGCAACGCCACCGGCGCTGCCGATCCACGCATCTTCCAGCTCGCCGGAAAATTCAATTTCTAACGGCTCTCCTTACAGCAAGCGCCGTCCCTATTCGGGACGGCGTTTGTTTTTGCTACCCTGATGAAACTTCTAGAAAGGAGCAGGACGTCAAAATACACACTATGACCTCGGCACAGTTACAGGAACACCTTCACTCCCTTGAGGAACGCCTGCTTCATCCGGACCGCGAGACGAGCCGCGGCCAACTGGCCTCCCTTCTTGCTCCTGAGTTCAAAGAGTTCTGCACCTCGGGCCGTATCTTCAACTTCAACCAACTGGTCCATGCCCTGAACTCAAGCTCGGCGCGCAGTGCCACCATGAGCCACTTCTACGTCAATGCGCTGGGAGAAAACGCGGCGCTGGCGACCTATCACGTGACGACGGCCAACTCGACCTCGCACCACTCCTCCATCTGGGTCAAGCGTGGTGACCAGTGGCAGATGCTCTTTCACCAGGGAACGATCGCGGCCTGAGCATCAGGAGGGCTCCCTCCCCTGCTCCTCCCACTCACGCTCGCGATACGGCCGATCGCCCTTGTTTCTGAGCCTCTCTTCTTCGTCCCACTTCCGCCTCTGCTCCTGCTCCTCGCGCTCTTCGCGTCCATCGCTCATCGTCCTTCTCCTCCTGATTGTTTATCGCAGGGTCACCCTGACAGCGCCACCGTCAGTCTGCCGAAACGTTATCTCGCGATCGCTCATCGTCGCCGGACCTGCACTTCCCGCCAGCGGGAGCAGGGTGGCGTGGTCATGGTCGCTCCAGCACAGCATCGCATGCATGCAGGTCAGCGACTGAGGAACGCCGGGCAGGCGGTTCCAGTTCTGCACCATGTAGAACTGGTTATCGGCTGAGCCCTCTACGAGGATGTCATTGGAATAGTTGATGTAGACGCGAACGCCCTGCTGCCGGACGCCGTCGCGGTACACCTTCGCCAGCGGATCGCGCAGGAATATTCTTTGCCGGTACATAGCTACCAGGACAACCAGGGCTACTGACGACAACAGGAGAAACCGCCTCATCCAATTACCTCGGGCGCTGGGGCTGCCTCTTTCCAGCTTATGGCTTATCGAGAACAAAGTGGAACAGGCGGCTGGGGCCGTCTTCCGGCACCAGGAAGAGGTCGCTGCCCTTCAGGGCCATGGCCTCGATGGTGAGCGGCCTTCCGCGATCGGTCTGTCCGGCGCGCAGGCTGCGCACCAGCTTCATCGCAGGCCAGCTGTACCAGTCGATGGTGCCGCTGGTGCGGTCCAGATTTCCCGAGGCGACCAACTCACCGCGGACGAACTTCATGTCCTGATACTGCGTCTCCGAAGGGCTGTCGATGACGCGAAGCTGTTTGCCCTGATGGTCGAGGAGATAGAGCTGCTTGCTTCCCCAGTTTCCGGCCACCAGTCCTTCAGGAACCACGGCTACGCACCCGATATGATCTTCGACGACGATCTTTCGCTTGGTCGCGAGCGTCTTTTTGTCGAGTTCGAGAATTTCCGCGGAGCTGTGCGGACGATACTCCGCAACCGGAACCCAGATGAAATCGCCATCCACGGAGATGCCGCCGGGATGAAAACGCACGCCGTCGGTCAGCTCCACCTGGCGCTCAAACTGGCCGGTTTCGCGATTGAACTGATGCAGGAAGCCGCGCTTGTGTTCGATGTCGACCGACGTGACCCATACGTGCGTGGAATCAAGGTCCATTCCCTGCACGTGGAACATCGTTCCCTTCAGATCGCGAATGCCGGCCAGCCGCGCGTCTTGAATTGCGTTTACCTGCGCTGCCGCAGGCTTCGCCGGTTGCGAAGACAGCAGGGGGGTGCAAAGCAGGCTAGCAGAGATCAGCACAAGGGATCGAACTCTCATCGTCCTCCGAGGCGGCCTGCGGAGCGTTACTTCTTTTCTTCGTGATACTCCTGCTCGGTGTTGATGTTCCACAGGGCGGCCTTATCCACCTTACCAGCCGCCAGGCCGTCTACCACAGCCATCGCTGTCAGCATGCTGTGGTCCTGGTTGTTGTACTTGTGCATGCCGTTGCGGCCTACGAGAAAGAGGTTTTCAAAGGAGTCGGTAAAAGCGCGCAGCTCCTCAAAGCGGTTGTAGGTTCCAAAGTACGCCGGGTAGGTCTTGGGAACGCGCACGACGTGTCCGTCGCTCACGTCCTCTGCGCGCAGGATCCCGATCTTCGCCACCTCGGCGATGGCGAACCGCTTCAGCTCCTCGTCCTCCATCTTCCATAGAGGGTCGGTGTCGTAGCAGAAGTACTCCAGTCCGATCCACACCCTGGAAGGATCGGCAACGAGATAGGGGCTCCAGTTATTGAAGATCTGCAGGCGTCCCAGCAGCACGTCCGGTTCCTGTACATAGATCCAGGTGTCTTTCAACAGGCCGCCGTCCGGCTCCCTGACCTTGAGTCTGTCGACGAGCAGTCCCACCGTGATGAAGTCGCGATACTGCAGGCCCTCGCTTACCTCGCGAACGTTCGCTGGCACAGGAGCATCGACGGCCCGAACCAGGTCGCGCATCGGCATGGTGGAAAAGAAATAATCTCCAGCGAACGTGCGTCGTTCTCCGGCATCACTCACGGCTTCGACCGAGATGACTTTGTCGCCTTGACAGTGGATGCGGTCCACCTTCCAGCCCATGTGGATCTCGCCGCCGCCCTGGGTTACGAGGTCTGCCACATGCTCCCACAGCTGTCCCGGGCCGAACTTGGGATACATGAAGCGCTCGATCAGGCTGGTGTCGGTCTCCTTCTGGGAGATGTCGCCGCCTTTGCTCGCGCCGCTGAAGGTCTTCTTCACGAAGTGCTTCACGGCGGTCGTCAGGCTCAGTCCCTTGATCCTCTGGGCTCCCCACTCGGCGGAGATCTCATTGCACGGGGTTCCCCATACCTTCTCGGTGTAGCTCTTGAAGAAGGTAAGGTACAGCTCGCGTCCGAAGCGGTTGATCAGAAAGTCTTCGAGGCTTTTCTCAGGAGCGATCTGCGTGACACGCGATTTGAGGTAGCTCATCCCTACCCTCACTGTTCGCACGACGCCAAGGTTGCTGAGCGTGGTAGCGGTCAGCGTGATGGGATAGTCGAAGAACTTACGCAGATAGTAGATGCGGCTTCGACGAGGCCGGATCAGCATGACCAGATCCTTATCGTCCGGCTCATGCGTGACGACGGTCTCGGTGTGGCCATGCGCCTCGCGGTGCTCCTCGCCCAGGGCGTCGGTCTCTTCGGTCTCGGTGTCGACCTCGAGCGGGCCCATGCCGCGCAGAGGAGGATGTTGGGGGGGAGCAGCGGGAACCTCCACCACGCGCTGACTGCCCTGGTAGCTGATGACGCCGGAAGGGTCGTCCGGCGGCATCAGGTCGATCCACCACTGCATGACGCGGTCGCTCTTGGAGAAGAAGCGATGACCGCCGATGTCCATGCGGTTTCCCTTGTAGCGGATGGTGCGCGAGATACCGCCGATCTCGTGGCTGCCCTCGAGGAGGATGGGCCGGATGCCGGTCCTGCGCAGCAGCTCCAGCGCTGCCGTCAACCCCGCCGGGCCCGCACCTATGATGACAGCTTGTTGAGGCATGTTTTCTGAAGATCACTCGCGGCGAAGATGAATCAGGCCGGTGCAGTACGCCATTCTGCAATCGAACCGATCAAAACTACTTGGATACGGAAAGCCCGGTAAAGGTGAGCAGACCTTTTCCATTTTTTCCGGTAGAACTTTGCGCTCCGGCTTCCATTCGTCGCATACCATTCACGGTCTTTTGGATTGTAGAAGATATAGCCCACGTATGCCAGAATCCGGACGGCACTCCAGCGGCGAAGATCTGCAAAGTACAATCTCCCATGTGGCCCACTATCTCGTCACTGGAGCCTCCGGCTTCTTCGGTGGAGTTCTCAAGCGCCGCCTTTTGCGCGAAGGCCACACTGTCGTCAATATTGACCTCGAGCAGGATGAAGATACTCTTCCGGGACTTACCAGCATCCAGGGCGATCTCCGCGATGCCGCACTGGTAAAGCGCACCTTTGCGGAACACCGCTTCGATGCTGTCTTTCATGTTGCTGCGCAGCTCGCGCATGGCATGAAGATGGATGAGCATCTGTTGTGGACCTCCAACGTCGATGCCACCCGGCTTCTGGCCGAGACCGCGCGTGACGCCGGTGTCCGTCCCTTCGTCTTTGTCTCGACAAACTGCCTCTGGGCCTCGAACCTGGGCCATCCGGTCCATGAAGAGCGCGATACGCCGGCGCCGGTCGAGCTTTATGGAAGGTCCAAGCTCGCAGCTGAGAAACTTCTGGAGGAATTTACCTCCGATCTCGATGTGGTCAGCATTCGCTGCCCAACCATCATGGATGCGGGGCGCCTGGGCCTGCTGGCGATCCTCTACGAGTTTATCGACGATCACAAGACGGTCTGGGTGGTCGGCGACGGCTCCAATCGGTACCAGTTCATCTATGCTGAGGACCTTGCGACCGCATGTATTCAGGCCGCGAGCTATGGCAAGTCGGATCTCTTCCATATCGGGTCTGATGATGTGAAGACGATGCGTGAGGTTTATGAGAGCGTCATCCGCGCGTCGTCCAGCCGTTCGAAGGTGCGTTCGCTGCCAAAGGCGCCGACGATCGCCGCCATGATGGCCGCGCATAAGCTGCGCGTCTCGCCGCTTGGGCCCTACCACTACAAGATGATCGCCGAGAGCTTTGTCTTTGACACGGACCGCATCAAGCAGCGTCTGGGGTGGAGGCCCACGCTCACCAACGAGGAGATGCTGCTGAAGGCCTACGAATACTACGCAAAGAACCGTGACGAGATCAGTTCGCGGACCAACGTCTCCACCCATCGCAAGCCTGCGTCGATGGGGGTCATCCGGCTCCTGAAGTGGATATCCTGACAGGCCCGGTTTTGCGGCCCCGTTAAAATCAAACAGGTGGAGGCGCGTCGATGATTCGAAGCTACCAGGGCAGGACGCCGGTCATTCCCCAGAGCTGTTACGTTGATCCTTCAGCGCAGGTGATCGGCGATGTCGAGCTGGGAGAGCAGGCCAGCATCTGGATGAATGCGGTCGTGCGGGGAGATGTGAACTCCATCCGGATCGGCGCGAAGAGCAACGTGCAGGACTGCGCCGTGCTGCATGGGATGCGGAATCTCTATGCGGTTACGGTGGGGGAGATGGTGACGATCGGGCATAACGCCACCGTTCACGGATGTACGCTGGAAGACTATGTGCTGGTGGGAATCGGCGCGGTCATCCTGAATGACGCCCGCATCGGCGAGGGCTCGATTATCGCGGCTGGCGCTGTGATCCCGGAGCACACCGTAATTCCTCCGCGATCGCTGGTGGTGGGGGTTCCGGGCAAGGTGAAGAAAGCTCTGGGCGAGGAAGACCGGAAGATGATTGCGCGATATGCGCAGAATTACCTGGACTATACCGCGATCTATCTGGCGGAGAGAGCGGAGTGATTCCGGCGATGTTCAGACGGTGCGCTTTGCGCGCCGCCATTGTGCCGGCGTCATTCCCATACGCTGCTTGAATGCACGCTGGAAGGCGGCGTCCGATAGATAGCCTGCCGATTCTGCCACCTCGGCGGTAGACGCTGAGGAATTGCGCAATCTCCTTGCCGCCAGGGTCATACGGATATCCGTGAGAAGATCGCTTGCCGACCGCCCCATCTTCCGGCGGAAATGACGGACGAAGGTCGCCCGCGACATATGGCTGAGGCGCGCGAGTTCGGGCAGGGTCCAGGAGCACCCGGGTTCCTGAAACATGGCCGTCAGGGCAGGCCCAAGGCGTGGCTCAGCCGCAGCAGCCAGCAGCCCCGTTGGAACGATGTTCGATTCACTGGCCACACGTAGAGCCAGAGCAAACACAGCGGCGGAGAGGGCATTGAGCATGGCATATCCGCCTAAGGTGCCGGTGTTTGCTTCCGTCCGCATCAGTTCGATCAAAGCAGCAAGTTGCGATCCGGCAGGAGTGCTTTGATCTCCCGCCCGAATGATCAGGTCATCCGGGAGGTAATCGAGCAGGAGACGGTCGTACGGCTGCGCTACCAGGAAACGGCCACACAACATGTCCAGCGGATCTCCGGTTCCGGCATTTCTATCGACGACTAAATTGAGGCTCTTCTCGGGGTAAGCCTTAACAGGCTGCAGTCCGCTGCCATCCTCAAGAACATGCGAGCGACCGTGAGGCAGGATGAGGATGTCCCCTGAATGGATCTTTTGAGGAGGTCCACCGGACGGATTCTGCAATACGGCAGCCCCTTTCACGACGATGTGATAAGGAATTTCCCCCGGCTGAAAGGAACCCAGAGCCAGGCGCCAGGGCGTTGCATAAAGGCAACGGATATCGAGGCGGCCGCTGACGGCAACAAGGTCAAGAAGGGAACTTAGCCAATCCATAACGTTTACGGCCTACATTAGTGATACTTTTTAGCATAATTTTGAGTTATATAGGGATTAAATTGCTCAATTGACGCTTGTAAGGTGGAGTCATTCAAACGATACCGCGAGTTTTTCGGTGTTGGAAAAGGAGTGACGAAGATGAATTTGCTGATCGGGATCCTGGAGAAGTCAGGGCTTTTGAAGAAAGATCTGGATTACAAACTGGTTCGCTGGTCGATGGTGATGATCTTCCTGTTCTTCGGCTATCAGAAATGGTTCAGCTATGAGGCCCATACGTTGATCCCGTTTATCGGGAATGGGCCGCTGATCTCGTGGATGTATCCGGCCTTTGGCATCCAGGGAGCCTCGTGGTTTCTAGGAGTGGCGGAGTGGTTGTTTGGAGGGCTTTTGTTTGCGGGATTCTGGAACAAGAAACTCGGCGTTTTTGGCGCCCTCGGGTCGGCAGCTTCGTTCGTTGCGACACTGACCATCATTCCGTTCATGCCGGATGGATGGAACGCTTCGGCAGGCGGATTTCCGGCGATGCAGGGAAATGTAGCGTTCCTTGCAAAAGACCTGGTCCTCTTCGCTGCGTCCATTTATCTGCTGAAACAGGATGCCGAAAGAGTCATAAGCGGCATGAGAGATGCAGACGTAAGATAAAAGGTGAATCTGGATGGGGGGCAAATCGGTTATGGCGCAGGTTGTTGTTGCGAAGGGACGCGGACTTGTTCTGAGCGAGCTTGCTCCGCGGATGGTGCAATCGGAGATTCGCGCCATGTCGGTGGAGAGCGATCGCGTGGGTGGAGTAAACCTGGCGCAGGGTGTCTGCGACACCGAGGTTCCGCAGGTGGTTGCCGAGGCCGCCAATGCCGCGATTCGCGACGGCCACAACATCTACACGCGGCTGGATGGGATTGCGCGGCTACGGCGGGCGATCGCAGAAAAGACGGAGAGGATGCAGGGCATGGTCGTCGATCCGGAGCGCGAGGTGCTGGTGGCGAGCGGAGCCACGGGAGCGTTCCACGCCGTGGCCATGGCGCTGTTCGACCCCGGAGACGAGGTGCTGCTGTTCGAGCCCTTCTATGGCTATCACGTTGGAGCGCTGCGTTCCATGCGCGTAGTTCCGGTGGCAGTGGAGCTGACTGCTCCGGAATGGTCGCTCGACCTTGATCGCGTGCGTGCGGCGATCACCGCAAAGACACGGGCCATCCTCGTCAATACGCCGTCGAACCCGGCGGGGAAGGTATTTACCCGCCAGGAGCTGGAAGGGCTCGCGGAGATTGCGCGTGAGTTCGACCTGTTTGTGCTGACAGACGAGATCTACGAGCACTTTATCTACGGGGACGCGAAGCATCTTTCGCCAGCGACGCTCGACGGCATGCGCGAGCGCACGATTGTGATGTCTGGCTTCTCGAAGACCTTCTCGGTGACGGGCTGGCGTATCGGATATGTCATCGCCAACGCGAAGTGGATGGGTGCAATCAGCTACTTTCACGACCTGCTGTATGTCTGTGCTCCAGCGCCGTTCCAGTATGGCGTGGCTGCGGGAGTGGAACAGCTGGGCAGGACGTTTTACGCCGGTCTTGCGCTGGAGCATGAGGGCAAGCGCGAGATGCTGGTCTGTGCGCTGCGCGATGCCGGCATGGCTCCTCATGTTCCCGATGGAGCGTACTACATCCTTGCCTCTACTGCGGGATTGCAGGGCGTACTGAGCGGTGATACGGCCGCGCAGAAGGCACGCTCGCTGCTGGCGAAGACGGGCGTTGCCGCTGTGGCGGGGTCGGCCTTCTTCCGGCCAGGCAAGGGCGAAGACCTGCTGCGGTTTTGTTTTGCGAAGAAGGATGAAGATCTGGAAGAGGCTTGCCGGAGGTTGCGCGGGCTGCAGTGAGCGTGAACCCGATTGGCAGCGTACGGTGCTGCGAGGCATCGTGGGTGCTGGGCGCAAGATGCGCTTGCTTGGAATGAAAGCCGGTGAAGCGATGGCGACCGACTGTTACACCGCAGATCCTTCGACTCCGCTGCGCTTCGCTCAGGATGACACGTCCGCATGTCAGAGAGCCGGACTTAGCATTTCGCGGTAACCGTCGTACACGCGTGAAAAGACCGCATCCCAGCTGCAGGTGAGCGCGTATTCCCGTGCGGCGGTGCGCATTTGGGTGAGTCGTGCGCGGTCGCGCGCGAGGGCGGCAATGGCTGGGGCGAATCCCTCTTCTGTGGTGACGAAGCCGGTCGCCTGATCGCGGACGATGTACTTCGGTCCGCCTCCCGTGGTGACGATGGCGGGAACGCCGCTTGAGAGCGCCTCAAGCACGACATTGCCGAAGGTGTCGGTATACGAGGGAAAGACGAAGAGGTCCATGTTGGCGTAGGCTGCGGCAAGTTCTGCACCTCGCAGCACGCCGGCGAAGTCGGCCTGGCGAAGCGTGGTGCGGAGGTTTGATTCTTCGCTGCCGTGGCCGACGATCAGGAAGCGGAAGCTGGTGATGCCCATCTGCAGGAGCTCGTGCTCGATGCGTGCGAGCAGCGCCACGTTCTTTTCAATGGAGAGGCGGCCGACATAGCCGAGGACCAGCGTAGGATCGTCAAGCGGGCGTGTGCGATGCGCGGGAGAGAACTGTTCGGTATCGACGCCGCGCTGCATCAGGTGGCACGGTTTTCCGGTGGCCTTTGCGAGCATGGTGCAGAGCTCGTCGTTCGGAGCGAAGAGGACACGCGCCAATGCATAGAAGCGCGTGGTGGCCCATAGGGAGCCATGCTCGACGCCCTGCTCAATCTGTGCTGCGAAACGCGCGGAAAGCCGGCGCGTAAGCCAGTTCATGCGCCGGGCGGCGTACTCGTGCACGTTGGTGTGCCAGGAGGCCGCGAGGGGAATGCCCTGCTTCCAGGCGAAGTAGGCGCCGAAGATGCCAAGCTCGCTGGGGCCGGTGATGTGGATCAGATCGGGGCGGAAGCGAAGCAGCTCACGCCGGATGGCAGGGGCGTGGCGGAAGAAGAGAGGATCGAACTGGAGGTCCTTTTCGATGCGGATGGCGGCGCGAGAGCGGGCAAGCTCCAGGGTGCGGATCTCGGTGAGGTGCTCAAACTGCGGTTGCCGCTGACCTGCGCGAATGCAGAGAAAGGGTAGTGCATGGCGCTCCGCGTAGGCGACGAAGTTGCGGCTGGTATGGGCGACGCCGTTGACCTCGTGATAGGAGTCGGGGAGATAGGCAACCCGCGGCGCGCGCATGGCACTACTGTACTAGAGGAGATGCGCGGGGATCGTAAAGCGCGATAGCGCATTTTCCTGCGAAGGTTTCGGGTGTGTCATCCAGTGCACCGTCCGGTCCGATCCTGATTCGAGGAAGGTTTACCTACTCGTAACGAAGGGCAATCACCGGATCGACACTGGCTGCTCGTCTTGCAGGCAGGTAGGCTGCCAGAAGCGCGACGGCCAGAAGAGCCACGACAGAGGCCAGGACGCTCGAGGCATCGGCGCCGTGAAGTCCGTAGAGCATTGCTCCCACGACGCGACTGGCGCCGAGAGTGACGGGAATTCCGATGGCGATTCCGATGGCCGTAAGGACTGCAATCTCCCGCAGCACCAGCCAGCGCACGCTGGCGCGGCTGGCGCCGATGGCGATGCGGATTCCGATCTCGCTGGTGCGCTTGCCCACCATGTACGACATCAATCCGTAGATTCCGATGCAGGAGAGAAAGACCGCCAGCAGGCCGAAGAAGGCTGAGAGCTGCGCGACGATGCGATGGTAGGTGAGGGTGCGCGATACCTGCTCGTCGAGCGTGCCGATGTTGCTGATGGGCAGCCGCGGGTTGACGGAGTGGATGGCCTGTTGGACCGCGCGAGAGACGGTCTCGAAGTTGCCGGTGTAACGTACCGCCAGCGTGCCGTAACCCCAGGGATGCTGCGGGTTGGGCATGTAGTCGATGTACTGCGGGCGCTCCTGCAGGCTGCCGAACTTGACGTCCTTGGCGATGCCGATCACCTCGACTTCGGTGTCCGGCAGGGCATCGAGACCGTCGTAGTAGTGGTGGCCTATGGGATTGACACCGGCGGGGAACAGATCCTTCACCATGTGCTCACTGATGATGGCGACCTTGTGCGATGTGGCGGTATCCTGCGGCCCGAAGTTGCGTCCGGCGAGGAGCGGGATCTGCATGGTCGCGAGGTATCCGTTGCCAACGACGTTGTGCTTGATATTCACCTGGTCATTGAGATTCTGGCCTACGACGCGGATGGATGTGCTCCAGCTTCCCTGGCTGAAGAGGAACGATGCAAAGCTTGCGGCCTTCACGCCGGGCAGAGCGCTCACTCGCTGCTCGATCTGCTGGAACATGGCGATCATGCGTGGGTCATCTGACTTGAGGCCGGTGACGTTGGAGTCGATGTCGAGCCGCAGAACGCCCTCGCGGTTGAAACCGGTGTCGATGTTGTTGAGATTCATCAGGGTGCGGATGAACAGGACAGCCCCCACCATGAGGACGAGCGAGAGCGCGATCTGCGAGACGATGAGGACCTTCCCGACGCGGCTTTTCGAGCTGCCCCTGGACGAGCTTGAGCGGCCATCCTTGAGGGCCTCCGTCAGTTCAAGGCGCGTGCTGCGGAAGGCGGGGATGATGCCGAACAGAATCGCCGTGCTGACCGCGACCACGAAGGTAAACACCAGCAGATGCGTGTTGAGCGACACATCGAGAGGCACGAGATCAGGCCCTCCGGAGATCATTCGCAGCAGCAGCCTGTCAGCGATGCGCGCAAGGCCAACGCCAAGCAGACCTCCGGTAAGCGCGAGCACCAGGCTTTCGGTCAGCAGTTGGCGGACGATGCGCAGACGGCCTGCTCCCAGCGCCTGGCGCACCGCGAGTTCCCGGGCTCGCGCTGTTGAGCGCGCAAGCAGGAGGTTGGCGATGTTTGCGCAGGCAATCAGCAGCACGAGTGCCGTGATCCCCATCAGAACCCGGAGTGGATCGGAGAATCGGCGGCGCAGTGAAGAGAGGCCCTTTGACATGGGTGTCAGTTCGACGTGAGCACGCTGAAGGTAGCCAAGGTTTCGCTCGCTGAGATCGGCGTCCGGAAACGAACGGATGATCTGCTGGTAGAGCAGGTTGACGTTCGAGGTGGCCTGTTCGGGTGAGACGCCGGGTTTTAGCCGGCCGATGACGTACATCCCGTCCCAGAAGTTCTTCTTGTAGCCGTCCCACATCGGGGGCACGGAGTGCATCATCGACAGGGGGGCCCACATGTCTGGCTCTTCTCCTACGCTGGTCCCGAAGAACTCCGGGGGAGCTACGCCGACGATGTCAAATTTCGTTGTGCCCAATATCAGCTTGCGGCTCAGGACGGCGGGGTCGCTGGCGAGGGCACGTTTCCACCATGCGTAGCTGACCACGACGACAGGATGATCGCCTTCGGTCGTGTCGTCGGCTTCGGTGAGGGCGCGGCCCTGAATCGCCTGGACGCCGAGAGTGGGAAAGTACGAGCCGGAGACGAGCTGCACGCGCATGGGCTGCATGGCGTCCTGCCCCTCGATGGTGCCGTGGATGGTGTCCAACATGCTTAGGAGGGCAGCGACATCGGAGAAGACGCTGTTCCGCTTCTGCATCTCGCGAAAGAACGGATAGGAGTAGAGGGTGGTTGATGCAATGTCATCGGTAATGCCCGATTCGCCCTCGCGGCCGAAGAACATGAGCTGCGCAGGATCTTTGACGGGCAGCGACCGGAGCATCAGCGTGTCGATGAAGCTGAAGATGGCTGTGTTCGCGCCGATGCCGAGCGCAAGCGAGAGCAGTGCCACGATGGTGAGAGCGGGGCTGCGGAACATGGATCGCACGCCGTAGCGGACGTCCTGCACCAGGCTGGTGAGCCAGCTCCATCCCCAGCTTTGATAGCTCTTCTCCTGGAGCGTGGCGGGATTGCCAAAGCGGCGATTCGCTTCACGATGGGCTGCCACGGGGTTCCTGCCTCGGTCCAGGTACTCCTGTTCGCGCAGCTCCCGATGCGTGCGCATCTCTTCCTGCAGCTCTTTCCGAAAACGGCTTCCCCGGAACAACATCTTGATGCGGCGCAGAGATTCATCGAGAAACATGGCAGCTCCTTAGGCGATCTGGGTGATCCGTTGAATGGCCCCGAAGACACGCTCGAACTGCGAGAGCTCAAGCGCAAGCTGCTTGCGACCTGCCTGCGTAAGCCGATAGTAGCGGGCGCGGCGATTGCCTGCGGTCACGCCCCATTCCGCCTCGACCCATCCCTTCAGTAACATGCGCTGCAGGGCAGGGTAGAGGGAGCCTTCCTCCACCTGCAGGACGTCCTCTGACCTCTGCTGGATAAAGTTCGCCATCTCATAGCCATGCAGCGGCCCGTGCAGGGAGAGAGCCTTCAAGATGAGGAGGTAAAGGGTTCCGGGCGGGATTTCGTCTCGCTTCACGTGCATCACCTCGGCCTATGATTGACATAGTCTGTCTATGGCAGATGACCATAATTGACATAGGCAGGCTATGTCAATGGATCTGTGACGAATATCGAGGGCTTTGGGAATTTCGAGGATTGCAGGCTGCATCTTGGCTGGCTTTTACCTAGCCGATTGCAGTTACCCACTGGGAGATCGACGGAGTTGATCCGGATGTGGAACGTGTCGCAGTTCAATACAAAAGGTGTCATCCTGAGCGTAGCTCTCGCGGCCTGATCCGCGAGAAGCGGAGTCGAAAGATCTGCAGTCTGCTGGCTCAGCAGCCCTCCCTAACCGCAGATCCTTCGACTACGCCCTTCGGGCTTCGCTCAGGATGACACCTCTTTATTCCCGAGCTTGCTGCTCTGGTCAGGATGACCCTCTTTACTCTTGAGCATGCTGCTTTGCTCAGGATGACACCTCTTTACTCTTGAGCTTGCTGCTCTGCTTGCGGGATAACGTGTCTTTCGAGCTCGTCGTTTCCTCAGGCTGAGGCGTTTGCCTCAGCCCTCCTGTTTGGCCAGCGCTGCCCGCATCTTGGCGGAGTCGTCCCAGGCATAACGCAGGGTTCCGGAGAGAGGAGCCTGTCCCATCATGCGGACGCAGGCCAGGATGGTTCTGATCCAGGCAGGGGCGACGCGACGTTCTGAGGTCCAGAGCTCGACCAGCGGGCGCATCTCGCCTTTGCTGTCAGGGTGATAGACACGCTGATCCCAGCGGCGTGCTCCTTCCGGAAAGTGCGGATAATCGCGGATGGCGTCCAGGGTGGACTGCAGGATGCGATGCTTCCAGGGCTCGGCGTACTGGGGCATGTAGAGCACGTGGCTCTGGCGCTCGCGGCGTACCTCGTGGACGAAGCCGGTGAAGCAGGTGGCGCGGGTCAGGTTGACGTTGGCGTTCGGCTCTACACCGTGTCGGTCTCCCCCGGAGATCGTAAGCTGGTTCCACCTTCCGGCAAGCTCGGCGGCTTCGCGGTTCTCCTTCCAGTCGCGCAGTCCATTCAGCTCGAGCGCGTGGATGTACTGGCCGTAGACGGCGAGGAACTCGTTGACGAGCACCTCGTGGCGCTCCTTGCCGACCCGGTAGAGGTCCCACATCGGATGGTTGAAGACGATGAGAGTGTTCGGGATCTCGTCGAGCTCTGCCATGATCTCGCGCAGAAGGTGGGGATTGCGTCCTGCGACCGAAAGTGCGGTGAAGGCGCGGAGACGATCCATCCACTGCTGACCGGTGGCGGAGGGCAGGTTGTGCACGCCGATGTGGAAGGCGCTCTCGTAAAAAGGAACGGTCCACTCGAGCGAGATGGGAATGTGGCGGGCCGAAGGGACAGAGCGGAGCAGCAGCGGAGCCTGGATGTCGTCGTGATCGGTCAACGAGACGAGGGCGGGAAGCTGAAGCTTGTTTTCGATCTGCGAGCTTTCCAGGTCGAAGGCGAGTCTCGGCGTCAGCGGCGGCGTCCAGTAACTGTGGGCGTAGTCGGGACGGATTCCGGAGAGCCGTTGGGAACGCTGCTCGGCCCAGCGCATGAGAGGCTGAAGCACGCCCCAGTCGCGCGAAAGGTCGGCGATAAAGTCCAGCGTCTCACGCGATTGATTGGTATGGCTGTGGAGAGAGACTCCGGTGCTGAAGCCGCGGACGGCCTGCGGTTCGCGCCAAAGATAGGAGATGGACGACTGGCTCATAGGTCCTCCGAGCGTTCTGTCTCGCTCGGGGGCAGTATGAGATTGTGATGTAACAGCGCGATGACTGCACTGAGAATGATGCTTGAATATTCGCAAGCCCAGTTGACTGAGTTGGTTACAGCCGGTCAACCGGGCTTGCGAACAGGTTCACTGCCGCGACGGTGTCAATCGTGGAAATACCTTTTGAAACTTCTCCCGCAGCGCCGGCTCAAGAGCTTCAATCTGGATGCCCTGCAGCTGAGCCACCGGATGCGCCTGCAGGCCGGGTTGCGCGGAGATGCGGCCCTGGATCATCTTGGGTGAGGTATCCGCAAAGCGGTACACGACGATGGAGAGACGCGGAATCGATGCATCCGGCACCTCGGCTCGAGGCAGCCTGACGTTGAACTCGAAGGTGGAGCGCTGCGTGATGAAGTGCTCGTTTGTTCCCGGCCGAGGAAATGAGCGGCTGACCCCTACGTCGAGGATTCCCTCTGCAGCCAGAGGTTTGGCGTCGAGCTGAACCTCGTAGGCATATTCCCCAGCCACGCTGCCTGAAAGCACCAGCGGACCCGGCACCTGCTGCACGTCGATGACGCTGAGCCGGTCGCCGGTGACACGCATGCGCAGACGGAGATAGCTCTGACCGGAGGTTTGCGTCTCGGTAATGCCGGGGTGTCCTTTCATCTCCTGAAAGCCTTCCTTGGGTTTGCCGGGCTTCGCTGGCGCTTTGGGATCGAAGGGAGACATGACCTGTTCTCCGCTGGGAACTTTGACCGCAGGTTCCTTCGGCATGTGCTCGCCCTTGATTTTGGCAGGCGTCTCAGGTTTGGCAGCCATCATGGGAAGTCCCGGATTCCGAATGGTTTTTAGATCGGCGCCTTCCTGCATCGTTTCGGGTTTCTTTTGATCGATTTGAAGAGCCATCGGATTCTCCTTACCAGTTTCTTCCATACCGATAGTTGTGAATAAACCGGTAGTAGATCTTCTGCAGCTGCATGGTTGGAGTGGAGCGGATAAGGCCCAGCCAGTCGTGGTTGTGCACAACCAGATCGCGATGCGCCTTGCCGCCCTCGTAGTTACAGGGCTCAAACCGGTCGACGGTGCCAAGGTTCCACTCTCCCACCCAGTCTGCCGACCAGGTTGCGGACAACGCGGAACCGCTGGAAATCATACTGCCGAGATACTGCGTCGCCCAGTCGTTGCAGTTATAGACGAAGAGATCCTGCTTCCTGTCTCCGGTGACGTCGCCCACCCAGAACTGGTCGTGTTTGCGCATTTGCCAGCCCGGCACGCTTCCATCGTAACGATGCGCCATGTTCAGACCCGACCCGGTCGACTGAAGCATGCCGAGGTACGCAATACTCCAGTTATCTCCGTTGAAGACATAGAGATCGACCTTGCCGTCGCCGTTGGAGTCCGCCGGATAGAAGCGATCGCCCTTGGTCATCTGCCACGACGGAAGGACGTTATCGTAACGATGCGCCATCGACAGGCTGGAGCCGTTGGACGAGAGCATCCCCAGGTAGGGATAGACCCAGTTCGATCCATTGAAGACGAACAGATCGCATTTGCCGTCTCCGTTGAAGTCTCCCGTGTAGAACTGGTCTCCCTTGGTCATCTGCCAGCCTGGCATGTTGGCGTCATAGCGGTGAATGACCTGGAATCCGGTTCCCGTCGAGTGCAGCATTCCGAGGTACGGGATGGCCCAGTTGGTTCCGTTGAAGACGAACAGGTCCTGCTTATGGTCGCCGTCGAAGTCGCCGACAAAGAACCTGTCGTCCTTTGAGAACTGCCAGCCCGGCATGGAGCCGTCGTAGCGGGCGATGAGCCGCAGGCCATTCGCGCCGTCGTCGGCAAGCAGGCCGAGATACGGCATGATCCAGTTGGTCGAGTTGTAGACGACAACTTCCTTCTTGCCGTCTCCGTTGAAGTCTCCGATGTAGAACTGATCGCCCGCAGTGAACTGCCACGAGCCGGGAACGATCGCGACAGCGCTGAAGACGATGTCCATCTGGCTTCCGTTCGAGCGGAAGATCTGGATGGAGTTGTTGGTGTGGATCAGCAGGTCGTCCTTGCCGTCGCCATTGAAGTCGCCGGTATGGCAGTCGAGGAAGGTGTGTTCGGTCTTGGCGTCGTTGATGCGCTTCATCTGCGTGTAGCAGACGGGGCAGTACTCCGGGGTATTGCTGCGCATGCGGCAGTTGATGACCGGCCGATACATGCCGGTGCCGTTGGTTCCACCGCCTTCGAAGAGGCCGACGCTCTGGGTGTCGTCCCAGTCCGCCGGACGTGTGCCTTGCGTGTAGCCCGCACAGTTGCCGATGCCGGTCGGAATGGGGGTCGTCGGCGCAACGAAGTTTTTCCACTTGAGCGTGTTGCGATTCGTGTTGATTGTGACATCCACGTTGCCGGGCTCGCCGCCGGAGTAGACCTTGCTGGTGCAGTACTCATCGGCGAGTGCGCCCAATCCGTGTCCGAACTCGTGCGCCAGGACATGCCAGTCGATTCCGAGCGGCACCACCTGGAACCCGCCGCCTCCACATCCCCCGTAGTTGGGGTTATTGAGGAAGATGACGACCAGGTTGTAGTCCGGCACCCACTTGTTCAGAGCGTTGTTGACCAGCGTCGAGGTGTTGGCGCCTCCCTCGAGCCAGCAGTGCGCCCAGGACCCGCTGAAGATGTAGCCAAGGGCCGTGTTCCTCAGGGTTGTGCTGGTGATGGTGTCGTCGGAAGGGTCGTCCGGGGTTCCGTGCTCGTCGTACTGGCGGGTGCTTACGCCGGAGTCGACGGAGATCAGATTGACGCGGAAGATGTTGAAGGCCTGTTTGTCTTCGTAGAAGTAGTCGTGGCCGAAGACGCCATCAAGGAGAAACTCCTGGACCTTGTTGTTGTAGAGAGTCTGGTCGCCGGCGGCGAAGCCATCGCCCATGACGGCTATGTTGACTTTGGCGCCAACGGGACCGGAACTGAGGACCTGCGTCACTGAATCAGGCATCGTCGACCTCTCAGCTTGAATTTCGAAGCTTAGCCGAACCGCACCCGCGGGGAGACTCGAACGAAATTTCCGTTCGAGGTAGAGCAGGGAAAGAACGATAGCACATTTTTTCAACCTCGCATTACGCATCTTTCAGCAGCATGCGTGTCTATGAAGGAAAGAGAATGGGTTGCCCTGAGCGAAGTCGAATGGAATCTGTCTTCTACCTTCAAAGAAGTGCCATTCGCGGAGCACCATACCGCTCGCCCTTCCAAAAGAGGTGTCATTTCGACCGGAGACGCGCAGCGCGAAGTGGAGAACCCCCCGCATTCCGGGATGCTGGTTGGTATGATTGCCCTGCTTGAGACACCGTGACTGTCCGGGCAAAATGCGGGGGTCCCTCCACTCCGCTGCGCTCCGGTCGGGATGACACGATCGTTATGGGAGACGAATAACGCCTCAACCACCCGCCGAAACGAAAGCAACAGCAACTACCGGGTCGATGCGATGTCCGGGCCCAGGATGTCCTGCGCGGTCGGAGCAGGATCGTGGGGAACCTCCTGTGCTCCAGCGGCGCGGCGCGCCCGTTCCTGCAGAGCCTTCTCGTAGTCCGAATCCAGGTGGTTCTTCGTCAGCTCCTCTTTCAGGATCTCGAAGGCGTCTTCGGGGGTATCTGCAAACCGGAACAGGCTGAGGTCGGCGTGCGCGATCGCACCCTTCTCCGCCAGCACATCGAGATTCATCACGCTCTTCCAGTAGGGTGTGCCGTAGATCACCACCGGGATCTTCTTGGCCAGCTTGTGGGTCTGGGCCAGGGTGAGGATCTCAAACATCTCGTCCAGCGTTCCGAAGCCGCCGGGGAAGATGACCAGCGCCTTGGCCAGATACACCAGCCAGTACTTGCGCATGAAGAAGTAGTGGAAGTCGAAGTTGAGCGAGGGAGTGATGTAGGGGTTGGGCTGCTGCTCGAAGGGAAGCTTGATGTTGAGCCCGATGGTCTTGGCGCCGGCCTCGTAGGCTCCGCGGTTGGCCGCCTCCATGATTCCGGGGCCTCCGCCGGAGGTTATGACGAAGCGGTGGCGCGGGCCGGGAAGAGACTTCGCCCAGGTGGCGAGCATGTTGGCGAGGATGCGGGCGTCCTCGTAGTAGGCGGCCATCTCGATAGCGGCGCCGGCCAGCCGCAGCCGTGCGCCGGTGGCTTTGCCGTGCTCGATCTCTTCGAGCCGAGCGGGCTGTTCGGCTGCAGCCTCGCGCGAGCCGGTGTTGGCCAGCAACTCGAAGTTGGCGGCGGCGACGTCGAGAGCGCGAAAGCGCGCCGAGCCGAAGAAGACGATGGTGTCCTGGATGCGCTCGCGACGAAAACGGCTGAGCGGTTCCTGGTACTCGGACATGATGCGGAGAATGCGGGCATCGGGGGAGTTGATGAAGTCCGGGTTTTCATACGCCAGTGGAGCAATCTCCAGCGGCTCAGGAGCTTCGGGGGTTGCCGGGGTTGCTGTCTGCGAATTCTTTTCGTCAAGTGCCATCGAAATCCTCGTTGCCTGCAGGGAAGTATGTCAGCGGTAGTCGCGGTAGTGAACGGCCTCAGAGATGCCAATCCATATATCCAGCAGCCCCAGTCCGGAGATGATGCCGCGCACGGCCCCGTTGTGCAGAACCGCAGCGAGAGCAGGATGCGACTGAATGTAGAGGTTCTGATCCCACACCCTGGTCCACCACGGCAGCAGCATTACCAGAATGCCCAGGTACACGCAGAAGAGCACCAGCACGAAGAGCGAAAGCCGCTGCAGCCAGACAGGAGCCGCGGCATGTCTCGGTTCAACAGGATCGCCGGGAGGTGGGGGCAACACAGTGGGTTCGTGGTCCGGAAAGAGTTGGGACTGACCTGGCATCAAGCTCTCATCTTTGACAGTAGCAGAGGGGCTCTGCCGTTGTCTCTCTTCGGAAACCCTGTCCGGGGAGAACGAAAGCGATGAAATCGGCTACGAGGGGAAAAAATGAGGAAGAGGGAAGAAGGAAAAAAAATGAGGAACTGTGATTCGGAATGCAGTCACAGCTCCTCATCCGAGCAAAGGGGTACTGCTAGTCGCCCTGTATCAGCTCCGCGGGGTATCTGATTCAGATCCCCGAAGAGTCCACCCGTCCCCTCGTTAGACCCGGCGAAAAGTAGAGCTCCGATGCGGGATATTCCGCCGCCGGGCCATCACTGTTACCGACGGAGGTGTTCGCAATCCAGCTCCCATATTCCATCGGTAGATAAAGCTTTACTGGAGCTGTCGTTTCGGAGCGCCTCGACGCTGCCTGTTGCAGGATGCCTGTTGTTATCTGGTTCAGGATGCGGTTCATGAGCAAGCTCCTTTTTGTGTCCAACCCGGAGCCTTGTTTCAGGAGAAGTTCGCAAGAGCAGGCCGGGAGAAACACTGTCGCAAGAAGACTGAATCCAACCTATTGGATCGGGACAAAAGAGGTGTCAGGGAGCTGTCAGGCCTTCGTCAAAAAGTTGTGACAGCGCTCAGGATGCGAAAATAGAAGTGCATGCTGCAACTGATCGGGGCCGGCAAGCGATTCGGCCAAAAGCTCCTCTATGAAGACATCAACTGGCTGATTACCCCCAACGAGCGCACGGCGCTTGTGGGTGGCAACGGCACGGGAAAATCGACGCTGCTGAAGGTGATCGCAGGAGTCGAGTCGCTCGACTATGGCCAGATCACACGCGTCAAGGGAACGACGATCGGGTATCTGCCTCAGGACGGCCTCGCGATGCGGGGCAAGACGGTCTTTGAGGAATGTCTCTCAGTCTTCGAGCACCTGCACGCGCTCGAGGCAGAGTCGCTCGAGCTGATGACGGTGATGAGCGAGAAGGACCCGAAGTCGAAGGAGTATGCGACTGCAGCCGACCGCTACTCCGAGATCGCCGATCAGCTTCACGTGCACGACATCTACACGCTCGATGCGCAGGTGGGCGCGGTCCTGGGAGGACTGGGCTTTACCCGCGAAGACTGGCAGCGCAAGACCGAGGAGTTCTCGGGCGGCTGGCAGATGCGCATTGCGCTGGCGAAGCTTCTCCTCCAGAAGCCTTCGCTGCTGCTGCTGGACGAGCCGACCAATCACCTGGATCTCGAGAGCCGCAACTGGCTCGAAAATTATCTGCACGACTATCCGAACGCCTTCATCCTGATCTCGCACGATCGCTACTTCCTCGACGTAACGGTCAACAAGATCGTCGAGCTGTGGAACAAGCGGATGCACGTCTACCACGGCAACTACGAGAAGTACGTCACCCAGAAGGAAGAGCGACGCGCCACCCTGATGGCCGCCTACAAGAACCAGCGCGATCGCATTGAGGCGCTGGAGGCCTTCATCAACCGCTTCCGTTACCAGGCGACCAAGGCCAAGCAGGTACAGTCGCGCATCAAGGAGCTGGAAAAGATCGAGCGCATCGAGGTTCCTGAAGAAGAGGCGACGATCCACTTCACGATTCCTCAGCCACCGGCTTCTGGCCGCACGGTGATCGAAGTTGAGAACCTGACCAAGGTGTACCCGACACCCGACGGCGGCCAGAAGACCATCCTCGACAACGTGAACTTCACTATCGAGCGCGGCGACCGCATTGCGCTGGTCGGTGCGAACGGCGCTGGCAAATCGACGCTGATCCGCATGCTCAGCGAGCAGGAGGCGCCCACCGGCGGCACCATCCGCTACGGCCATAACGCTATCGTCGACTTCTTCGCGCAGGACCAGTACAAGGTGCTGAATCCGAATAACGAGATGCTGGACGATATCGCCGCTGCCTCGCCGAAGGTTCCTGTGGTAGAGCTGCGCAGTCTGCTCGGATGCTTCATGTTCTCCGGCGACGATGTCTTCAAGAAGCTGGGAGTGCTCTCCGGCGGAGAGCGCAATCGTTATGCCATGGCGAAGATGCTGGTCTCGCCCTCGAACATGCTGCTGCTGGATGAGCCGACCAACCATCTCGACCTGCGGGCCAAGGACGTTCTGCTGGATGCGATTCGCAACTTCACCGGAACGGTGCTCTTCGTCTCGCACGATCGCTACTTTATTGACGGCCTGGCGACGCGGGTCTTCGAGGTGGAGGACCGTCGTGTCCACATCTATCCGGGCAACTACGAGGATTACCTGTGGCGCAAGCAGGGCGGCCCGGAGAAGGTAAGCGAGTCTTTGAGCAGTGGTCTCAGCGTGGCCGTTCCTGCTCCGCCTCCGGTAGCGGTTGAGCCGGTTCCCACTGTCGCCGCAGCGCCCGCGGCTCCGGTCAAGCGCGTGAATCCGATTAAGCTGAAGCAGATGGAAGATCGCCTGAAGTTTGCCGAAGAGGAGATTCCTCGGCTGGAGCAGGCGATCGCAACCGCAGAAGAGCGCCTGGGCAACTTCGTCTCAGCCGAGCAGTCGCAGAAGGATGCCTCCGACCTGGATCGCCTGCGCCACGACAAAGCCGTTCTGACGGCAGAGTGGGAAGAGCTTGCGATGGCGCTCGAAGAACAGCAGGCGTAGAGGGTATATCCGCAGATCAACTTTGCACGATTGAACTGATTTGTTGGACATTGAGCGCTACCTGAGGTGTCATCCTGAGCGAAGCGCGCAGCGCGTAGTCGAAGGATCTGCGGTGTGGGATGGTGGCTGAGCCAGCAGACCGCAGATCCTTCGACGACGCTTCTCGCGATAAAGCTGCGAGAAGCTCCGCTCAGGATGACACCTCCAGGGGAGGCAGGAGCGCGTATCCAGCTACCATGTTCATACGCGTTCGCGATCATGCGCATCTTTCGGATGACCGCAAACGGATTTCAGGATATCTGTGGATACACCATAGAGGAAGGCCGCTGAGAAGCGAGCCTTATAATCCTCTGGTTTTCGTAACGCGAACCCGGATGCGGTAGAAAGCATCTCCGTGGACGCCGTGCGAGACATCTTGCTGATGATGAAAGGGCAGATGGCAACCGTGCCGATGCTGTTGGCGACCGTAACTCTCCCCACACATCTCGTTGTGCTGGGCGGTGTTGCGCTCTTGCTCCTGCTGCTCTTCCTGCTCTCGGGCCTGTTCGGTCCTATGCCGAGGTACAAGATCACCGGCTCAGAGGAGCTTCCCTCCAACGAGTCGGAGGAGTTTCTTGGACTGCTGGAAGCATTGGGGGATGCGAGCGTAAAGCGCACCGGGAGGTTCGAGGTGCTGACCAACGGAGAAAACTTCTATCCGGCGGAGCTGGCCGCGATCCGGGAAGCAGAGCAAAGTGTCAACCTCGAGGCCTACATCTTCCAAAAAAGCCAGATTGGCCAACTGTATCTGGATGCTCTCGCCGAGCGAGCGAGAGCGGGGGTGCAGGTCAATGTGCTGCTGGATGCCTTCGGCAGCGCCGGCATCACGCGAGCCTTCTTTCGGCCGCTTCTCGATGCAGGCGGAAAGATCTGCTGGTATAACACCCCGGCGTGGCATCGCCTTACCCAGATGGACCATCGAACCCATCGCGAGCTGCTGATTGTGGACGGTCTTGTGGGCTTTATCGGCGGTGCGGGTATCGGCGACCACTGGTATACGGGAGTCCGCGGGCATGCACCATGGCGCGACGACATGGTGCGGGTGGAGGGCGAGCCGGTTGCGAACCTGCAGGCAACCTTTGCCGAAAACTGGCTCGAAGCCATCGGGGAGCTGCTCATCGGAAGCGCCTACTTTCCAGAGCTTTCGAGCCTTGAGCCGACCTCGGCGCTGGTCATCAACAGCACGCCCTCCGGCGGAGGCGCCACCCGCGCCCGCGTCCTCTTCCAGCTTCTGCTGGCGTCAGCGCGTCACAGCATCTCCATCACGACGCCTTACTTTCTGCCGGATAAGGGCCTGATGCGCGAGCTGTGCCTTGCGGTCGAGCGCGGTGTCCAGGTCCGTATCCTGGTTCCGGGCGAGCGCAGCGATCACTTTCTAACCCGAAGCACCAGTCGTGGAGGCTATGGCCCGCTGCTCAAGGCTGGAGCAGACATCTACGAGTACGAACCGGCGATGATGCACGCCAAGATTCTCCGCGTCGATCACGTATGGAGCATCGTCGGCTCAACCAACTTCGACAACCGTTCCTTCGGGATCAACGACGAGGTCAACCTGGCCGTGCGCGATCGCGAGCTGGCCGCACGGCTGAAGATCGATTTTGAGGCCGATCTCGCGCAATCCACAAAGGTAACCCTGGCGGCGTGGAAATCCCGTCCAATCCATGAACGGATCACAGAGGTCCTGGGCTGGATCTTTGAGCGTCAGCAGTGAGCGTGAAGATGTCGCAACTGAAAGTCGCAACTTACAACGTGCATAAGTGTCGTGGGCTGGATCAGAAGATCTCGCCGGAGCGCGTCGCCGAGGTGATTCATCAGCTGGATGCCGATGTGGTCTGCCTGCAGGAGGTGGTGCATGCTCCCGAGGGCCTGGCGCAGTTCAATCAGGCCGAGAGAATCGCAAGCGAACTGCCGGGGTACACCTGGGCCTTCGGTGGCAACCGTTCGCTGCATGGCGGAGCCTACGGCAACATGACGCTGACCCGGCTTTCGCTGACGGACTGGCGCAATCATGATCTGACCCATCAGAGGCGCGAGGAGCGCGGCGTCCTGCAGACCGATGTCGCGCTGGCCGGCAGCCGCCTCCTTCGCATCTTCAACGTTCACCTGGGGACCAGCTTTCTTGAACGGCGTCATCAGGGAAAACGACTGTTCGACGCAGAGATTCTCTCCCAGGAGCAGAGCAGCTATCCCCGGCTCGTGCTGGGCGACCTCAATGAGTGGACGCGCGGCCTGACGACGAGACTGCTGCGCAGGGAGTTCGAGACCTTCCGGCCCCGGCACATCTGGAAGTTTCCGCGGACCTATCCGGGAATCTTCCCTCTGATGACGCTTGACCATCTTTATTTCGAGTCACCCCTTTCGCTGGTCTCCACCGGGCTCTGGCGGAGCCGTTTGGCGATGGTCGCGTCCGACCACCTTCCCCTTGCCGCAACCTTCGAGGTCGTCGAGAGATAGCGGCCGCATGGCGGCCTCTGGATCACAGAGCGGACTTCGCTCAGGGCAGGCTTCTCCACGGCGGCCCTTTGGGCCTCCTGCACCAGGAATGAAGCAGCCCGTCCTCCTTCCTGGTTCTCCAGTGCAACTTACGGGGGATAAACCATTGAGCCCAAGCTTCTGGAAGATGGAGAGTACCTGATGTTCGCCGGGAAATGTGGATGCTCGCAGCGGACGGGCCTTCCCGATGGTGGGGACGCTAACGCGCATTTTTAGAGGTTTGTTGTGAGAGCCAAGCTGGGCGCTGACCACGGAGCAGGACCGCCTGTCGATAGCAGATTCAGGAGTGCGGGAGCAGTGCTGGAGGCGCTGCCTGTTCCTGTATGCCTGGTGGAATCGGAGGTCATCGTCTTTGCAAACTCCGCGCTCGGACGACTGCTGCGGACCGAGAGGCATCTGCTGGCCGGGAGGAGCTTCTCTTCTGTCGCGGTCATGACGCACGGTGGCGTACGCGACCTTTGCAGAGAAACGGACGAACAATCGGAACCTCTGCTGCTACAGGCAGTCGACGGTCGGCTTATCCCCGTCGAAGCGACGGTCTCCGCCGTCGAGTTGGAAGGTACGGATCTGCTGCAGGTCAGCTTCGGCTGCTCCTCCGATTCCATTCCACGCAATCTGAAGAGCCAGATACTGAGCCATACCATCCGCAGCACACGCGATCACCTGAAGATACTTGCGCTGGATGGCACGGTCCGATGGATGAACGCGGAGAGCCAGCGTAGCCTGGGACTTGAGACGGTGCACGAGGCCCGCGGAATGCGGTGGCCCGACCTGTGGCCTCAGGAACAGCGTTCCACCGCGCAGGCTGCGCTGGCAGTCGCGCAGTCCGGAGGCTATGGGCGCTTTGAGGGATGCTTCAGCGCCGACATGGGCCCGGAGACGTGGTGGGATGTCTCCATTACTCCCATCAGAGCGCAATCCGGCGAAACCGAAGCGCTCCTCGTGATTGCACGCAACATTACCGATCGCAAGAAGGTGGAGTGCGAGCTGGTCCGCAGAACCCGTCAGTTGCAGATGATCGTCGACAATGTTCCTGCCCTCATCGCCTATATCGATGTGCAGGGATGCTATCAGTGGGTCAATCGGGCGTATGAAGAGTGGTATGGGCTCTCGTCAGAGGACATGGTCGGGCGCCACTGGTATGGCGTTATCGCGGAAGGGGTAGGCAAAGAGTACGCCCGCAGACTGTGCCCGAAGGTCCGGGCCGTCCTCGCCGGGATCCCCCAGACTTTTGAAGCCCCCCTTGAGTTTGGAGGCCGGGTCCATCATCTGCTCCTCTCCTATACTCCCGACCGGGACGAGAATGGGTGCGTCCGCGGTTTTGTGTTGCTGGCCACCGACACGACCGAGCAGCGTCGTGCCCAGGAAGAGCTGTTCACCAGCCAGGAGAGCTTCCGCACCCTCGCTGAAGCGCTGCCGTCGATCGTGTGGTCGGCTACCCCGGATGGGGCGATCGATTACCTCAGCGATCGTTTTCGCGATATGACAGGCCTTCGGCCGGAAGAAGGACTGGAATCGAAGTGGGTCCGGATGATTCATCCCGATGATATGCCCAGTCTCGATTTGCGCTACCGGGCTGCATTGACCGCCGGGACGCCCCTGGACGAAAAGTTTCGTATTCGCCAGAAGGACGGCAGCTATCGCTGGTATCTTGCGCGGGCCCTGCCGCAGCGCAACGACTCCGGGGAGATCATCCGCTGGGTGGGTGCTTCGACCGACATTCACCAGCAGGTGCTGTCCGAAGAGGCCATCCGGCGCAGCGAGCAGAAATATCGCCTGCTCTTCGACGATAATCCGCTGCCCATGTGGACCTATGACTGCCGGACGCTGAAGTTTATCTCGGTCAACGACAAGGCGATTCGTTCCTATGGGTACTCGCGCGAAGAGTTCCTTTCAATGAAGGTGACGGACATTCGCCCGAAGGAGGACCTGCCGGGGGTAATTGGAGTTCTTCGCGATCCGCAATCGGGCGTCGTCGCCGGGCCCTTCCGGCATAAGCGCAAGGATGGCAGTATCTTCTGGGCTGAGGCGACGGGCCACGACACTATCCAGGATGGTGAGCACCTTACGCTGGTGGTCGCGCAGGACGTCAGCGAACGCGTGCGCCTGAACGAAGAGCTTCTGCGGCGGGCCGAGCACGATCCTCTGACCGGGCTTCCGAACCGGATACTGCTGGCGCAGCGCTTCAAGGACGCCGCCCGACGCGCCGACCGGCGGGGCGCCAAGGCAGTGCTGCTGGCGATCGACTTCGACCACTTCAAGCAGATTAATGACAGCTTCGGCCACCAGGTGGGAGACGGCTTTCTGAAGGCCCTGGCGGACCGGATCAGGGGCCGCCTGCGCAGCACCGATACCCTGGCCCGCCTGGGAGGGGACGAGTTCATCGCCATCGCCGACGATGTCTACTCGCTCGATGCCTGCGCGGCGATTGCCAACAATCTGATGGACGCCCTGCAGGAACCGATCACTGTGATGGATGTGCAGCTCAAGCCGACCCTCTCCCTGGGGCTTGCGGTCTATCCTGACGACGGCACCAGCCTGGACGACCTGATGCGCAGGGCCGACTATGGGCTCTACGAGGCCAAGCGCGCGGGACGTAATTGCTGGAAGCGCTACATGAGGTCGCAGAGCTATCGGGTGGAAGAGGCCCGGCAGATTGAGCGCTCCCTGCGAACTGCGGCCGACGAGAAGCGCCTGCTGCTGCACTATCAGCCCATGTTTTCGGCCTCTGGAGAGATCAAGGCGATGGAGGCGCTTGTCCGCCTGGTCGATCCGCAGCTGGGAATTCTGCCGCCTGGACGTTTTATCTCCATCGCCGAGGAGACAGGACTGATCCATTCCATCGGGATGTGGGTGCTTCGCGAATCCTGCCGCCAGAGCAGGGAGTGGCGCGACCATGGATTCGACCCGGTTCCGCTTGCCATCAACGTCTCCGCACCTCAGTTCCTGCGCGGCAACCTGGCTGCCGAGGTCCAGCGCGCGCTCGACGACTTTGGAATGGAACCGGCACTGCTGGAGCTGGAGCTTACCGAGTCCCTGCTGATGGAGAATACTGAACAGGCGCGGCAGCAGCTTAGCTCGCTGCGAGCGCTGGGAGTCCGCATCTCCATGGACGACTTCGGGACCGGCTACAGCTCTCTGAGCTACCTGCAGACCCTGCCGATCGACACCCTCAAGATCGACCAGTCGTTCGTTCACAATATCGATGGTCCGGAGTCGTACCCGATCGTGAAGGCAATTGTGGAGCTGGGCAAGAATCTTGGGCTCACCATTCTGGCCGAGGGCGTGGAGACGAAGGAACAGCACGAAGAGCTGGTGCGGCTGGGCTGCGACCTGTTCCAGGGATTCCTTCTCTCAACACCGCGGCCTGCCCACGAGATCCAGGCCATCTTTGAGGCTGCGCGGCCGCTCGTTCCCGTGGAGACGGCCGGGACAGCCTCCTCCTGCATCATGGCGCGTGCGTGATGGGCCGTGCGTGATGAGTGGGTAGAGGGTGATTTGTGTCATTCCGAGCGAACCCTGAGCAAGCGAAGCGCGCCGAAGGGGTAGTCGAGGAACCCCCGCATTTTCGGGATGCCGGTCAGGATGGTTTGCCTCACGTGAGGTACTGGGCGACATAGTCAAAATGCGGGGGTCTCTCCGCTGCGGCCCTTCGGGCCTTCGGTCGAGATGACACTTCTTCAGGGAACAGGGAACAGGGAACAGGGAACAGGGAACAGGGAACAGGGACGGCAAGGGCCTGCAGGTAAAATCGAAGTCGCATGCCTACCCGCGTCCGTTCCTACTCCAAGATCAACCTTGGCCTCGCCATCGGCCCGGCTCGAGAGGACGGTTTCCACGGCCTGACTACTCTCTACCAGACGCTGGAGCTGCACGATCTGGTCACGGTTGAGGCTGGGCGGGCAGACGTTACCAGGCTCGTTCTCAGCTCCAACGAGGAGCGGGTTCCGCTGGACGGACGGAATACGGCGTGGAAGATGGTGGAGCGCGCGCTGGAGCGGATGAAGATCACCGCGCAGGTGTCCATCCATATCGACAAGCGGCTTCCGGTCCAGGGCGGGATGGGGGCGGGAAGCGCCAACGCCGTGGCCGCACTGATCGGGCTGGAACGCGAGCTGGGCGCATCGCTCCCCGGGCCGGAGCGGCTGGAGCTGGCGGCGGAGATCGGCTCCGACGTCCCCCTGTTCCTGCTGGGGGGCTCGGTTCTTGGATTGGGACGCGGCGAGCAGGTCTTCCCCTTCCCCGACCTGCCCGGCTTTTCCGCCGTCATCGCGATTCCCGGCGTAGGAGTGTCTACCCCGCAGGCCTTCCGGGACTGGGACGCGCTTTCATTGACGCAGCCGGGTAAACCCGATAAGCTAGAACAGTTGAGTCTCGCTTACGCATCGGTTTATGCGAAGCCAGGCACTTCCGGTATCTTCCAGAGTTCTCCCCCGCCCGAAGGGCAGGGTGGCTGTCTGGATGATCTGGCGGAGAATACCCTTCTCGCGCTTGTCCGCACCGGGATCGAAAACGACTTTGAACGGGTCGTGTTTCCAGTCCATCCCTCCCTGCGCGAAATCAAGCACTTATTGATGGGTAATGGCTCCGGTCAGGCGCTTTATGCTGCGCTTTCCGGCTCGGGTTCGGCCTTGTTCGGGCTGTACCGTTCGGAGGCAGATGCTCGCCAGGCTCAACAGCGCGTTCAGGACGCGGGTACGAAGGCAATTGTTACGCAAACCTTGCCCCGCTCGCTGTACTGGACGAGAATGTTCGCAGAGTGACTTCGGCTGACCGCAACGATGCAGCCGATTACTGGGCGATCGACTAACGGTAGGTCAAGTGCCTTTGACGCACTCAGTCCAGGTTCGAATCCTGGTCGCCCAGCCAGAGAGTCGTTCGCCAGCGAAAGAGAGCAGTTTAGGGATTTTTACGGCAGCAACATGCCGTTGGAAGTGAAGCAGGAAAATCTGAGCGTCTGCGGCCTGCAGAACATACAACTACACGGGCCGGTCAACAGCGTCAGAGGTTTTTGAAGAACAGTCTTAGGTAGTTTTCAGGGATTCGCAACAAGGATTTTTGATGGAACGCGGAGTCGCAACAAGGCTTCGCTAAGACGAAGGCAGTAGGAACTATTCAAGGTCAACCAGCCTGGAGGTTTCAACGTGAACGAACAAGACGCGACTGCAGTTCTTTCCCCTATTCAGGGTCAGGTTGAGGAGGCCGAAACCGGCTCCCAGCCTGTACCGGCGCTCTCCGACAAGGGTCAATCCAGTGGACAGCCGAAGGCAGCGGAGAAAAAGCGCGTTCCGCGGCCGAGTGAGAACAAGCGCATGAAGATCTTCTGCGGATCATCCAACCCCGCCCTGTGCGAGGAGATCTGCAAATTTGTCGGAGTACCGATGGGCGAGGCCCGCCTGCAACGTTTCTCCGACGGCGAAGTCCATTTTCAACTGCTCGAGAATGTTCGCGGTGCGGACGTCTTTCTCGTGCAGCCTACATGTTTTCCCGTGGATCAGCACCTCGTGGAGTTGCTGATCATGATGGACGCGCTGAAGCGCGCATCCGCGGGACGCATCACCGTCGTAATGCCGTATTACGGTTACGCCCGGCAGGACCGCAAGGACCGGCCCCGCGTTGCGATTACGTCGAAGCTGGTTGCCGATCTTCTGACCACGGCCGGTGCGAACCGTGCCCTGCTCGTCGATCTGCACGCAGCCCAGATTCAAGGGTTTTTCAACATCCCGGTCGATCACCTGTTCGCAAGCCCGGTTCTGGTGAGCTACTTCCGGGATCTCAACCTGCCGGACCTGACGGTGGTTTCCCCGGATGCCGGCGGCGTGGAGAGGGCGAGATTCTTTGCCAAGAAGCTGGACCTTCCGCTGGCCATCGTGGACAAGCGGCGGACGGATATCAATGTCACCGAGGTGATGAACGTGATTGGCGATGTCAAAGGCCGGACGTGCCTGATCCTCGACGACATTATCGATACGGCCGGAACGCTGGTGAAGACGGCCGATGCCCTGCTGGACCAGGGGGCGAAAGAGGTTTACGCGTGCGCCACGCATGCCGTGCTCTCGGGCCCGGCGATCGAGCGCATCCGCGAGTCGCGGCTGAAGCAGGTGGTCGTGACCAACACCATTCCTCTGCGCGAAGAGGCGCAGAAGATGGACAAGATCAAGGTTCTTTCGATCGCCGGTCTGTTGGGCAGGGCGATTGAAAGCATCCACATGGAGACGAGCGTCAGCTCGCTCTTCAATTAGCTGAAACCAGAACCCAGGCATCCGGGGCTGGAAAATTTACGCGGCAGAGCCGCAAAGGGAGCGGAATAGATTCCGTGCCCGAAAGGAAGAAGGCAAATGGCAGTTTCCACGTTCGACGCAGTCGTAGCTACTCCCCGCGAGGGCAAGTTCAACAAGAATGCGGCTCGTCGCGTTCGCGTCGCCGGTAAGATTCCGGCAGTCGTCTACGGCGCCGGTCAGGATCCGGTCGCCGTTACGGTTGACCCCAAGGTCATCACCAAGATTCTGCACTCGGAGTCGGGGCACAACACCATCTTCGACCTGAACGTCGAAGGCGGCGCAGCCACCAAGGCCATGATCGTCGACTGGCAGAATGAGCCCATCAAAGGCAAGTTGCTCCACATCGACCTCAAGCGCATTGCGATGGACAAGGCCATGCGCGTCTCGGTTCCGGTTCAGCTCATCGGTGTACCCACCGGAGTGAAGAACCAGGGCGGTATCCTCGACCACATTCTGCGTGAGGTCGAGATCGAGTGCCTTCCTGGCGATATTCCAAGCCACATCGACGTCGATGTCACCGGTCTTGAGCTGCACGGTGCAATTCACATCTCGGACCTGCCGCACTCCGGCTCCATCAAGTTCTTGGGCGAAGAGACGGCAACGGTCGCGCACATCACCGTCATCAAGGAAGAGGCTCCGGCCGAGGCTGCTGAAGGTGCTGCCGAGCCCGAGGTTGCCAAGAAGGGCAAGACGGAGACCGCTGAGGCTCCTGCCAAGAAGTAGTTTTATGGCCATCCCGGGCGCAGGTTCGGGATGGCTACTGGTTTTGTACGGAAGGAACGGATTGCGTGAAGCTGATCGTCGGACTTGGAAACCCAGGGATCGAATATCAGTTCACCCCCCACAATGCCGGGTTTCTTGCGATCGACCGCATCGCAGAAGACTATGGCGTTGTTGTCGGCAATCGGCGGGGTAAGGCGCTTACGGCAAAGGCGAGGCTGGCAGGCGAGGAAGTTCTGCTGGCAAAGCCGGAGACGTTCATGAACCTGAGCGGGCTTTCGGTCGCCGCACTGGTGAAGGAGCTGGGGATCGAGGACATCGCAAGGGACGTGATCGTCCTCTACGATGAGCTGGCATTTCCGTTGGGCCAGTTCCGCATCGCGGAGCGTGGTTCGGCGAACGGGCACAACGGGATCAAGTCGATCCTTGGGGCGCTCGGGACGGAAGAGTGGATTCGCATCCGCATCGGGGTCGGGAAGCCGGCGCTGGCGGATGGAAGAGAGATTAAGGCGGGAGGCAGGGATTATCTGCTGACGCCAATGCGCAGGCAGGAGCTTGCGGTGATGGATGAAGTGCTCGACCGCGTGAAGATCGCAGTCGAGACGGTGCTAACCAAGGGGGTCAGTGCCGCGATGAACGAGTTCAACCGCCGGCCGGAGAAGGATTCGGACGGCGGGAAGTAGAAGCATAAACGCAGTAGATTCCATACCGACCCCGGCAGACCAACGGCGGGCGGTGCGAAGAAGAACTTCGCAGAAAGAAGTGAAACGCATGAGCCGTACTTATGAAGTGATGTACATCGTCCGTCCGGACGTGGAAGAGGCAGACCTCGACAAGCTGATTGAAGGCTTCGAAAAGAATGTCACCGACGGTGGCGGAGAGGTCAAGTCGACCGAGAAGATGGGCCGCCGCCGCCTGGCCTACACGGTTCGCAAGTTCAACGACGGTATCTACGTTCTGATGACTATCGTCGCCGAGGGTGCTCTGGTCGGTGAGATCGAGCGTCGTCTGCGCGTCTCCGAGCAGGTGATCAAGTTCATCACGGTGCGCATCGACGAGGAAGAGAAGCGCCTGGCGAAGATCAAGGCAATCCGCGACAGCAAGGTGAAGCGCAGCGCCGTTGAGCAGGCAGTAGCTCCCGAAGCTCCTGTGGCGGAGAGCCCTTCTGCAGAGACTGCAGCGGTCTAGTTCGCGCCGGATAACAAAGGATCTGCGGCGTTCCAACGGAACACCGCATGACGCAAGACCATTTGCCTGAAGACGCTTCCATACCGTTCCTGCAGGGCGATATGTCCAGAGACTCCATAGCGTGTCTGGAGCGACGAGGGCACCAACCACGAAAGAGGAAATGACTCATGGCTGACGAGACAACCAGCACTCCATCCCCCGAACAGCAAGCTCCCTCATCCCGTCCCAGCTCCGGTCCTGGCGGCCCCCGGCCTGCCCGCCCCGCAGGTGGCCCCGGTGGGGGCGGACGAAAGTTCTTCCGGCGCAAGAAGGTCTGCAAGTTCTGCACCGAAAAGATCGACGCGATCTCCTACCGTGATGTTCGGCTGCTGCAGGGCTTTGTGGCTGAGCGCGGCAAGATCGTTCCGCGCCGCCTGACGGGCGTCTGCACGCGCCATCAGCGGAGGCTTTCGCAGGCCATCAAGCAGTCGCGCAACATCGCCCTGCTTGCATTTGCCACGCGCTACTAACTTTTCGTCGAGGCCCATGCCCTTGTGTGCAGGGCCTGACCATGGAACGGAGACATTGCAATGGAAGTCATTCTGAAGGAAGACATCAACAAGCTCGGCCACCGCGGCGACGTCGTCAAGGTCGCGGACGGTTACGGGCGCAACTACCTGCTGCCGCAGAAGCTCGCCATCGAAGCGACTGCAAACAACAAGGCCGTCATCGAGCAGATGAAGGCTTCGGCCGTCCGCAAGTCGGCGCGCGAGAAGGTGGACGCTGAGGCGTTTGCCACCCAGCTCGGCGAAGTCGAGCTGGTCTTCGAGCGCAAGGTGGGCGAGCACGAGCACCTGTTCGGCTCAGTCACCTCGAGCGACATCGCGCACGAGCTGGAGGCCAAGGGCTATACCGTCGATCGTCGCAAGATCTCGCTCGACGAGCCCCTGAAGACGCTGGGCGAGTACCATGTCCCGGTCAAGCTGCACCGCGAGGTCACCAGCCACGTGAAGGTCACCGTAAAGAGCGACCAGCCCGAGGCTGAGGCAGTCACCAGCGCTTCCGCCGAGTAGCTCGAAACGAAATAGCAACGCAGAAATACCCCGTCCGGTGACGGGGTGTTTCTTTTGGTGATCCGGAATGGAGCTGATAAGGCTAGGTGTAGCTGCTGAGAGATCGTCATCCTTCACTACGTTCAGGATAGCGGCGGGCAAGCGTGGCTCAGGATGACGACGGGAAGATGACTCCTGACGGAAACGGCTTTTGGGCGGAGTCTCTCTTTTTCTTAAGAGCGCAGGCCCCCTGGATCAGACGGTGTTATCGGTCTTTGGCCTGGAGGCTACCGCGTCGGGCCGGATGGGATACGGCGGTCCCTTTTCGAGGGTCTTTCTCAGGCTCTCGTCGTAGCCATAGATGTCGTTAAAGAAATGAACGTGGCCGTCTTCTTCGACCTCGGCGGTGACGTAGAAGATGACGATGGGAATCGGCGTCTTGAGGTTGACCTGATAGTTGTTGGGGCCTGCATTCATGGCCTGCTGCACCTTGTCGAGGCTCCACTCCTTTCCGTCCTTGTCCTTCTGTCCGTCGAGCAGCCATGCCGCGAGGTCGGCGGGCTTCTGCACACGGACACACCCGTGGCTGAAGTCGCGGCGCGTTCGATTGAAGAGCTCGGTTGCAGGCGTGGAGTGCAGGTAGATGTCGTACTGGTTGGGGAACATGAACTTCACCAGTCCCAGCGAATTTCTTGGGCCGGGCTTTTCCCGCACCATCAGGCCGCCCTGCGCAAGTTGCTTTACGGTGTAATCCGATACCGTCTGCCCCTTGTTGTTGTAGACCTCGAAGTTCTTCGACTCGAGGTAGTTATGATTTGCCTGAATATGTGGGATCAGCTCTTTGCGGACGATGCTGGTAGGCACGTTCCAATAAGGCCGGAAGACCAGGTAGCGCATCATGCGGGCAAAGACGGGAGTCTGGTGCTCGCCGATGACTTTGCCGACGACCACCTTCATCTTGAACTCGAGATTATGGTCAGGGCTATAGGCACGCAGGACAAACTCAGGCAGGTTTACCAGCAGCCGTGGATTCAGGTAGGGATCGGGCAGCCAGCGCCAGCGCTCAAGGGCGTATTGAAGCTGGGCAACACGCTGCGACATAGGAACGTTGAGACTTGTGACGGTTTCGGACGTCAGCCTTCCGTCGATGGTGAGACCATGCCGTTCCTGGTAGGCGCGTAGTCCTTCGCTGATGCGCTTTGTAATGACATGCGGGGCGTCATCCGTCTTCTCCTGGGTGGCAGACTCGGCAGAGGATGCGATATCGCCTTCGAGGAGGAGCCGCTGCTCGAGCTGGCCGGCCGCCGGATAGGTCTCGCCAATGCTCAGAGACTTTGTAACTGTGGGGAGTGGCTGTGCTGCGGAACCGGCAGGCTCCTGGCGCGCGAGCTCAACGTAGTGAGTCAGGGCATCTTCGGTGCGGCGATAGTTGTCCGAGTCCGGCTCGACGGTGGCGAGCAGCTTGGGAACATCGGTGATGTCGACGGCGTGATCGGAGATAAACTCGGCGAGGTTGTACTTCTTGTTGGCCACGTCGATGCCGAAGTTGAAGTGCTGCGGATTGACGCGGCCGATGCGGAGGTCGGAGATGAAGCGCATGACATTGACGGTCATTGCGACATCGAACTTCGCGACCACATCCTCGTGGCCCGATGAGAGCGATTGGATGCGGGCGGGCCAGCGGGAGTTGTCGTAGTCTTCGGGATTCAGTCCCTTATCGGCTGCCTCGGCAAAGGCCTTGATAAAGCCCTGCGCGGCAGGGGTAGGCTTGCCGTCACGGGTCCAGGCGATCTCGTAGTTGCGATCGTCATAGAAGGTTTTTACCAACGGCTCATAGTCGGAGATGTTGGGCCAGCGGAGGAAGCTGAGCCTGCTGAACGCGACCAGCGACTGAATGTCGTCGGAGTAGTCGGTTGTGTTGGGAGCCGAAGTGGTCTTGCGATGACGATGGCACCCGGAGAAGGTAAAAAGCAGTGCCAGCAGCGAGAGTATACCGGCGGAGCGAAGAGCAGATTTGATCAAAATGGACCCGTCCCGAGAGTTCAGGCCATCCACGGCCTGATCGCTACGTTTGATGAGCAATGGCGTTCAAGACTGTGATGCATGCAACGGCCTGTGTAGCCAGGATCAGGCCTGTGAGCGTAAGAAACAGTTTGCGATAACGTGTCTCCAGAATATCCGCGAAGACTCCGCCGATGAAGGTGAAAAGAAAGGGCAGAGCCCAGAACCACGGTCGCGCCACGGTCTGGGTGGTCACCAGTGGAAGCAGCGCGAGAACCACCAGAAACGGAGCGGTGTTGCCGAAGTAGCGGCAGCGGCGGATTCCCGCATAGAGAATGAGGCAAACCACTGTTGCGACAGTGATGGCCGCATTCGCGGGCGTGGTGAAAAAGGTCTTGAGGGCATTGAGCGAGAACCAGAAACGCGCACCGCCCCCGGTGAAGACATAGCTGAAGGCCGGAAGCCGGAAGGAGTAGAAAGCGAAGAGAACGATCAGTGCTCCGATGGCGGAGAAGATGAGGATCTGGAGGACGTAGCTGCGGCGCTGTTCGGCCAGGTACATCATGAAGGCCACGGCAGCCAGAAATCCGACGATGGCGGCAAGAAGATGCGCTGCGGCGGTAAGGCCCAGCGCGATAATCAGCAGGGCGATGCGGGGACGCCACTTATGCCGAGGCCCTTGCATTGCGTGAGCGACCCCGATTGCGGTATAGACCAGCCCGTAGAGTCCCCACATGGCGAGCACGTCGTTGTTGGGCGACACGCTGTAACGGACGACCTCAGGGCAGAAGCAGTAGAGCGCGAGCGCGAGGAATCCGCCTTCGTTGCCGAAGAGGCGCCGCGAGACCCACCATAGGCCGGCCCCCAGCCAGATGGCAAAGAAGACAAAGGGAAGATGCAGAAGGAATTTGACGCTCGATAGCTCGTGGCGGGCCTCCCACGTGGAGCCACTGAGGCCGCCGGCGTAGAGGCGATTCTCCGGGCTGCGCGTTTTATCGATGGCCAGAAGCACCAGCCGCTGCGCGGTGAGTGGAAGCCCGGCGACACGGTATCCAAAGGTTCCGTCACCGTTCAGGTTGCCGCAGGAGGTGAAGTACCCGGCCAGCGGCGAGGGATTCTCCCACATCTCACGCCCGCAGCGGGCGAAACGGTAGTCGTCGGTCGAAAGCTGCTGGCGGGAGATAACCCAGGTGCACTGTGCAAGGAAGAGAAAGAGCAGCAGCGCAGCAAGCCGCTGCGGCCAGCCCATTTTAAATTCAGGAAATCTCAACCGTGGACCGCCCTCTCGTTCTCCAATCAATTGCCATAAGGCCTTGCTTCTATCGTATCGTGAGAGAGATATGCAGTCGCTTACTTTTACTCCCGGCCTCGCCTTCCTCTCCTCCGACTCCTCTGCGCCGCCATGGACGGTGGTCTTTGAAGACGAAGGTATCGCGGGATACTTCTATGCCTGTGACCGCTCGCAGACGACGCACGAGGAGAGCATCCTCGACGCGATGCTGATCTACAACGTGGAGGCCCTGGCAAAGAGCGACGCCGAGCATCAGCGTCCGGAGCCGGAGCGCATCGCCGCTGTGGAGTGGTCGCGCGATGGCATGCAGGCCGTGCTTTATCTGGATGGCATACCGCAGGCGCTCTACGACTTCAGAGAGAGGGCAGGCTACTGCCGGTTGAACTTCCCGAACTTTCTGGAGGAGAAGGGCGACATCTGGCGCAAGTCCACGCACGCCTGGTCCGAGGCTGCGATTCAGCGCTTTGAGGCCGAGCTGTATGGCCTGACCGGACCGCAGGATGGCGGCAAGGAGAGCTAAGGGGTGTCGAACTAATGTCTAAGCTCTGATCGCAGTTCCCCGGCGATGCGAGATGTAGTTGCGTTAGATACCGCGTCGATTCGGAGAGGCAGCCGGCATAAAAGGATGACACTTTGTTCGAAGCACGTTTGGAGGACGTCGCCGGATGATTGTCCTGGATGAGCCCGGGACAATCATTAGAAGCGCAGTTCCATGAAGACGTTGGCTCGGACGTACGGCGAGGGACGGGGCGGAAGGTGTTCGAAGCCCAGCGACTCGTACAGGTGAACCGCGTTGGTGAGCTTGCTGTTGGTTTCAAGGTAGAGCGAGTCGGCGCCGAGAGCGCGGCCCTGTTCAACAGTGTAGGCGAGCAAGCGACGGCCAATCCCGCGGCCCTGGCACGACTCCGCGACGGCCATCTTGGCGACTTCGTAGACCCCCGTCGACATCGGGAGCAGCGCACAACACCCGACGTGCTTTCCCCTTGAAACTGCGAAAAAGATGTGGCCGCCTTTGGAAAGAACGTAGCCTTCGGGGTCGCACAGCATCTCGTTGTCATGGTCTTCAAGGCCGAAGTGCCGCCTGATCCATGCCTCGTTGAGTTCGCGAAAAGCGGTGGCATCCCCGGCCTGGAAGGGACGCAGTTCGATGGAGGCTGAAGACATGGAATCCTCGTTTGACGGCAGGTCGTTGGACGGAAGATCGGCAAGCCACAGGGTCGAAGACATGAGCCAGCTCCTATGCCTCAAGGCTAGGGGCTGACGTATCATACGTCCAATATATTGTTCGTCTCTATCAGGACGTTATACCTATGGATGAACGGGATGTCGAACTGCGGCACCTGCGCTATTTTGTCGCTGTCGCCGAGGAGCTGCACTTTGGCCGCGCCGCAGAGAGACTGCATCTGGCGCAGCCTCCGCTGTCGCAGCAGATTCGCCGCCTTGAGGAGATTCTGGGGTATCCGCTGTTCCTGCGGACTTCACGTGCGGTGCGGCTGACTGCAGCCGGAGAGGTCTTTCTGGAGCGCGCCCGGCGAACGCTGCGCAGCGTTCGCGAAGACATCGAAGAGGCTCGCAGCATCGGGCGTGGTGACGAGGGATTTCTGCGCGTCGGCTTTATCGGCTCGAGCATGTTGACGCCACTGCCGGCGATGCTTGGGCGTTATCGCAGCCTGTACCCTCGCGTACAGCTGCAGCTCTCGGAGTCTTACACCGCGAGCATTGCGCAATCGTTGAATCGCGGCACGGTCGATGCGGGTTTTCTGCGCGATGGCGGGCCGACGGAGGGTCTGCAGATCGAGGCTCTGTTCTCAGAGCCGTTTGTGGCCGTGCTGCCGCGGACGCACCGACTGGCAGGCCGAAGCATCATCTCAACGGCCGATCTTCGCGACGATCCGTTTGTCTTCTTCTCTCCGACGGCAGGTGCCCTGGCCTATGAGAAGCCGATCTCTCTGTGCCAGATACACGGCTTTCGCCCGCGGGTGGTGCAGGAGGCTCCGCAGTGGCTCACGATTCTGCGGCTGGTGGGTGCGGGCCTCGGCGTCTCGATCGCTCCTGCGTGCGTGCGCCAGATTGCAGGAGCAGATGTATGGTGCCCTGGGCTGCGCGGGGCCCGTGTGAGGAGCGACATTGAGCTGGCATACCGCAGAGGCGAGGACCGCGCGGTCGTCAGGGCGTTTGCCGCCGTGGCACGGGAGAGCTTTCGCGATGCTGTGCGGGCGAAGACAGGAGCTCCGGTTATCCCAGAAAGAGCTTCTCAACATCGAGCCAGTCGTTGACGCGCCGGAAGCCCTTGACCGCAACGTTATGCGGTGAGGTGAAAAGGATTCCTTCCCCCTGAAACCGGCGCAACTGGCGAGGATTGTCGTCGATCAGGTAATCGGCGCGGATGACGCTCTTATCGCCGCAGTAGACGATGTGCGACGGCGGAAGAAAAGGAAAGTGGCGTTCGAGCCAGCGAAACTTCTGATGGAAAGAGGTCGGGACCTCCATGGCGGCGGTCGCGATAAACACCTCGTACTTCTGCTGCAGCAGCCGCATGACGCGTTGCGATTCCGGCATGACGGTGAGGCTTTCGAAGAAATCTTCCGAGCGGAGATAGCCCTCAAGCGCGTTATGGCGATCGACGGCGACGACGTCCCACAGCTTTTTGCCGTGAAGATCTTCCAGCGTGAGCTTATCTTCGTGATCACGGTTGTAGCGCAGCAGATGTTCCGCCAGCGCGTCCGCCATCACCTCATCCATGTCGACAGCGATTCTCTTCACAGCGCTCTCACAATCGAAGCCGCGATACTTTCATTCTGCGCGGGCTTCTTCTGCGGAGCATCGCGCGCGGGGTCCCAGTAGAGCAGCCTTCCGCAGGATTCGCAGGTAAGCATGATCTCGTCGTTGCTCCGGTCGCGCAGATCATTCCAGCGCTGCGGCCGCACCATCATCTGGCAGGCGGAGCACTTATGGTCGATGCCTTCGGCAAGAGCAGTTCCGCGCGAGCGGGCGACGCGGTCGTAGAGCGAGAGCGCGTTTTCGCCGATGGTGGGTCGTAGGGCCTCGCGCTTCGCGTTTACCTCTGCGAGCAGTGCGCGATCGCGCTCCAGTGTCTCAGAGGAGCGTGCGCGTGCTTCAGCATGGGAGCGGGCCAGGTTGGCGACCGTCTCTTCCGCGGCGCTCTTTGCGGCTTCCATCTGTTCGGTACGCTCCATGCTCTCCAGCTCACTGTCCTCCAGACGGCTGATCTCCGCTTCGGCGAAGCCGATCTCGTGTTCGAGAGCGGAGGCCTGGGCCGTCGTCGTGACGACATCCATCTGCTTGCGGAGCCGGGCGGCCTTCTGCTGATGGCCCTTGATGTCCAGCTCCTGCTGGCGGCGGAGCGATTCCTCGCGGGCAAGGTTCTCGAGGACGGTGGACAGATTCTTGCGGGCCGCCTCATGGTCCTGGCCGAGCCGGGCGACGTGCTTCGGAAGCTCCTCCATCTGCTCGGTGAGGCGGTGGGCCTCAAGGTCGAGAGCCTGGAGAGCGATCATCTTTTCTAGGTCGGGATGCATCGTCACCTTCTTTCCCCGGACTTCAGGAACGCACGAAGGCGATGAGTGCCGGAAAGTTCGCAGTCTAGCACGGCTTACAGGGGAGAACCAACGGAGGCACATGCAAAGCTCTGCGCGTTGAGCAGGCCGGGTGCATTGGAGGATAATGAAGAGCGTTACGCGCCGCCTTCTCCTCCTGTGCGCACGTTCCGGGAGACGGGAGAGCGGCCGATGTCTCACTTGGCCCTCGGGCATCCTCCTGCAACCAAACACCCTCTGAGGAATGGTCTGTTTATGCAACTTTGGAATGACTATGAAGGACGAACAATTGCTGAGGCGTATCCACTCAAGAAGCTGATCCGCCCGGAGGGGAGGAGCGCCTTCTTTCTGACGACCAACGGTACGGGAACGCCATCGATGGTTCGTTTGATTGAAGCGCACTTTGATGAGTCGGAGATCCTGACGCGCTGGAAGACGATCTCGGAGATCCAGCAGGAAAATCTGGTCGCAATGCGCAAGTTCGGCGAGACCACGCTGGACGGCACGCCGCTGGTCTACGCCGTGATGGAACCGACCGAGATGAGCCTCGCGGAGTTGTTGCAAAACCGCACCCTGACCGTGGAGGAGACCAAACAGCTTGCCGCCAGCCTGATCGGCGCGCTGACGGCATTGCATCAGAGTGGACTGGTGCATGAGCATCTGGATCCCGCGAATGTTCTCGCCGCCGGGGAGACGGTCAAGCTGCGCAGTGACTGTGTGCGTGAGGCCGCATCTCCTGACGGAGACGAGGCAGAGGCGAGCCGCAGGAAGGCCGGCGACGTACAGGAACTGGCCGCATTGCTGCTTCAGGCGATGACGGGTAGGCGAAGCCTGCAAGGTTCGGCCACGATGCTCGCGCCGCCCTTCGATGGAATCATTCGCAACGGCCTAAGCGGAAAGTGGGGATTGAGTGAGATGGCTGCGGCTCTCGGTCCCGTAGCGAAACCCCAGCAACCTCCGGCACCCGCGCCTGTGCCACCTGCCGCTGCGAAGCCCGATAATAAGCAGATTCCTGCGGCGCCTTCCGCAGCGACGACGGAGAAACTGAAGACAGAATCCGCAGGCCCGCTGTTCGATCGTGCGGAGAGCACACAACCGGCGCCCCCGACAAAGCTGGAGACGGCAGCGGCTGCATCCGCAAACGCAGCCGCCAGACCCGTGCCCCCTGCCCAGGCTCCGGATGTCAGACATCGGATTGTCAGACCAGTGGAGCGGGAACCGCAGCGCCTGAAGATGATTGCGGCCATAGCGATTGCTGCGCTGGTGCTGCTGGCTTTGGGCTGGTACTTTCTCCGTAGCGGCACATCGCCAGCGACGCAGAGTACCGCGACCACTTCCGCATCGGCGCCCGTACCTTCGACTCCGGTCCCGCCTGCACCCGTTGCAGCGACTTCGCCTGCCCCGGCTTCCGCTGCAGCCGCCGGAACTGGCCGTACAGAGTGGCGTGTGGTCGCCTACACCTATAACCATCAGGACCAGGCGCAGAAGAAGGCGGACGAGATGAGGGCAAAACATCCGGCGTTCAATCCGGAGGTCTTTTCGCCGCACGGACGTGCTCCCTACCTGGTAACGGTGGGTGGAGCGATGACGCGCGATCAGGCGATTGCATTTCGAGCGAAGGCTCGCAGTGCTGGTCTGCCTCGCGACACCTACGCACGCAACTACACCCGCTAAGGGCTGCCGTACATGGGTGCGGCCAGCTTGCGCTTGCTGCACCGTATGCGGTGCAACAGGCAAAACTTCCACATAAAAACTGAATCCCCCGGCTTCAGGCCCGAATCGAAATTTCACGCATGGCTTCGACTACCCTAGAGTTACCCGGCCAACTGCCCGATCGTACCCAGGAAAGTCCAGCCTCCTCGAAAGTGGCCTGGCGGCCAAAGGCCAATCCCTGGATTGTCGCCATGACCGTAACTCTGGCGACATTTATGGAGGTGCTGGACTCCTCCATCGCCAACGTGGCCCTGCCGCACATTGCCGGTGGACTGGGCTCGACTCAGGAAGAGGCTACGTGGGTCCTGACCGCATACCTTGTCGCGAACGCCATCATTCTGCCGGCGGGCGCATACATGACGACGTTCATCGGGCGCAAGAAGTTCTACATGATCTGCGTCCTGCTGTTCGGGGTCAGCTCGGCCATGTGCGGTCTGGCGCCATCGCTTCCGCTGCTGGTCTTCTTCCGCATCCTTCAGGGTATCGGCGGAGGCGGACTTGCTCCATCGGAACAGGCGATCCTGGCTGATACCTTTCCGCCGGAAAAACGCGGTCAGGCCTTTGCCATGTACGGTCTCGCCGTCGTTGTCGCTCCTGCCATCGGTCCTACCCTGGGCGGCTGGATTACCGACAACTACGACTGGCGCTGGATCTTCTTCCTCAACATTCCCATCTGCCTGCTTTCGTTGTTTCTGACCTCACGTATCGTCGAGGATCCGCCTTATGTGCATGAACAGGTGAAAGAGGCGCAGAAGGGAGGCATTCGGCTCGACTTTCTTGGGTTCGGACTATTGGGATTGACCTTCGGCTCACTGGAGTTCGTGCTCGACAAGGGCCAGGAGGATGACTGGTTCGGATCAAAGCTCATCACATTCTTTGTCGTTACGATGGTAGTCGCTTTCATCGCGATGATCTGGTGGGAGCTGCGGCAGCTTCGCACCGGCAACAGGCCCATCATCAATCTGACGCTGTTCAAGCGGCGAAACTTCGCCATCTCGTTCGCCCTGATGTTCGTACTGGGATTTGCGCTTTACGGAACGACCATCCTGATCCCGCAGTTTGTCCAGACGTTGCTGGGCTACACGGCCGAGCTGGCTGGAATGGTGCTGTCACCCGCGGGCTTCATGATGATGGCGATGATGCCCGTTGTCGGCTTCCTTTCGAGTAAGGTCGATCCGCGCAAGCTGATCGCGTATGGCTTCACCATGCTGACGCTGGCATTGATTCTGATGCACACGATGGACCTGAACATCAGTTACGGTCGGCTTGTGTTCCTTCGCATCGTCCAGGCGTCTGGACTAGCCTTCCTGTTCATTCCCATCAATACGATCGCGTATATCGGGGTGAAGCAGTCGGAGAACAACGACGTCTCCGGCCTGACGAACCTTGCCCGCAACGTGGGCGGATCATGCGGCACGGCGTTTATGGCGACCATGCTGACGCGCCTTTCGGCGGCGCATGAGACGCACATGGTACGAAATCTCACCACGGGCAATCCCGCGTTTGTCGATCAGGTAAAACGGCTGAAAGAAATGTTCGGCGGACATGGAGACGGCAATCCGATGCTGGGACAGGCCTCGCACACCGCGCAGGCGTTCATCTACAACCAGCTGCATCGCCAGGCCGGAATGCTCGCGTACCTCGACATCATCCAGTACCTGGCGATCTTCTGCGCGTGTATGCTTCCGCTGCTGTTCTTCATCCCCAAGCCACCGGAGCATCTTGATCCGGGTGCGGGGCACTAGGGCTGATTGCTGTTATTGAAAGAATGCATCCCGCTGACAGTTTACGGCCTCGATTCACCTTCGGGCTGCCATCTAAGCTTTGGTTTTCTTATCTGCGAGCCTGACGCATGAACTGATCAGCAAGTATTCCAGATAGCCGAAGGGCGCCACGAGAGGGAACGTATAGTTTTTGTTCGGGAACGGAACATACGCAACCAGAAGCGCATCTACGACTGTCATTGCAACGATGACAATCCAGAACCAAACCAGCCTTAGATGGTCCACGTGCATCCTAACCGCGAGGATTAGCGTCCCCACAGCACAGGCGGCAACCGTCCCCTTTCCAACTAACCCTAAGGCCGAAAATGCCAAATAGATAGGCAGCATGCAAGCTCCTATGGCGATAGCCCATGCCCTAGATGGAACACTTTCTGGACGAGAGTCATCCCTTTCTAGATCAGTATTTAGGAACATATCTCCTCACGGCGCGATCGATTCCTGAAGCAAGACCTTAGATTTACGAAGCAAATGCAAAAATCCTTCCGTCTTGCTCAGGAAGACCTCCGGAGCTCTCCAGCCCCTTCGATTCAGCCTCACAGCTCCGGCTTATCCAACCCGCGGAGAGTCCCGCCTATCTTGCCCTTCGCGTCGAAGACGATCACTTCGTTCTGCCCCGTCTTCAGCCACGGTGCGGGAGCGTACAGCGTCTTCTGCGGGCCAACATTCCAGATCCTTCCCAGCGCGTGATCGTTCAGCCAGAGCTGGCCCTTGGTGAAGGCCGATGTGTCGAGGAAGGTGTCGGCGGTCTTTGCGAGGTTGAAGTTGCCGCGATAGAAGCATGGTCCTTCGCACGGTCTCTTTGCGAAGGGGAGCTTCTCGACGTGCGTCATCGTCAGCGGATAGATCTCCCAGTCGAGGAGCGGTTTGCCTGCGAGCGTGACCTGTTGCGTGATGCCGGCGCGTTCTCCGCCGATGGTCTTGCCGAAGTTCACGCGACCCGTGTTCTCGACCAGGATATCCAACTGCGCTCCGGCGGTTCCGTGCAGCGGCATACTGGTCTGTTTGAGACGGCGGTCGATCGTTCCCACCAGTTTTTTATTCAGGTAGACCTGCGCGTAGCTGTGCACCTGGTCGAGCACCAGCTCTCCCTGGGCGTCGTTCTTCAGATGGGTGCGGTAGAGGATGTAGCCGTAGGCCTGGCCGATGTCCTCCATGCTCTCGACCTGGTCGGACGAGATCGCCAACGGAAGGTTGTCCCAGAGCGATGCGGTCTCCTGCATGGTCACTGCGGGCACGCTCATCGCCGGATCGACCTTCGGAACGGGCGGTGGTGTCACGCCGGTAGCCTTTGCGATCACATCGCGCATGGCGAAGTACTTCGGTGTGGGACGTCCGCTCTCGTCGAGGGCAGAGTCGTAGTCGTAGCTGGTCACGTCGGGCTCGTAGCTTCCCTTGCCGTCCGTGTTCGCGCCGTTCATCCAGCCAAAGCTGGTGCCGCCGTGGAACATGTAGATGCTGACGGAATATCCCTGCTCCAGCATCCATTTCAAATTCGACACCTGTGCGTCGGCATTGGTGTGGGCGTGCTTTCCTCCCCAGTGATCGAACCATCCCGCCCAGTACTCGCTGTTGAAGAACGGCCCATTGGGACGTTCCTTCTTCAGAGTCTCAAAGGCCTTTTGTGCATCGCCTACCTTCTCTCCGCCGAAGTTGATGCCGACAGGAAGATCGGGCAGGGAGCCGTTGGGAACCTGCTCCGGCCCATCAGCTGTGTAGAGCTGCGACCTTGTAAATCCAGCATCGACCAGTAGCTTGTGGATCTGCTGCATGTAGGCGTGATCGCTGCCGTAAGAACCGTATTCATTCTCCACCTGCGTCAGAATGATCGGGCCGCCGTTGCCGATCTGCAGCGGCGCAAGCTCCTGGCCCAGCCGCTTGATCCAGCGCGCTGCCGGCTGCATGAACTTCGGGTCAGTCGAGCGGACGACGGTGGCGTGGTCTTTGAGCAGCCACGCGGGATAGCCTCCCCACTCCCACTCCGCGCAGACGTAGGGGCCGGGACGAAGGATGACGTAAAGCCCCTCCTGCTGGGCTTCGCGGATGAACTCGGCGACGTCATTATTTCCGCTGAAGTCGTAGACGCCGGGCTGCGGCTCGTGAACGTTCCAGAAGACGTAGGTCGTGATGGTGTTCAGCCCCATCGCTTTGGCCATGCGCAGGCGGTCGCGCCAGTAAGCGCGCGGAATCCGGGGATAATGCATCTCGCCGGAGATAACGCGGAAGGGTTTGCCGTCGAGGGTGAACTGGCCGTTGCTCACCGCAAATATGTGCTGCGGTGCGGGCTGTTCCGGAACTTTCTGTGTCGGCGCACAGGAGACGAGGCCGAGAAGAAGAGACAGAGCAAGAAGTCGCTGATGCAAGGCCGGTCACACTCCAGGAAGATGTTGACCTGCGCGCCAAATCTCAGCGGCGATCAGGACCCAGGCCACGCTTCGTTATACAACACCGCAGCCTTCAGAACTTGTAGATGAGGTCCACGCCGAAGAAGAGCTGGTTTCGGGCCTTGCCGCCGTTATAACCGGGCCGGTCCCACGAATGATCGAAGCGCAGCTCAGGCCGGAGCATCACCGTCGTGCCGAAGGTCTTGGTTGCATACAGCGTGTTCTCGGTATATTTGCCCGCGATACCGGTGCGCTGGCCCTTCTTGTCGTTGAGGAAGTCCGATCGCAGACCGACGAAGAGCTTGGAGTTTACCTCGTAGTTGAGGTAGTTCATGGCTGCATATTCCGGTGCAAGGCAGCTCCGCTGCCCTGCAGCGCAGAAGGCTCCGTTGGCTCCGGTCTCCGGCGGCAGCGGGTCGGCGACGTTGTGAGCCACGTTCGGGACATCGCGCTCATACATTCCCCACATCTCGGTCAAGGTATTCCACTTCGCGTTGAAGCGGTGATTCCACGTCAGGTCAAAATGTTGCACGTTGTCGTAGGCGTATCGGCCATCATTGATGCCGCTGGCGCAGAGGTACAGGTTGTCGTGGTTCGTCCTGGTCGAATAATCCAGGCAGGCAATTGCGGACGGCTTGCGATCCTCGGTCCACGGAGCAACGTCGTGTCCTGCTGAGATACCAAGCTGCACCATCCACTGCGGAGTCAGCTTAAGAGTGGCAACTGCTCCCGTCTCCGTGGAGGGTGCCGCCGAGAAGACCAGGGAGTGGCTGATGGTGTAGTTGCCGGGAGCCAGCTGAGTCTCAATGCCGGGCACCGAAGGAAAGCGGCCGAAGCGAACGATGAGGCCCTCCTTCACCGGGAAGTACAAATCCACGGATTCCCATAGAGGATCAAAGCCGTATTGGTGATTGTCCTCGAGCAACTGGCTGCTGCCGTAGCCCTTGGCGATGGTGTAGCGGTAGTCGGCTCCGAAGAAGCCCGAGAGATGAAAGCCCCAGTCGAAGTGAGACCGCTGTACCGTATCGGGCTGTCGCTCCAATATCAGCACGGCCTGGTTCATCACCGGGCGGTTGGGAATAAACCCGTAGGTCAGCGGATAGTTCGTATCCGACGAGGTGCTGGCATTTACCGAGGCGTCTACCCAGCCGTAGAGACGGACGCGATTCTTCTCCTGCTTCAGGGCGGACATTGTCGGATACACATTGGAGTCCGGCAGCCCGATCGCCGTCGATCCCCCATAACCCCAGTCCGAGGACGGGAAGGGAGGAGAGTCCAGAGGCGCATCCAGAGCCCTGCGAGGTGCTGGTTCCGCTGGCGCCCCCGCGAGCCCCTTCCAGTCGGCGAGATAAAAGTTGCCGAACCTGTTCCAGACGCTGACGCTCTGCCGGATGCTGTTGTGCGATGCGTCTGCGGTGGCAGGCAACAGGTTCTCGTCGGCTGCAGCGGCAACCGTGATTGGGGCAAGACCCGTTTGGGCGCGATCGAATTTCGTATCCTGGGCCTGCATGCTTTCGCACACAAACGGCAGGACCAGGCCCAGGCATAAAGCCCAGCCAGTCAGGCTGATTTTCAAGGGATTGTCTCCGGGGTTCTGAGGCTTCCATCATGGTTCCTACGGCGGAACCTGGGTACCCTTGCAGAACGGAGAGAAGTCTAACACCTAGGACATTTGTTGTAACAGCACTAAATGCAAAAAAATATTTGTATAGACAATCGACCTGCAAAAAATCGCAGTGTCCCTTTGGGGAGACACTGCGACTCATAGAGGGTTTCTTCTATTCCTTACTCAACGGGCAGAGGATTTCGCTCAGTGAACTGAACCTGGTGCCAGTAGGGATAGGCCTTTGGAAGATCGCTGGCTTGATCGAGCTTCTTGATCTGCTCCGGCGTCAGCTTCCAGCCAACGGCTCCAAGGTTCTGCTTCAACTGCTCCTCGTTGCGCGCGCCGATGATGAGCGTGGAGACGGTAGGACGCTGCAGCAGCCAATTCAGCGCAATCTGCGGAATCGTCTTGCCGGTCTCCTTCGCCACCTCATCGAGAGCATCGACAACCTTGTAGACGTGCTCGATGTCAGGCTGCGGTCCATTGTCGAGAACCACCTTTGTCTGCAGGCGGCTTGTCTCCGGCAGCGGCTGACCGCGGCGAATCTTTCCAGTCAGACGTCCCCAGCCGAGCGGTGACCACACCAGCGCACCCACTCCCTGATCCAGGGCGAGCGGCATCAACTCCCACTCGTAGTCGCGGCCTACCAGGGAGTAGTAGACCTGGTGGCCGACATACTTCGCCCAGCCGTAACGCTCGCTGACCGAGAGCGATTTCATCAGGTGCCAGCCGGAGAAGTTGGAGCAGGCGATGTAACGAACCTTGCCCTCGCGAATGAAGTTGTCGAGCGTGGAGAGCACCTCGTCGGCCGGCGTCAGAGCGTCGAAGGCGTGCATGTGATAGACGTCCACGTAGTCGGTGCCCAGGCGCTTCAGGCTTCCGTTGAGCTGCTGGATCATGTGATAGCGGCTGGAGCCGGTGTTGTTCGGTCCCTCGCCGAAGCGGAAGGTCGTCTTGGTCGAGATCAGAATGTCCTCGCGCCTGTGAGGCTTGAGGGCTTTGCCTAAAGCCTCTTCGCTGGAGCCGTTGGAGTAGACATCTGCCGTATCGAAGAAGTTGAGCCCGGCGTCCAGACAGATGCCCACAATACGGTCAGCCTCCGCCTGCGTGGTGTCCGACCATGCCTTGAAGAACTCGTTGTTCGCACCAAACGTGCCCGCACCGAAGCAAAGCTCCGGCACCTTCAATCCTGATTTTCCAAGAAGACGGTATTCCATGGACTTAAAGATGCTCCTGTAGAAGAGATTGTTCAACCATCATCAAACTATGCGCGATGTTCGGCCGGAAAAATTGAAATCAATGTAGATCGAATTCTCTTTTTAGCAGGTAACTCTCTTCGCGCGAATAACGCTATACCTCACTCTTCGGTTCTACTGGTTTATCCACCTGCGATTGATACACCTCTTCCACCCGCTCCAGCGTGTCGATCTCATCGACGGGCTTGTCATCGCGGATGCGTACGATGCGTGGAAAGCGCAGGGCGAATCCGCTGGCGTGCCGGTCGCTGCGCATGACGTTGTTGAATGCCACTTCGAGCACACGCAGCGGCTCCACCGTGCGAAAGAAGCCGTGGTCCTCGAGCGTGTGCTCCATCATCCACGCGCTCATCTCTGCGATCTCGGCATCCGTCAGGCCGGAGTAGGCCTTGCCTACATTCAGCAGCTCGCCGTCCTTCGCATCGTTCGGTCCACGTACGGCGAAGGTGTAGTCGCTCAGGATTCCCGCGCGTTTGCCATGACCGAACTCCGCTCCCGTCACAACGACATCCAGCGTCGCCAGCTCACGCTTCAGCTTCAGCCATGCCAGGCCGCGCCTTCCCGGCTGGTACATCGAGTCAGCAGCCTTCAGCATCACGCCTTCATTTGCACGCGCGCGTGCGTCGGCGTAGGCGCGATCGATGTCTTCGGCAGACTCGACGGTGCGCGAGGGTGCGAGCATCAGGCGCTCCACCCGCTCGCCTTCGGGCTCTTCGAAGATCAGCCCCTGCGGCGCTTTTCTGCGCTCGTCGATGGTCAGAGGAGAGACTGCTACCTGCACCAGCTTCTCGACCACGGCCTCAAGCCGGTTGCGACGCTCGCGCAACGGAAGCCCCAGCAGCAGCTCGTCCTCGGCATAGATCAGATCGAAGGCCATGAAGATCACCGGCACCTGTTCCCGCCACGCATTCGAGACACGCTTGCGTCCGATACGCTGACCCAGTACGGCGAACGGAAGCGCTCGGCTCTCCTTCAGGTCCCAGCCCAGAATCTCGCCATCGAAGATCAGCGGCCCGACATCCGCCTTAGTCACTTTCGCGAAGGCTTCTTCAAGATCGGGATAGCTCTCGGTCACATCCTCCTTGTTGCGCGAGTAGATCGCCACCCTGCCTGGATGCGACGGATCGCCGCAGTGCACCTGCGCTCGCATGCCGTCGTATTTGTCCTCAAGAAACGCAGCGATGTGAGGCGGCTCTTCCTGTTCACCAGAACCGTCATCCCGAATGGAGCGCAGCGCAGTGGAGGGATCTGCTTTTCGACCACGAATTCTTCCTTCCCCAATCGAAGCCTCCGCAAACCGCTCCACTGCCTCTTCAGGCGAGTCCACCGGCGAGGCCAGCATGAATCCCAGCGGATGAAACAGGCGCATGCGGGCCTCTTTCAGGGTTCCTGCAAAGGCGCGCTCCACCGCGAGCGACAGATCGGCTTCCAGCATCACGGCGTGTCGCACCTCGGCAGCGGAGCTGGACGATGCCGCCGCGATCGCCTCCTCCACCAGGCTCTGCTTCACGCCGATGCGCATGTCCCCGAGCATCAGCTTCAGCAGGTACTTGGCTTCGAGGGGAGCAGCACGGCGCAGAAGCTCCTCCACAAGGCGGGCGCGAACCGCCGTCGTGCGCGCTACTGCCATCGCGGCAAAGGTATCGGCAACCTCGGCCAGTGTCAGGCCGCTGCCCGCGCTGTGCCTCGCCTGGAGCAGATCGAACCCGGCAGCTCCCAGGTCGCCGTGGCGCTTATAGGCCGCCGTCAGCTCAACCTGGGTAGCTCCACTCACCTCCAGAAGCGCCCTGGACAGCAGGGCTCCCCCGGCGTTCAGCTTGCGCGGATCGGCCTCAGCGAATGGAGTGCCTGCAAGATACAGCGCGAAGAGGCCCGCATCCTCTCTTTCGGGAGCAGCCTCATGCACTCTGCGGATTGCCTCCGCGATCGCACCGCGTTTTCTCAAACGGCCTGGCTCACCCGCCAGTTTCTCTGCAAGTTCCGCCAGCTCCCGGAATAGCGACATCCTTCCGCTCCTCATCTGTGGAGTAGATGTATCTCCGATCTCACGGGAACCAGAATGACGGTCTGCGGGGTTCGGGGTTTACGACGGCACCTCGACTCACGTATGCGGCAGCATCCTATGGTTTCAGCTCCAGCAGCAGCGTTCCGTGGGGCAGGATGGTGCCGACGATCTGGCGGACCTTCTCCCACCCGCTCTCCTTCCACAGGTCGCGGGAGGAGCACTGGACGGAGTGAATTCCGAAGTCGCTGAGCGGCTGGATGACGTGGCTTGGCTGATCGCCCAGGTTGAACAGAGCGAGATACTGAGTTCCGCGATCACTCTTCGAGGTCCAGGCGACGAGATCTTCATGCTGAAAGAGCACGTGCTGGCTGTGGCCGTGCTGGTTCATCGCGATGACGCTTCGATTCGTCAGCAGCCTTGTTGTCTCGCCATCTAGCTTGGTGAGGTTTGCACCGACGAAGAGCGGCGACCTTGCGATGGCCCACAGGGTGACCAGCGTCCTCTGTTCATCCGGGGTTAGCCTCGTCTCGCGGGGCTGCCCCCATCCCGGCACCGGCTCCAGTGTGCCCAGAGGGAGCATATCGGCATCGGGCCAGCTTCCCGGCCCGACGTGCGGGACCCAGCTCGCGATGACGGAAAACTGGTTCTTTACGCCCTGGGGGAAGTGTTCGTTCTGTGGGCGCTCCCAGCGATCCCAGACGTCGTCGGAGATCCGCCAGAGCTGCGCGTTCGCCGCCAGCTCACTGGCCTTGTCCAGAGGCGCAGGGCCGGGTGAGAGGCTCAGCACGATGGGGCGGCCACTCCTGGCGATAGCGCGATGGATCATGCGAATCTCATCGGCCTTATAGGGGTGTGAGGCGATGCAGTCCACCTTGATGTAGTCGATGCCCCAGGCAGCGTACTGCTTCATCAGGGAGTCGTACCATGCCTGTCCCGCCGCGTTGTCTTTCACGCCGAAGTTGTCCGGGTTCCATGGGCAGGTATCGGTCGTATCGGCGGCGTCTGCTGCATGAAAATTGCTGGCCGCGATGGGTGCGTTCTGCGCGACCGCCTGTTTGGGGATGCCGCGAATGATGTGAATCCCGAACCGGAGTCCGCGGGCATGGACGTAGTCGCTGACCGGCTTGAACCCGGTGATATCTTTCGCGCTGGCAAAGCGGTTGAGCGCGGGCTGGTATCGACCGAAGCGGTCGGTGCGGTACTGAAAGGCTTCGCTCTTCTGTTTCTGCGGATTGAGCAGATACCAGCCCTCATCCACCACGGCGTACCGGTACCCGGCGGGTTTGAGACGCGTGGACAGCGCATCCACGTTCGCCCGGAACTGCTGCTCATTGATGGTCAGGCCATAGGAGTCCCAGCTGTTCCAGCCCATCGGCGGCGTGGGAGCGAGAACCTTCTGCGCCCAGACACCCGTGCAGACCAGCATCCATGCCAGAAGAACCGTTGCACAACAGAAGCGCTTCCTCAAAGCCGGGCTCCTCCTGTATCTATAGGCGAACATCCCTGCACCCTGTGGGCATACCTAGATCCTCGAAACCACGAAGAGTCCGCCCGTGATCGCGAGCAGGTCCTCGATGACCGCGATGATGATATCGGGCACGTTCATGTGAATGACCAGGCCATGACGGATGTTATAACCCGTGTAAGTTCCGAAGACTCCGCCGGCGGCGCCCAGCAGTGCTCCCATGGCGATGCTCCTGGGGGAGCTTGCGGCCACGGTCGCGCCGCACAATGATCCTGTGACGATGCGGGCAATCAGGCCCATCGGGGCTGTACGGGGAGGGGTTTTCGGCAGCTTGTCGACGATCAGCTCGCCGATGGCAAAGATGGCAAAGATCCAGAGCGTCGCTACCGCAGCCATAAACGCAAGCGGCGTTCCTGCCGGGTGAATCCAGTGCAGGTAAGCCGCAGCGCATACGATAGCGGGAGCGGTCATGGAGCGCAGTCCGGCAACACATCCGATCAGGAAACAAAGGACCAGCACGGAGAAGACCATCGACTCACATCCTTTTTATTTAACCGCTTCAGCAGGCCATTTTCACCCGGCGCGGACCTTTTCGCCAAGATTACCAGCGCTGCGGGTAAAAACCTCACCTTTCATTGAGATGCAGGAAACGGACGATCACCGGGAGATGCTAGGCTGAAGACCGATGCACGTCCGGCCTTACCCTTCTTCTGCAACCCGAAGACAGCGCCTGCTGGCTGCCCTGGCGTCTTCGTCGGCAGCGCTCCTGATAAGCTCCTGCGCCAGCCCTGGGGTTCCGCAGCCGCCTTCGCTGCATTTGCCCCGAGTGGTGACGGACCTGACGGCGCAGCGCGTGGGCCAGAACGTCCACCTGCACTGGACGACTCCGGAGCGGACTACCGATGGCCTGGCTGTGCCTTCTCCCCTGATCGCCGAGGTGTGCCGCGAGGAGAATGCCTCGATGGTGAATCCTGCGCAGACAAAGCCAGTCGCAGCCGCAAAGTCTGCGGGAAAAAATAGCGGGGCTGCTGCTCCCCAGACGATTGCCGGCTGCGACGTCGTGCTTCACATCACTGTCAAGCCAGGAGCGATGGATGCGGACGATCCCCTGCCGGCTGCCCTGGCCGCCGACCCCGTGCGTCCTCTTGGCTATCGCGTGCGTATCCTGAATCCAAAAGGACGTTCTGCCGGGCTGTCACTGCCGGCGTTCGCGGCTGCAGGCGATGCTCCATCTCCGGTGATGGGGCTGCATGCGATCGCAGAGCGCGATGGCGCCCTGTTGGAGTGGCAGCCCGTCGAGGGCAATGTCCTGGTTGAGCTGGACCGCACCCTTGCGACGCACGCGGCAGCGAAGCACCCCGCCCAGCGATCAGAGCTTGATCTTTCGGAAGAGGAGCCAACCGAGATTCGCCTGCGAACCGGGAAGGAAGACGCTCCGGCGAAGGACCCGGGAGGCACTGTGGATCGCACGGCGGTGCGGGGCCAGCAATACTCCTATCGGGCGCAGCGCATTCGCGTGGTGGAGATGGCAGGCAGCCGCCTGGAGCTGCGAAGCACAGTCTCTGCCGCCGCGAGCCTGACGATGAAGGACCGTTTTGCCCCATCCGCGCCGACGGGACTTGCTTCGATTCCGGGAACAGCGAATGGCAGACCGGTCATCGATCTCTCCTGGCAGGCCAGTACCGAGAGCGATCTTGCAGGCTACAACGTCTACCGGCGTACCGGCCCCTCAGGATCGTTCAACCGCATGACCAGCAAGCCGGTCGCGGGTCCGGCATTCTCCGATACGACAGTCGATCCCGCTGCGACCTATACCTACCGGGTCACCGCGGTCGATAACGACGGCAACGAGAGCAACCCCTCGGAGGAGATCACCGAGACAGCGGGACCGCAACAGTAGAACTTCAGGAAAGGGCAACGACGATGAAGTATTGCAGATATCTCTCTCCCTCCGGTGCTGCCCGTTACGCCTATGTCGAGCGGCAGGACGGAGCGCTGTGGGCGATGCGTCCCATGATCGTTCCGGAAGAGGACCTGGCTGCGCGTCTGGCATCGCTTGAAGACCATTCGACAGCCGCCTTCCATGCGGCTCCGCTTGAGAGTCTCACGCTGTTGCCGCCGGTCACCCCTTCGAAGATTGTGTGCGTAGGTCGCAACTATAGCGAACATGCCGCCGAGCTTGGCAACGAGATTCCCAAGGAGCCGCTCCTCTTCCTCAAGCCGCCCTCGTCGCTGCTGGCTGCCGGGCAGCCCATTCGCCTTCCTGCACTGTCAAAGCGAGTGGATTATGAAGGCGAGCTGGCCATCGTGATCGGAAAGCGCTGCCGCAATCTCGGCCCCGACGAGGATGTGAGCCAGTACATCCGCGGCTATACCGTTGTGAACGATGTCACCGCGCGCGATATCCAGAAGTCCGACGGGCAGTGGACGCGCGGCAAGGGATGGGACACCTTCTGTCCCGTTGGGCCGATCATGGTCCTGGCAGGCCCGGACGAGATCGACCCGCTTCGAGGCGCGCCGGTCACGGTGACCACGCGGCTGAATGGTGAGGTCAGGCAGAACGGCTCCACAAAAGACCTGATCTTCCCGATTGATTTTCTGCTGCGCTACATTACGGCGTTTACCACGCTCGAGCCCGGAGACCTGATTCCGACGGGAACGCCCTCGGGAGTAGGCCCGATGCAGGCCGGAGATACCGTTGAAGTCGAGATCGGCGGGCTGGGCACGCTGCGAAATCCCTGCGTGGCGGAATGAAGGAAAATCCGCCGAGCATCGTCAGCCTGTATTCTTGAGTTCATAAAGCTCGTCGAATGAGCGGGTTGTATAGACAGGGCAAAGATCGGCGGCCTGGGGGCGATGCCGGATTGTAATGGCCTGTTCTCAGACGCAACGAACGGCGACTTGATAAAATCTAATTAAGCAGCGAAGGAGCAAACAATGGCGAACATCCTCGAACAACTCCGCAGCATGACGACTGTGGTCTCTGATACCGGCGATATCAATTCTATTAAGCAGTTCAAGCCGACGGACTCGACCACCAACCCGTCTCTGATTCAGACGGCCGCCGGCATGCCGGAGTACCAGTCCATCGTGGACGACGTTTTGCAGCAGGCCCGGAAAGACGCGGGTTCCGGCGCTACCGACAAGGAGATTGCCAAGCTGGCCTTCAATTCGCTGGCGGTGGCCTTTGGCCTCAAGATTCTTGAGATTATTCCCGGCCGCGTCTCGACAGAGGTGGATGCCCGCCTCTCCTACGACACTGAAAAGTCGATTGAGACCGCGCGCGATATCATCGCCCAGTATGAGAAGGCGGGTATCTCCCGTGAGCGCGTGCTGATCAAGCTCGCATCCACCTGGGAAGGCATCCGGGCGGCGGAGATGCTTGAGAAGGAAGGGATTCACTGCAACATGACCCTGCTATTCGGCATGCATCAGGCGATCGCCTCCGCCGAAGCCAAGGTAACCCTCATCTCGCCGTTCGTCGGCCGTATCCTTGACTGGTACAAGAAGGACACCGGCAAGGATTATGTTGGCGCAGACGATCCCGGCGTCCAGTCCGTGACCAAGATCTATAACTACTACAAGCACTTTGGCTATAAGACGGTCGTCATGGGCGCCAGCTTCCGCAACACGGGTGAGATCAAGGAGCTGGCAGGCTGCGACCTGCTCACGATCGCACCCAAGCTGTTGGCTGAGCTCGAAGCCACCCAGGGCACGCTGGAGCGCAAGCTCGATCCTGAAAAGGCGAAGTCTCTGCAGATCGAAAAGATCTCCATGGATAAGGCCACCTTCGACAAGATGCATGCCGCAGACCGGATGGCCAGCGACAAGCTGAAGGAAGGCATTGAAGGCTTCTCGAAGGCCCTCGAAGAGCTGGAAGTTACTCTCGAGAAGAGGCTTGCCGAACTGAGCGAGCCTGCGGGCACCCGGTAAAGTGTTTTTGATCTTTTGTGATGACAAAGTAATTTACGCTAGTAGAAAAGGCCGCGTTTCGGAACGCGGCCTTTTTATTACCGATTCGAGACGTTCTCCTGGGACTGCACGAAAGATCGCGGCAGGATACAGGGCCATAGCTACGAGCTGTTGCCGATCCTGTCTGGAGGGTGGGACACGTTCCACACGGGACATAGGTTAGGATGGCAGACACTTTCGTTGCAACGGCAGCAGCGCCAAGCGGCACAACTTCTCCTTCAGGACGGATGCCGCATATTCGGGCACTCGATGGTGTCCGCGGGCTGGCCATCGCGCTGGTGCTGATGATCCACCTGCTCGAATCCAATAACCAGCCTGCAGGCTCCTCGCTTCTTCACCTGATCGTCACTATCAAGAATCTCGGATGGGTCGGGGTCGATCTTTTTTTCGCGCTCTCTGGCTTTCTTATCACCGGAATTCTCTACGATTCCCTGGGGGAGCGGCATTACTTCCGCAATTTTTATGCGCGGCGAGCGCTTCGAATCTTTCCTCTGTACTATGGCGTTCTCCTGGTTCTGTTTCTGGTCTTTCGTCCGACGTGGGAAACAGGTCGTCAGCTTTATCTTCAGCTCGCATACCTGCAGAACACCCCTCTCTGGTGGCACGCGCCTCAGGTGGGCGCATTGCGAGGAGTCACGGTGCATCTGTGGTCGCTGGCGGTCGAGGAGCAGTTCTACCTTGTGTGGCCCATCGTCATCTTTTTGTTACGCGATCGCCGCAAGCTCATATGGGCCGCACTTGGCCTCGGCCTGGCCGCTCCCCTGATTCGAACGGCGTTGCTGATGCACGGCGCCAGCTTTGTAACGACATACACCTCGACCATCTGCAGAGCAGATTCCCTGTTGTCAGGGGCATGGCTTGCACTTGCCATCCGTGGGGAGCGGAGAGATCGCATTCTCAGGCTGGCGCCGGCAGCCTTCTGGATAGCGGTTGCCTGCTGTATCGCCATTGGATGGAAGACAGGTTCGTTCTACTGGGATCAGAATGTCCTCGTAAATACCATCGGATACAGTGCCCTTGCCGTCGCAGGAACTGCGCTGATCGCCATGGCGCTCCGCACCGGATCGGTCACGAACACGATGATGGATACGTCTCTGCTCCGCTGGCTGGGCAAATACAGCTATGGCATCTACGTCCTCCATCCCATGGTCGGATTTTTATATATGTCCTGGATTGCGGATCACGTCCACGGAAAGATGGCTCTGCACTTGGCAAATGCTGGCGCTACCCTGCTGGTTGCGCTTCCACTGGCATGGCTGAGCTATCACTTTTACGAACGACGCTTCCTTCGACTCAAGCGATACTTCGAATAGGAATTCAGGGAGGATCTTCTGGAGACAGGGACCAAAGAGAGACTGGGCGGCGGTACTCCAGTCGCGACAGCTGGAAGAGAGGAGCGTCTCCCCAGATTGGGTCATCTGCCGGAGCTGGACGGGATTCGCGGCATCGCTGCCCTGATGGTGTTTTTCCATCATCTTTGTTTCACCGGCTTCGACGTTGCTCCATGGACCAATCCCATCGTGCGGGTTCTCTTCTGGCTGGGCAGTTTTGGAGATACAGGGGTTGACGTCTTCTTTGTGCTCTCTGGCTTCCTTATCACTGCCATCCTCATCCGTGACCGTGACAATCCCGACTATTACCGCGACTTTTACTGGAAGCGGGTCCTTCGCATCCTGCCTCTCTATGCAATTTGCGCGCTTGGAATTCTCATCTTCATTCCAGGATCAGGCCGCTTTGTCCTGCTGTGCGTATTTTTTATCGCCAACTTTGCCAGCACGCTTCATATTCCGTCGATCGGAGGCTTCTGGTCTCTGGCCGTGGAGGAGCAGTTTTACCTGATCTGGCCTACGGTCGTGCGTCGCCGCTCTGTAGCTACGCTGCGTCACTGGGCCCTGGCAATCATCTGCGGCGTTATCGTTCTGCGCCTCATCTTTGCATTCTTTGGCCACCATAACTATTGGCAAACGTATCTATGCTGCGACGGGCTGGCGATAGGTGCCCTGCTGGCCTGCATGCTGGAACGCTGTCAGCGTGTCGGCGATGGCCTGGCGGCAAGGCGGAGAACCCTGTTGCTGCTTGCTGGGTCCGGGATGACCCTTGCCGGTATCTGCGCCTTGATTCCGCAGGACCCGAGGCGCATTGCGTTTCACTCCGCTGTCGGCGCGACCGCAATTACGTTCCTCTGTGGATCCTTCGTCGGCCTCTCGATTGCATACAGCGGCAGAGCAGCCATGCGATGGCTGCGTTCGCACGTGCTTACCTTCTTTGGTCTTATCAGCTACGCGTTTTACATGTTTCACATCTTTGTGCGCGACATCTATGACCATTTCCGAGGACCTCTCCGCGCCAACGACATGACCGGGTATATCGCGCGCATCGTTATCGTCCTGGCAATCACGATCGTTCTGACCCTGATCTCGCGATATGCAATCGAACTTCCCATCATGTCATTGCGAAAGCATGTCCTCCGGCGACCCACAAAGCCCGCAGTCGCAGAACATCTCTAAATAACCGAAGCGCTGTATCACTCTGCTGAAGCTGGCTCAGTGCGAATGTCCGTGATCGTGGGCGCCGACGGCTTCCGGTTCAGGCGGTGAGGAGCAGCCGTGTGTCGTCTCGCAGCCGGAGGTCTCAAACTGGATCGTCGTATGAGTGATGTGGAAGAGTTTACGCAGGCGGTCGTTGATCTCGGTGAGGATCGACGCGCATTCGGAGGCAGGCATCTCGCGCACGGTCACGTGACTGGCCAGAGCGTGCGAGCTTTCACCCAGGCTCCACACGTGCAGGTCGTGGACATCCAGCACACCCGGCACCGTTGCCATGGCATCGCGTACGGCTGAGAGCTGCATATTGCGAGGTGTGCCTTCCAGAAGAATGTTCAGCGTCTCACGCAGGATTCCGAGGGAACTCCACAGGATCATCAGCGCGATCAGCAGGGAAAGCACGGGATCGACCCAGCTGATGCCGGTAAACAGGATGACAGCGCCGCCGACGATGACCGCGGCGGTCGAGAGCGTATCGCCCAGCATGTGTAAAAAGACGCTGCGGATATTGACGTCGCCCGAGAAGCGCCACAACAGAGCGGCAACCGTCCCGTTCATCAGTACACCGCCCGCCGCAACGATCATCATCACATCTGGCTGAACGGCAACCGGGGTACGGAGGCGCTCGATCGCAGTGATGAAGATCCAGATGGAGAGCACCACCAGGGTAAGGGCGTTGACGAACGCCGCCAGCACCCCGGCTCTCTGGTAGCCGAAGGTCTTGGTATCGTTCGCCGGGCGGCCCTGGAAGTAGACGGCCACGTAGGAGAGCACGATGGCCAGCAGATCGCTCAGGTTATGTCCCGCCTCGGAGATCAGGGCCAGCGAGTGTGCCTTGAGGCCAAATATAAAGGTGGCCAGCACATAGGCGAAGGTCAGCCCCATGGACGCCTTCAGGACCTGCTGCATCCGCCGGTTCGGAGTGGCGACCATGTGCATGTCTAAAAGTGTATTCTCCGTGACCTGAATCCATCCAGCGGGCGACTTAGGGTCATATTCGCCTGCCCGAAAAGAGGTGTCCTTCCGACCCTAGCGCAGCGGAGTGGAGGAATCCGCTTTTCTACCGGAATGCCTGTATCGGGATAGGAGAGAAGCAGATTCTTCCTCTGTCTTAAAGGCGAATACGCCCATCCTGCCTAGCTGGTGTGCCGCACCCTGGAGTCTGTCCCCGTGTCTGTGTCATGCGGACCATCTTCATGGTGCGGGCCCAGGCGGAGCCCGCTCCATTCTTCTGCTACTACGATGCTGTTGGCTGGATTGTGCGGCTCGTAACGCACCTGCACCGGAAGATCGGCCCGAATATCACGGACCAGGTCGCCAAGTCCGCTTACGTCCTGGGCGGCCTCGTAGGCCACGCCTGCGATCCGGTAGTTATAGAGGATCAGTTTGGGAGCATTGGCAGGCGCGTCATTCGACGGAGCATCGCTGATGCTGCCATCGGTGATCCGCCCCTGGATTGCCAGCAGACTTCGCCTCGCCCGCTCGATCTCCTCAGCCGTAGGACGCCGGCGGCGGAGCAGGAACCATGCCAGTCCGGCAGCAGCGGCCACGGCTCCGGCAGCCATGGCGGCGTTTCGAGGGGAACGCAGGGGGACCGGGAGGTACTCTGGCAGGACAGTCAACACGGCGGTATAGCCAAAGCATAGCCCAGGTGAAGACGCTTCGGAATGAACCATTTGCGTCATATCCTTTTTCCGGTCGTCCGGCGAACCCTCCCGCAGAACCCTCCCGGCTCTGGGTTTCGGCTGGCGATATACTGAGATGTGAGCAAAAATCGCGCAACTTCGTTCTCCCGACGATCTCCTTCACCTGCCAATCCAGCTTCAATAGCCCACCCGCTCGATCTGGGTGATGGCCGCCGCATTCGGTCCACCACTGTGGTCTGTGTTCGCCGGAACGATTCGGTTGTGATGGCCGCCGATGGGCAGGTCTCGATGGGCTCGACGGTAATGAAGCACTCGGCCAGGAAGATTCGCCGACTCTACCAGGACAAGGTGCTCGCGGGGTTCGCCGGCTCGACTGCCGACGCTTTTTCGCTCTTTTCGCGCTTTGAATCGAAGCTGGAGCAGTATGCAGGAAACCTGAGCCGTGCCGCGGTAGAGCTGGCCAAGGACTGGCGCACCGACAAGATGCTGCGTCAGCTGGAGGCCCTGCTGATCGTCGCCGATGCGAAGACCACGCTGATGCTCTCGGGAACCGGCGACGTGATCGACCCGGATGAAGGCATCTGCGCGATCGGCAGCGGAGGCAGCTTCGCCCTGGCTGCGGGTCGCGCGCTGCTTGAGAACACGCCTCTCTCCGCGCGCGAGATCGCGGAGAAATCCATGAAGATCGCGGGCGACATCTGCATCTACACAAATAGCAATGTGCTGATCGAGGAATTGAAGGCGAGCTGATCGATGGAGAACACACATACAACTCGCAGGGACCGCGCCATTCGCAGATTTACCAGTCACGAAGAACAGGAAGCCGAGACGATGCGATATTGGCGCAATCGCTCTGTCCTGGAAAAGATGACCGCTGTAACGGAACTGGCAGAGTACGCTTACCGGATGCGAGGGATTGATGTCCATGCTCAGGGACCAAAGGGACCTATTGTCCGCATTCAACGCGGAGGGCGTTGAGTATATGGTCGTCGGCGGCCATGCCGTGAATGCGTATGGTGTACCTCGCCTCACGAAAGATCTTGACGTTTTCATACGCGCGAGTCGTTCAAACAGCGAACGGGTGTTTCGCGCGTTAGCCAGATTTGGAGTGCCTCTTGAAGGATTGTCGGCGACCGATTTTTGTAAGAACCCGGATGAAATTTTTCAGATTGGAGTCGAGCCAAGTCGAATCGATGTGCTGCAGGGCCTCTCTGGGGTGGATTTTGAATCGGCGTGGAGCCGGCGAGTCTGGTTTGAGGTAGAAGAGGGTTTGAAAGCCCCTTTTCTATCGCTTGAAGATCTCCTGGCGAACAAGCAGACCACAGGACGCCCGCAGGATTTGGCCGATTTGCATCATCTTGAAAAGATGAAAGACTTAAAGGATTAACTCATGGCAATCTACTTACCCGGAACCGCAGAAGATCAGGCACTCGCCCTCGACGTGATGACTCCCCGCGAGATCGTCGCCGAGCTGGATAAATATGTCGTCGGGCAGAAGGCCGCCAAGCGCGCCGTCGCCATCGCTCTGCGGAACCGCATGCGTCGTCAGAAGCTCGCGCCCGAGCTGGCTGACGAGATCATGCCCAAGAACATCATCATGATCGGCGCCACCGGCGTCGGCAAGACCGAGATCGCGCGGCGGCTCGCCAAGCTGACCAACTCGCCCTTCCTTAAGGTCGAGGCATCGAAGTTCACCGAGGTGGGCTACGTGGGCCGCGATGTCGAATCCATCGTGCGCGACCTGGTTGAGATCGCCATCGACATGGTGCGCGAAGAGAAGCTGGAAGAGGTGGAGGACAAGGCCGAGCTTGCAGCCGAAGACCGCCTGCTCGATCTTCTGCTGCCTCCCACACCTGCAGCAACGCCCGTCGTTGCCGCGACCCAGGAGCCCGGAAGCAATGTCATCCAGCTCCCGGCGAGCATCTCCGATGCTGCTGCCAGCGCTGAAGAGAAGCCCGCCGACCGTGAGCAGCGCACACGCGAGAAGCTGCGACAGCAGTTCCGCGAAGGCAAGTTGGACGAGCGTATCGTCGAGATGGACGTGCGCGACCGCAATACGCCGAGCTTCGAGATCATCACCAACCAGGGCACCGAAGAGATGGACATCAACCTCAAGGACATGATCCCGGGGCTCTTCGGTCAGCGCACCAAGAAGCGCAAGATGAAGGTCGCCGAGGCGTTCGAGTACCTGGTGCAGGAAGAAGAGTCCCGCCTGATCGACATGGACCAGGTCACCCGCCTCGCCGTCGAGCGCGTCGAAGACTCCGGCATGGTTTTCCTCGACGAGATCGACAAGATCGCCGGACGCGAGGGCGGCCACGGCCCCGACGTCTCCCGCGAAGGCGTGCAGCGCGACATCCTTCCCATCGTCGAAGGCACCACCGTCAACACCAAGTACGGCATGGTTTCGACCGACCATATCCTCTTTATCGCCGCCGGAGCCTTTCACGTCTCCAAGCCCAGCGATCTCATCCCCGAGCTGCAGGGCCGCTTCCCCATCCGGGTCGAGCTGCAGTCGCTCACTGTCGACGACTTCGTCCGCATCCTCACCGAACCCAAGAGTTCGCTGGTCAAACAGGCCGTCGCTCTGCTGGAGACCGAAGGCCTCAGGCTCGAGTTCACCAAAGAGGCTATCGCCGAGATGGCGCAGTTCGCCTTCCGGGTGAACGAGACCACTGAGAACATCGGCGCGCGCCGCCTGCATACGATTCTCGAGCGTGTGCTCGACGAGATCAGCTTCCAGGCCCCGGACTTGATGAAGGCCTCGCGCTCACAGGCAACCGAAGAGGGCGTCGTCGCCCAGATCGCCGCCTCCACCACCTCCGACGGAGCCGGTTCCTTGCCGCCCCTTCCCGTCATCGAGCGCGAGACCGCGGGTGTGCGTGAGAAGGTCATCGTCGTCGACCCGGAGTACGTCCGCCAGCAGGTCGCCAGCATCGTCAAGGACCAGGACCTCAGCCGCTACATCCTTTGATCCTGCAGCCACCGAGCGGATGCTCACGTCACACCGAAATGCCCCATGGATGACAGAGTGTCATCCATGGGGCATTAAGCTAGAAAGGATGGGGGCTCATCCACTCCTTCTGTGTTGCGAAAACTGCCAAAGTCAAAGGAACATACGATGAAGCGAACGGCGTTGGTCACCGGAGCATCGCGCGGTCTTGGACGCGCGATCGCACTCGAACTTGGTGCATCCGGCATGAATGTTGTCGTCAACTATTTCAATGGCAAAAGCGGAGCTGAAGATCTCTGCGATCAGATTCGCAAGCTCGGCGTGCAGGCGCTGGCCGTAAAGGCTGACGTACGAGATCCCGCCGAAATCGATGCGCTCGTCACTCATGCTGAACAGGCTTTGGGGGGCATCGACATCCTGGTCGTTAATGCAACGGGACCTCAGCCTCTGCTTTCAATCGAAGAGCAGACATGGGAAAGCTATCTTGATCAGCTTGAGTTTTTTGTGAAATCCCCGCTTCTGCTGGTCAAGCGTGTTCTCCCCCGCATGAAGGAAAGGCAATTTGGCCGAATCGTTCAGATCGGGAGCGAGGTCTTCGAATTAGGAAACCCTCGGTTCGCCAATTATGTGGCGGCGAAAGCCGCACAGCTGGGACAGACCCGTTCCTGGGCACGCGAGCTGGCTCCCACTGGCATTACCGTCAATCTGGTTGCCCCCGGCTGGATCCCGACGGAGCGCCATGTCGGCACTCCGCAGGCAGAGTTCGACCAGTATCTGCAAACCTTGCCGATGAAGAAGATGGGAGTTCCTCAGGATGTCGCGAAGGCTGTGGCCTTTCTCGCAAGCGACGGAGCTCGATTTGTGACGGGGCAGAAGATTTCAGTGAACGGCGCCAATACGCTCGAGTAGAGGATGGAGCCTGATCCGTTCTTCTAGCCGTAAGAACAGCAGGACTGTGGGTTGAATATCGCCAGGGAGAACGGGTTTAGATGGATCACATCAGCCGTCGAAGTCTGCTGGTTGGCGCCGGAGCTGCGCTCGCCGGGGCCACTATCGGAGCAGATGCTCAAACCAAGGCGGCCACACCTCAGGCATGCCCGGCTTCGCCTTCGCGGCCGATAGCTCCTCCGCCGACCGCTGACCAGGTCCGCAGGCTGAAGTGGTGGCGGGAAGCGCGCTACGGGCTTTTCATTCACTACGGACTCTACAGCCTGCACGCCCGCCAGGAGTGGGCGGTCGAGAAGGAAGCCATTCCCTGGCCTGAATACGAGCGTCTGGCCCGCGAGTTTTCTCCCAAACCCGGCTTCGCCAAGGAGTGGGTCAGGATCGCGCAGGCCGCCGGGGCTCGATACATGGTGGTTACGGCCAAGCACCACGAAGGCTTCTGCAACTTCGACACGAAGTTGACCGACTTCAACTCCGTCAAGCAGGGCCCCAAACGCGATATCGTCCGCGAGTACGTCGAGGCGGCTCGCGAAGCGGGAATGCGGGTGGGCATCTACTACTCCCTCATGGACTGGCACCACCCCGACGGCGAACGCAGCTCCATCGATGAAGAGGCACGCACGCGTTTCATCGAGTACACCTTCGGCCTCATTCGCGAGCTGCTCACCAACTACGGCAAGATCGACATCCTCTGGTACGACGGCAGCCAGACGCTCGATGCGAACGGTTGGGAGGCCGAGCGCATGAACAGGATGGTCTTCGAGCTTCAGCCGGACATTGTCGTCAACGGACGCAACCGCGCACTCGGCGACTTCTCCACTCCCGAGCAGAGCATCATTGCCTCCCACAACGGACGCGCCTGGGAGAGCTGCATGACCCTGAACGAAAGCTGGGGGTATGACGCGGCCGACGATGAGTGGAAGTCGCCGCGGACCCACCTGCGCAACCTGATTACATGCGCCCGCGATCAGGGCAACTTTCTGATCAATGTTGGCCCGATGCCGGACGGCGCCTTCCCCGAACCCTCCGTGAAGATCCTGACCGAAGTGGGAGACTGGCTGAAGCGCAATGGCGAATCGATCTTCAACACCGATCTCTGCCAGCCGTGGCGTCCTTCCTATGCGATGTTCACACGGCGCGGAAACACTCTTTATATGCACGTCCATTTCTGGCCGGGCAGCGATGTTGCGCTCTCAGGATTGCAGACGAAGGTGAAGTCCGTACGCCTGCTGTCGAGCGCTGCCTCCCTTCCATTCACTCAGGACGATTGGCGGGTCCACATCACAGGTCTCCCAGAAAAGGCTCCGGATCACCCGGTAACCACACTCGTAGTGGAATGTGAGAGCGAGCCGCGGATGAACACTGACCATGAATTGCGTCTTGCAAAGCCCCGGGGCGGCGTGAACATGTCGAGTTGAGCGCCCTCGATGATGTGCCCAGGCTCTCAAGCAAGGCAGCGGGGAACTCAAGATCATGGCGTCGGCGGTTGCGAGTCTTTGCCAGGTGGGTGGCCAGCACTCTCAGTCTGGCCGTCGAGATTGGTGATGATGCGCGTGTGCACGCCGGTCTTGTGATAGTTGCGATAACCGGCGCGGAAGGTCCACACGAATGCGCCGTCCATAGACTCTGATTCGGAGACGATCTTCTTTGGCATGGAGTAACGGTGCCCGTCCAGAACGACCGGCGCGTACTCTACGCTCCAGCGCCACGGCCCCCGGATGTCGGGGACGATAGGGTAGCGCGGAACGTACATCTGAAAATGGAGCGTATCGAAGGTGTTCGCATCGATGATGGCTTCTCCCCGGGTTCCGGGCCAGGGCAGACATCCTGGAATCCCCACAGCCTGCGGCTTCAGCTCATATTCGATGGCAAAAGTCGGGACGTGATGCACATCGCGATGATGTGTCATCCGGAAATTGAAGCAGATGCGTTGCTGCAGTGTCACCATAGCCAGGCCGTTGCTGAAGGCACCGATCAGGACCGATGGTCCATTGAACTGGCCTCCCTTCGCTTCAACACTATTTGTGCTGAGCACCGTGCGTGTCTCGATCAGGACTGGAGGAAAGGTTTTTCGGTCACCACGCCGAAGCCGGAAGACCGAGTCGGTGATGGTCTGCACCTGCGGAGTGTGCATGCCATGCATCTCGGAGACGACCCACTCATCCGCGAAGAAGTCAGGAACATTCCGTTCGTATTCCCATTGATGAATCTGCAGCCGCATCAGGATGGCATCAAGGGAGAGGCCTTCGGCTCGCGTGCCTGCCGGTTGCGCGCAGGCTATGCCGCGAAACATCACGAAAGCGACCACCAGCCCTCTGAAAGAGAGGTCCATCCCGTGCCTCCATCGATTTTCGGCAACCATCATCTCCGAAGACAGGACAGCCCGGCAACTATCTGCGCAGGCCGGACCGTCCATATCAGTGGCTGCGTCAGGCTGCCGTGGTGATCGGTGAGACGGTTCTGCCGGAGTTGTAGGTGCGGATCTTCTCGGAGCCATCGCCAGAGCCGCCCTGCGGCCGCGTAGCGGTGTAACTATGGCTGCCCTGTCTCCTTCTTTCTGAGACAAAGCTTCCAGATTTCCATTCGCTCAAGGCCAGATTAGCGCAGCAAAAGTTACGCCTGAATGAAAACAGCTCGAGACGCATCGATGAAATTACAACCCGGTTAAGAAGTTGTCCCAGGATTGACAAAGGCTCCCCAACAGCCGCAATATCCTTTCTGGAAGCGGCAGAGACATCGAGCGCCGCCCAAACCTCCGCCCCCTGTTTGCAGGCGGATGCTTGGGCGGCGCTCGTGTTTTTTGCCGCGCATGTCATGCCCACCGGAGCCTTTGTGATGTTCGTTCGACGTTTCTGCAAGAAACCACCGCCCTCCCCAATCCTGACGAAGTTTCTCCTCACCGTTGCCGCTTTTATGTTTTCGCTTCCTGCGCTGGCGCAGTACACGACCGGAACGGTGAATGGCGTGGTGAACGATCCTTCAGGTGCTACCGTCGGCAGCGCCTCGGTCACCGCGACATCGCGGGATACGGGGCTGACGCGCAACGTCACCACCGCCTCTGATGGTGCTTTCAGCTTCGCCAATCTTCCGGTGGGAATCTATACCGTGACTGTGAGCACGCCGGGCTTTGCCACACAGAAGACCGAGGTCATCCTGACGGCCGGCCATATCTCCCGATGGGATCCAATCCTGAAGGTTGGCACCTCGAACCAGACGGTAGACGTTGGAGCCACGTCGCTTTCGCTGGAGACGCAGAGCCACCAGCTGGCAGATACGGTGACGTCGCAGGAGATCGAGAACCTGCCGTCAAACGGGCGCAATGTCTTCTCCACGCTGACGCAATCGGCCAATGTGCAGGGATACACCGGCTCCGGCAATAGCCGGTCGGACATTAACTTCTTTGGGGTCACGTCCAACGCTCTGACGATCGGCGGCAATGCCTATGGCATGCAATCGTTCCTGGAAGACGGCGTTACGAACTACAACCTGTTGACCAAAACGGCAAACATTCAGCCGTCGATCGAGGGAACGCACGAAGTCTCGATCGTTCGCAATGGAGCCAGCGCGCGTTTTGACGAGCCGAACGTCGTCAATGTGGTTACCAAAAGCGGCACGAACCAGTTCCATGGACGCGTCTACGACTTTCTCCGCAACGACGATCTGAACGCCTATGTAAAGAACAACACCACCAAGGCGCAGCTTCGTTACAACCAGTTCGGTGCCAACGTGGGCGGGCCGACTCTCCACAACAAGCTGTTCTTTCTGTTTGATTACTCCGGCCTGAGGCAATCGAGTCTTTCGATCCTTAATGCCAACGTGCCCACGGTGGCAGAGAAGCAGGGCGATTTTTCAGCCGATAAATTCACGATCTACGATCCCAGCACCTACAACCCCGTAACAAAGACGATCCAGCCATTTCCTGGAAACAAAATTACTCATATCTCCGACTTCGCGAAGAAATTTCTCGCGTACTTCCCGGACCCCACGGGCAATCCGAATCCGGGCTACAACTACTATGCGCGCGGAGCGGCGCGTACCGATTACGATCTGTACTTTGGTCGTGTGGACTACATTCTTGGCGGCAAAGACACGCTGCACGGTTCGTACACGACGACCGATCCTGCCGATACGTCGCCGAGTTGGGTCCTGGGCAATATCTTCAACGGCGCCTCCACACGCGAGGCGAAGAATGCCTATGCCGAGTGGACGCATATCTTCTCGCCCAATGTGGTGAACACGGGCCGGTTTGGCTACAACTACTCCGATATCGAGGAACGGATCAGCGGCAACGGCCGCAAGAACTACTCGCAGGAGTTTGGCCTGACGGCTTTGTCGCCCGCGCCGGAGCAGTGGGCGCCTCCCATCGTGTATCTCACCGCCCCGCACACAAGCCTGGGCAACGCTACTGCTCCGGATGGAGCCAGGCAGCACCTGTTTCAGTATGCCGACGAAGTGAACTGGGTGCATGGACGAAACACGTTTGTCGTCGGTTTCCAGCTTGACCGCGTCCATTTCAATGCCGACTGGACGGTCTATAACAACGGCCTCTTCCGCTTCAGCGGTATCTACACCAACAATCACGCGGCCAAACCCACGGGCGGTAGCGATCTTGCCGATCTTCTGCTGGGACTGCCCTATAACGCCGAGGCCGGAATCGGCGCTTCCACGGTCGCGCTGCGACAGTACAATTTTATGCCGTACTTCCAGGACGACTGGCGTGTCACCAACAAGCTGACGCTGAACCTGGGCATGCGGTACGACTTCTACCAGGCTCCGGCGGATGCCAACGGACACTCGCACGTCTACAACGTGAGCGATAACACAACGCACGCCGGAACCTTTCGCCAGAGCTACGACGACATCGCTCCACGATTCGGATTTGCGTATGCGGCCACTTCGAATATGACGGTCCGCGGAGGCTATGGCGTCTACTACGCCCTTCCGCTCTATAACAACTATCAGTTCCTCATGCTCAACCCTCCAAACTACTACCTGCAAAATCACACGTATACCAACACGCAGGTCGTGCCCACCTACGAGGCCTTCGATCCGCATCCCACGTCCTCCTCGCAGGCGCCGTACACGGTGGCGTTGAATAATCCAACGCCGTATGTGCAGCAATGGAATCTGGCGGTGCAAAGGTCGATCGGCACGCAGACCGTCATACAGATCTCCTATCTGGGTAACAAGAGCACGCACACACAGATTCGTCACAATCCCAACCAGGCTTCGTTGCCTGCCGATCCGAACAACCCTGGAACCCTGCAGAGCCGGCGGCCCTACCCGTGGGTGGGCGATGTGCTGGAGGCTTCCAACCTCGGCGCCGGCAACTACAACGGTTTGGAGCTGGAGTGGCGCGGACACTTTCGCAACGGAATCTCCTTCAACGCCAACTACGTGTACTCAAAAGCGATGGACATTCTGACCACGGAAGAGCTCTATCCTGCATCGGGTACCGATCTGAGCCGCGACTGGGGTCCGGCCGATTACAACCAGAAGCATGTGGTGAAGGTGAGCGGTGTTGCGCCGCTGCCCTTTGGCCGCGGCCGCCGCTGGGCCAACCAGAATCCTATCCTGACAGAGACTATCGGAGGATGGAACCTGAGCGGTATCTTTTCCATGAATGGAGGATTTCCGTTCTACATCTCGGCGACGGACAACTCCAACACGGGCGGCTCACACGCATCGCGCGCCAACCAGGTCTGCGATGCAAAGCTGGACCATCCTACGATCGACCGCTGGTTCAACACCGCATGCTTTGTGCAGCCCGGTCTCTACGAGCTTGGCAACGAACGACGTAACAATCTGGTCGCTCCGCGTCACACGGATACCAATGTGTCGCTGTCGAAGAATTTCCCAACCTTTCGGGAGCAATACCTGCAGTTTCGCGCGGATATCTTCCATGCGCTCAACCATCCACTTCCCAATGCTCCCGCCGCTACTGTCGCGGCCAACGTGCCCTCCAACTTCGGCGTGATCTCCTCCTTCGGAGGCAGCCGAGCCATTCAACTTTCGCTCAAATACGCCTTCTAAAACTGGAATTCTTCAAAAGAGGCCGCCTGGAATGACGGCTTCTCCCATTCGCAAACAGGACGGCCCGGCAACCATCTGCGTGGTGCCGGACCGTCCGTATCTGCGACTGCTTCGCCGATCAGGCTGCCGTGGTCTGGGCCTTCATCTTCTCGGCGATATCGTGCGCGATCAGCGCATCGATCGTTGGCTGCAGCATGCCTTCCATCACCATGGCGAGCTGATGATTGGTAAGGCCGATGCGGTGGTCGGTCAGGCGGTTCTGCGGGAAGTTATAGGTGCGAATCTTCTCGGAGCGATCGCCGGAGCCGACCTGCGACTTGCGCGCGGCGGCCTGCGCGGCGTGCTGCCTCTCCATCTCCACCTCGTAGAGCCGTGAGCGCAGAACGCGCATCGCCTTTTCGCGGTTCTTGATCTGCGACTTCTCGTCCTGGCAGCTGACGACGGTGTTCGTGGGCAGGTGGGTAATGCGCACCGCCGAGTAGGTCGTGTTGACCGACTGACCGCCCGGTCCGGAGGAACAGAAGGTGTCGATGCGAAGGTCCTTCTGCTCGATCTTGACGTCGACCTCTTCAGCCTCAGGCAGCACGGCGACGGTAATGGCCGAGGTGTGCACGCGGCCCTGGGTCTCCGTGGCCGGAACACGCTGTACGCGATGCACGCCGGACTCGTACTTCATCTGCGAGTAGACCTTGTCGCCTTCGAAGATGGCGGTGACTTCCTTCAGGCCGCCCACTTCGCTCGGCGACTCGGAGAGAATCTCGACGCGCCAGCGATGCTGCTCGGCAAAGCGCAGGTACATCCGGAAGACCTCTGCGGCAAAGAGCGAGGCCTCGTCTCCGCCGGTTCCCGCACGGACCTCGATGACGATGTTCTTGTCATCATTCGGGTCTTTGGGAAGCAGCATAATCTTCAACTCCTCTTCGATCTCGGCCATACGCGGCTCGAGCGCGAGCAGCTCGGCCTCGGCCATCTCCTTAATGTCGGCGTCGTCTTCGGCCAGCATGGTCTTCGCATCGGCGACGCCTTGCTTCACCTGCCGGTATTCGCGGAACTTTTCGACGACGGGCTCAAGCTCGCGGTGGGCGCGGGCGACTTCGGTGAACTTCTTCTGGTCGGAGATGAGCGCAGGGTCGGCAAGCTGCTGGCCAAGCTCTTCATAACGCGCTTCCATCTGGTCGAGGCGGTCGAACATGGGGGAACTCCTGGGTGCTGGGAACTTGAAGATCAAGGGGATAGAGGTGCCGGCGCGTGAGCGTAGCTAGGCGAAGTCGTGGCAGGACGCCACGTCGGGAAGATTCACCGGGATTTTCGCTGCGAAAAGCATCTCTATATAGATGTTACTCCTGTCAGAGCGGGTTCAGGCACGCAAGTTGCGCTGTGCCGCCGTTATACTGACGGCGTGAACGGTCGCGATCAGCATCGATGGTTCGGATTACCAACATGGATTCTGGCTCTCGTTGGCGTACTGGCGTTGCTGCTGGTAGCTGCAGTGGCGATCCATCCCATGTTCGTGCCGTTGTGCTGCGTTCTGTTGCCGATCTTTCTCTTCGGGCGGCTTGAGGACAGGACGCGCTGGGTTCCCGCCTCCCACAGTAATGATGTTCTGTACCGCTCGGAACCTGACCGTCCCGCTCTCTTCCAGCGCCCTCCGCCCCTCTTCGCCTGAGACCTGCCGATGCCATGAGCAGATCGCTCGTGGATTGCTACCCGCCTTTGAACTGACGAGGCGAGGGCTCTCTTTTCAGCGAAAAGAAGGTTTTTGATGAACCCAGAACAGACTCTGGCCATAGGTCTCTATGGCTTCGTGGCGGTGTTTGCATGCATCTTTCTGTATCGTCGTTGGCGTTGGCGAAGAAGAAGGCGCAAGGGAAAGACAGCTGGTTTCTACCCCCAGGGAGCGGCGTTAGGCAATGCACTCCATCAGCTTCAGAGCATCGCCCAACCGCAAACCAGATACGTTATTGAGGAGAAGCTGAAGGAAGAGATCGACGAAGATGGCGAAGGCGGTCCCGACGATCCGACGAGGCATCTGCACTGCCAGGCGAGAAAGATTCGGCGGGGCGACAAGCTGGAGAGACTGGCAACGTTCCTGCCGAGACAGAAGTAATGGATGATCCCCTCAGATTTCGGGATAGTTCTGGATGACCGCGGGTGTCGTGAGGACCTCCAGCCCAAAGTACTCGCAGATTCTCCGGGCCGCTTCTATAGGCTCGACGGTGCTGGTATTGATCGACAGATCCGTGGGAGGCGCCGGGAAGTGGTCAGCTCCCCGACGCCTTAGCTCGCGGAAGGTCTCGATGGAACGCAGTTTGAGGAACTGGGCGCGTGAAGGATTCTCCATGCGTTGCTCGAGCACCTCGACGGGGCATACCAGTTCGACAAAACAGATCGTGCCCCCTGCTTTCTGGACCGTAGCAATTGCCGACTCGATGAAGCCGGGGTCGACTGTGTTCTCAGGCGCGAAGGTGAAGATAAGGGATAAGCCATCTTTGGCGGCAGCCTCAAAGACGGAGAGCCATATCTCCTCGCGCAGGCGTATGAAGGAGGGCGAGCCGAAGGGAAAGACGGCAAGCAGAGTGTCCACGACGAGGTGGTTGTGGAAGAGGCGAAAACCCGTGAGTTGATGCAGGGCTTTGCCAACTGTGAGCTTGCCGGAGGCGGCAGGGCCGTAGAGGAAGATGAGTTTCATGGCTGGCTCTCCTGTATGGAAGACCTGAGCTGCGGAGGACGGTAGCTGCCCTCAGCGGCTCAAGCCGCGCCCTTAACAGGGGCTTGAAAGCACTTTAATGCTCGTGTGATTCATCGATGCCTTAGCTTTGCGCCGGCGGCAGCCATGCACTCGGCGTTGAACGCATGATCTCGATCTCCTCCTCGTTCATATCGGTGGCGACCTCGCCGAAGAGCGGCGTGGAGAGATAGCGCTCCCCCGTATCCGGCAGCATGGCGAGGATGGTCGAGCCCTTCGCTGCCTTCTCGGCTACCTTCAGTGCGCCGGCGAAGGTGGCGCCTGAGGTGATGCCGCAGAAGATACCCTCCTTGCGGGCGAGTTCGCGGCTCCACTTCAGCGCTTCGGCGTTCTCAATCGTCTGCACCTGGTCGATCGTATTCTGGCTTACGCCGTCGTCGGCCAGCTTGGCGATGAAATCCGGACTCCAGCCCTGCTGCGGATGCGGTTTCCACGCCGGGTGGCTGCTGGTGGGATCGCCGTTGGCGTCACGTTCCTGCGCGATGCCGCTTGCGACCATGGGAGCGTCCGCCGGTTCGCAGACGACGATCTTTGTCTTTGGCGACTCCTTGGCGAGGACACGGGCGACGCCCTTCAGGGTTCCTCCGGTGCCAAAGCCCGTCACCCAGTAATCGAGCGAACCGTTGGGAAAGTCATGGAGGATCTCGACGGCGGTGGTTCTGGAGTGGAAGTCGGCGTTGGCCTCGTTGGTGAACTGGCGGGTGTAGAACCAACCATGCTTCTCGGCCAGTTCGGCGGCCTTCTGGGCCATTCCGATACCGCGAACCGCGGCAGGGGTGAGGATAACTTTGGCTCCGAGATAGCGCATCAGCTTGCGGCGCTCCATCGAGAAGGTCTCAGCCATCACGACAACCAGCGGATATCCTTTGGCCGCGCATACCATCGCGAGGCCAATTCCGGTATTGCCGCTGGTGGCCTCGACCACGGTCTGGCCGGGCTTCAGCGCGCCGGTGCGCTCGGCATCCTCAATCACTCCGAGGGCCAGGCGGTCTTTGACCGATCCAAGTGGATTAAATGCCTCCACCTTTACGAAGAGGTTGATGCCATCCGGCGCAAGCCGGTTGATCCTGACGGTGGGGGTGTTTCCCACGGTTTCGGTGATATTGGCGTACTGTCGTCCCATAGCTCCTCCGGCACTCCTATCTTTTTGCACGTCCTACAATAGTCCGTTTTGTCGGGTTACGATGCAATTCTCGGTAAAACACATGGAATTCAGCATCCATACTGTCCCAAATCAAGCGGGACAATCGCTACGGAAAGGGATGCAAGGATGACGGCGCGAACGGAATCCGGAGGATAGCTTCTGCAGGAAACTGCTCCAGCCATCGCACCTAACGCATCGGCGAAAAGGCGAGCGGACGCAGAATGATGTTGCTGATATTCGCCACGATCTTCGCATCCTTCAACTCTGCTGGAGCGCTGATCTTCTTCCACTCCGGGTCCGCCCCGAAGGCGTTCCAGCCCTTCTCCCGCCCGTCCAGATTGTCGAACGAGAGCATGTAGGTGATGTTGGGCTGTCGGCCGCCGATGACGGACTCGCCAATAAAGACAGGCCGCATCCCCAGGCGCTGAAAGACCCCGATCTCACCGTTGTTGAACATTCCCGCCTTCTTCTCTCGCGCGGCCATCGACTGCGATTGATAGGTGCGCAGCTCAAAGATTCGCGCCGGGCGGCTGGCCGCGTCGTTGGGAAGCACCACCTGGGGGAGCACCGACAGGCTGTGGAAGAGGCTGCTCTCCATCGTGACGAAAGGCATCCCCGGCCCGTCAGCCAGCGCCTGCGAGGCCTTGTTGTACACGGCGTCTTCGGCGAGATGGCCCAGGACCTCCTGCATTGCTCCGAGCGAAGTGTACTCCGCGATGCTGAAGAGTGTGGGGCCGTCCGGGCCAATCAGGTTCGACAAGGCGGCGACAGGCTTCGCACCACCACGCGTCAGAGCAGGAAACAATCCGCCCTCCAAATAGTCGGAGACGCGCTTCGCCTGGTCCTCGTCGCTGTTATGCAAGCGCCATGTGGCGATCTCGAAGAAGCTTCGCGTGGAACTGGCTGCTGAGGCGGAAGAAGAGAGCAAAACGGACATCGCGGCGGCACCTGTCATCATCTGGCGGCGGTTCATGCTGTCTACGGTATATCACCGAGGCTCTCATTTTAGAGAGTGTCATCCGCTGATTAGAGACTGTGATCGTCGCCAATGCGAGATAGAGTGTCATCCTGAGCGAAGCGCGCAGCGCGAAGTCGAAGGATCTACGATTGCCCGTGGTCGAGCAAAGCGGGTGCCCCACCTTCGCGAAGCTAAGGTGGGTTTGCAGGATTCCGACGCGCCAAAAATGTTGACGAGGCACGCAACGGCGTGGAAGAAGTGAAACTCTTCGCCCCATTGGACGAAAAATCTGCAATTGCTATCGAGATGGCGACTTATCGGGACCGATCCGGAAACGCAGAGTGGTTTGCCATTTGGTAGCTTTGACTAGATGAGCGACCACTGCTGCCAGATGATGAATGCCAACCTCGCAGGGGGCGAGACAGCCATTGAGTACATACCCAAGTTCCGTGAATATGGCATAGCAGTCTTTGATGGAGGATCGTCGTACATCGTGATCGCTCATTGCCCTTGGTGCGGAGTATTGCTGCCGGAGAGTCTTCGCGAGCATTGGTTCTCTCTGCTCGAGGACCGAGGTTTGGAGCCCGACGATCAGGACATACCAGAGGCGCTTCGTTCCGACGCATGGTGGAAAGAAGCGATTTAAGTAGCACCCCCCTGAAATCAATCCTGCTAACGCCATTTTCAAAAGGAAATAACAGCTTTGGAAAATCAGTTTTATATCTACCCATCACTGTCATCCTGAGCGGAGGCGAAGCCGCAGTCGAAGGATCTGCGGTTCGGATAGGGCTGAGCCAGCAGACCGCAGATCCTTCGACTCCGCTTCTCGCGATAAAGCCGCAAGAAGCTTCGCTCAGGATGACACCCTCCCCGGGTGAACTGCACGGACTGTATATGCGAATCAACTGCCCTCGTTCTTCTTTGAAGAGTCGCGATCTGATTTCAGACAACACCCGAGTTGCTTCCCCAGTGGCTTCGCCTTACTATCGCCTTGAGTGGACTTTCCGAAGAACAAGTCGCAGATCAAATCGAAGATCGATCTGAACCACGGATCGGCATCCGAATCCGACCGCCTGGTCTCCGCCGGGCGCGTCGACGATGACGCTGCCTTCGAGCTGAAGCTGCGCCCCACGCGCCTCCAGGAGTTCATCGGGCAGAGCAAGGCCAAGGAACAGCTGGCCATCGCGCTCGAGGCAGCCCGCTCCCGCGGCGAGGCGCTGGATCATGTCCTGCTGTTCGGCCCCCCCGGCCTGGGCAAGACCACGCTCGCCACCATCATCGCGAATGAACTCGGTGTCGGCTTCCAGCAGACCAGTGGCCCGGCTCTCCAGATTCAAGGCGACCTGACGGCCATCCTGACCAACATCCGCGACCGCCAGGTGCTCTTCCTCGACGAGATCCACAGGCTGCAGCCCGTGCTTGAGGAAAAGCTGTACACGGCGCTCGAAGACTACAAGCTCGACATCATGATCGGCCAGGGACCGGCCGCCCGCACCCACGTGATGGACATCAAGCCGTTCACCTTTGTGGCGGCAACCACGCGGCCCGGCCTGCTCAGCTCGCCCCTGCGCTCGCGTTTCGGAATCCTTCTCCGCCTGGAGTTCTATACCGACGACGAGCTGCGCTACATCGTCGAGCGCTCTGCCGAGGTGCTCGGCGTTCCCATCGACCAGGACGGCGCCGCGGAGATCGCCATGCGTTCGCGCGGAACCCCGCGTATCGCTAATCGACTTCTGCGTCGCGTGCGCGACTACGCGCAGGTACGGGCAGCCGGAAAGATCGACCGCGATACCGCCCAGAAGGCGCTCGAGTTGCTTGAGGTCGATGCCCACGGGTTCGACGAGCTGGACCGCCGCCTTCTGCGTACGATTATCGAAAAATATGATGGCGGGCCGGTCGGTCTCAACACCCTGGCCGCCGCCCTCGCCGAGGAGCAGGATGCTCTCGAAGAGGTTTATGAACCTTTTTTGATACAAATTGGCTTTTTAGACAGAACTCCACGTGGCCGGGTGGCCACCCGGCTCGCTTATCAGCATCTCAATATCGAGATGCCAGGCAAGCTTAGCCTCTTCTAGCCAATCCGTAAGGATTCTGCAAGAGGTCCGGCGAAACTTTGGTGTCATTAAGAACGCAAATTCATTTGAGACGGGTGAGTCGTGGGCTCTATTCTGTGCCCCTCTTACTTCCGTTTTTTTGCACGATAGGGCCCCATGATGGATTACACAACTTCTTTTATCTTTTTTCTTGTTTCGCTCGGTCTGTTTACAGTTGCTTTATCCTCCCTCGCAGTCGTCGACACCAATGTCATCGGCGTGCGCTGGCTGGCCGCATCGACCCTGGTCGACTTCATACGCACCTTCCTGCAGGGATTAATCGGCTCCGCTCCAGAATTCATTACCGTCTTTCTTGCCAATGAGCTCAACATCGCCTCTTTTGCCCTGATGTTTCTCGGACTGCGCTGGTTTATCGTCCGCACTCCGTTTCGCCGATGGGGGTTGGCGGGCTTTATCGCGGCCGATATGGCGCTCTATGCCATCCTGTTCCATCAGGGCAATCGGCATTGGACCTACACCGTAGCCGCTTTTCCTCTGCTCGTCATGGGAATCGCCCTTACCTGGACGCTCCTGCGCCAGCGCGATACGCGCTTCGTCATTCCGTCGCGCCTGACGGCGACCTTTCTGGGCATCTCTACCCTGGTCCTCACCTATCGCTGTCGGCTCTCGATGCGAGGCTTCTCCCGACTGGCAGCCGATACGCCGTGGGATGATCCCGCGTGGATGTACTCCATGCTGGCCCTCATGCTCATGTCGTACTGCCTGCTGCTGATGTACGTCGTGTTTGCTGTGGTGGAGATGCACAGCAGCGTGGCCTACGCCGCCGGGATCGATCCCCTCACCGGGGCCCTTAATCGCCGCGCCTGGACCAAGCATGCCTCCCGCGAGATGGCCCGGTGCGAGCGCCGCACTCAGCCCGTTGCTGTGATCGCGATCGACCTCGACAACTTCAAGCGCGTCAACGACACCTACGGACACGGCGGCGGCGACGTGGTTCTCTGCGCCTTCGTCGATCTCGTCAAGGAGCAGCTCCGCCCCGAAGACATGATCGCCCGGCTCGGCGGCGAGGAGTTCGCTCTTCTCCTGCCCGGCATGGATACCCTCGACGCCGCGCGAGCCGCCGACGATCTTCGCCACAGCCTCGAACAGATGCGCGTCCACTACGACGGCCGCATGATCCAGATCACGGCCAGCGCCGGCGTCACCGTGATGCAGCCCGGCGACTCCCTCGAAGAGATGCTCAGGCGCGCCGACGACCTGCTCTACCGTGCCAAATCCGGAGGAAGAAACCTGGTGGTCACCGACGAGCCCGTCGTCTTTCCCGCGCGCCCCGTACTGGTAGAAAAATTCGGGATTCAGACCGGACGAACGGCGTGAAGAAAGGGGGGGAGCGCCGCTCCCTCTTCTCTCTGCTGGTTCTTCCTTCCTTTCGAAATGCTCTAAACTGGAATGGAGCAGGTCAGGCCGTCTTTGTACGGCCTGTTAATCGGGGAAGCCGGTGCAACTCCGGCACTGTCCCGCAACGGTGATGGGAGCAAGCTCTCCCAAAGTCCGGGTACCGGCCTGCTGCCACCACCGTGGAAGCGCTGGCCGCTGACCATGGGTGCGCCGAGGCTGCCGTTTTCGTGGATTGAACCGGTGACCATTGCATGCCTGCGCCCTGTGCGTGTCTCTGCATGCCTGCGCACGGGTGGTTCTTTCAACAAGGAGAGAACCAAAGATGCTCGCACGTGCGGCAACAACATTTCCCACACTCAAAACAGCCAACCTCGGCTTTCCGCGCATCGGTAGACAGCGCCAGTTGAAGTTTGCCCTCGAAGGCTTCTGGTCGGGCAAGCGGACAGAAGCGGAGCTTTGCGAGACGGCAAAATCGCTTCGCGCCGAACACTGGAAGCTCCAGCAGACTGCCGGAATCGATTTCATCCCATCCAACGACTTCTCCCTCTACGACCAGGTGCTCGACATGCTGGTCCTGCTGGGCGCAACCCCAGAGCGCTTCGGCGCCGGTCCCGTAACGCTCGAGCGCTACTTCGCCATGGCCCGCAACAGCAAAGAGCAGACCGCGATGGAGATGACGAAGTGGTTCGACACCAACTATCACTATCTCGTTCCGGAGTGGACGGCATCCCTGCCCTTCAAGGTGGATGTCGCCAAACTCCTCAGCGAGATCGCGGAGGCTCGCGCGCTCGGCATCGAGACCCGCCCCGTACTGATCGGTCCCCTCACCCTCCTGCTACTGGGAAAGGGCGTCGAAGGCTTCGATCCATTCGTGCTCGCCGGCCCGATGGTCGCCGCATACAAAGAGGTGCTCGCTGCGCTGGCAGGGCAGAACGTGGCATGGGTGCAGATCGACGAACCCATCCTCGCGACCGATCTGCCCAAAGGCGCTGCCGACTTCTTCCGCAAGGCATACGCTGAGCTTGCCGAGAGCCCGGTCAAGCTCATGCTGACCACCTACTTCGACCGGCTCGGAGACAATCTTCCTCTCGCCGTCGATGCGAACACAGCGGGCCTCCACATCGACCTGGTTCGCGCACCCCGGCAGCTTGAGGACGTGCTCGCGGCTCTCAAACCGCAGCAGATCCTCAGCCTCGGCTGCGTTGAAGGACGCAACATCTGGCTGACCGACTTTGCAGAGACACGCAAGCTGATCGAAAGCGCTGCAGCAAAACTCGGCGCGGAGCGCCTTATCGTCGCGCCTTCATGTTCTCTGCTGCATGTGCCGCACGACCTGCGCAGCGAGACGAAACTGCCCGCACGCATTAAAAGCTGGATGCGCTTTGCCGAAGAAAAACTCGCAGAGATCGTCACCCTGGCAAACTCCGACGAAGCTGCCTATGCGGCGAACGTCGCCGCTATTGCCGATCGCCAGGCAGCCGAATCCTCCGTAAACCCCGAGGTGCGCAGGCAACTCGCGCTGCTCTCCGATCCCGATTTTGCGCGTAAGTCCCCCTACAGCGCTCGCATGCTGAAGCAGCGCGCCGAGCTGGGTCTTCCTCTCTTTCCGACCACAACCATCGGCTCCTTCCCCCAGACCGCAGAGGTGCGTAAACATCGCGCCGCGCACAAACACGGACACGAGAGTGCCGAAGTCTACGATGCCTTCCTCCGCCAGACCACCGAGGACTGCATCCGGCAACAGGAAGAGATCGGGCTCGACGTTCTCGTGCACGGCGAATTCGAGCGGAACGACATGGTCGAGTACTTCGCTGAATTTCTGGAGGGATTCGTCTTCACCGAAAACGGCTGGGTACAGAGCTACGGCTCGCGCTGCGTCAAGCCTCCCGTCATCTTCGGCGATGTATGGCGTTCCGGGCCGATGACGGTGAAGTGGTCGGAATATGCTCGCTCGCTCACGTCACGCCCCGTCAAGGGAATGCTCACCGGTCCCATCACCATCCTGCAATGGTCCTTCGTGCGCAACGACATTCCGCGCCAGCAGACCGCGTGGCAGATCGCGCTCGCTCTGCGGTCCGAGGTGATGGACCTCGAGGCTGCAGGCATCCGCATCATCCAGGTGGATGAACCCGCGCTTCGCGAAGGGCTTCCCCTGCGACGCGCAGACTGGAACGAATATCTCGACTGGGCCGTGAACGCCTTCCGGCTCGCCACTGGCTCCGCAGCCGACGAGACGCAGATTCACACCCACATGTGCTACTGCGAATTCGCGGATATTCTCCCTTCCATCGCGGCGCTCGACGCCGACGTCATCTCGCTGGAGTCCGCCCGCTCGCGCATGGAGCTGCTGAACGACTTCCGCGACCACGGCTATCCCAACGAGATCGGCCCCGGCGTCTACGACATCCACTCCCCGCGGGTGCCTTCGGCCGCCGAGATGCGCGAGCTTCTCGGCTTAGCCATCAACGTCCTTAGGCCCGAACAGATTTGGGTGAACCCCGACTGCGGGTTGAAGACACGCAACTGGCCCGAGACTATCGAAGCGCTCAAAAACATGTGCCAGGCCGCGCAGTCTGCTCGCGCAGCCCTGACCGCCTGACCGGTAGGCGCGGGATGATCTCCGTGACCATCCCGCGCCTACCGATCGTTTAGGGCAGCTAACGCCCAGGACTCCGACAGTCTACTAGCGGGATGTCCTGGCAATTTCTTTGTGTAGAGCCTCATCCCAGGCATTGCCTCGTCCCTTGCGGGCTTCTATCACATTCTCCCCTCTGTTATTCCGAATAGTAAGATCTGCTTTATGCAGCAGAAATAGAGGTAGGACCTGAATATTCATATTGGTGAAGATCGGCGTCTCCCCGTTGTGATTCCGTGCATTCACATCGGCGCCCAGCCTCAATAGCTCTTCGTCTACATCGAGCAAATAACTCTTATGCAGGGGGGTGTTCCCGTCTTTATCGCGCACATCGACCCTTGCACCTGCCTTTGCCAGCAGGCGAACACATTCCGCGCGTCTTTCATCTTCATCGCTCCTCGTCGACTCCGAGGCTACAAAGAGCGCCGTCTCGCCCTTGTAGTTCTTCGTCTCCAGATTCGGGCGGTAGCGAAGGATCTCTTTCACGACCTCGGGAATACCCGATCTCGCGGCATCGATCAGGATGTTTCCAGGACCCACTTGGCCGATGATCACGTTAGGGTCAACAGTGGCAATCCTCGCTCTACTTAGATCGGCATTCGGATTCGCGCCATAAGAAATCAAGGCCCGCACAGCTTCCAGCTTGCCCGCTCTAGCTGCAAAATCAAGTGCCAGGTCTTTGTCCTTCTGATCGTCCCTGCTCACGCCCGAATCCAGAAAGACTTGCAATGTATCAGGATGCGCACTCGCAGCTGCCAGCAGTCGAACCCTTTCGGACGCGACATCGTCGGGATTGTCTTTTTGGGGAACAGGTAGAGGTTTGACCGGAACCCCAGCTAACAGCAGCTCACGAACGGTCGCTGTCTGTCCACCAACAGCTGCATTCTCCAGGATCCGTTGTGCGTCATAGCTCGCGAAATCGAATTTTTCTGCCCGCAACGCCGCTACAAGCCCTTCTTCGCCCTTAGTCCATCGCCTCACACGCGCTACGGCATCCACCTCATCTTCCAGTTCCAGAATCACGGTTGGTATCCCAGCCCACTGTCCTACGCAGTCCCTCACGCTCTTTACGTGTCCATCAATGCTGATTGAAAGCGAAGACGAGAAGATGGGAGCTCCGCAATAGCTATCTTCCATGGAGTAAAAGTCTGCCGCCACAATTTTTTTTGCCAACGCAAGGAGTGTGTCGTTATCGATTTTGTCTGTGTGCGTTCCATCTGCGACTCCATGAGTTCCCCAAAATACAATTCCATCGGTGCTCACCGTAACGTTGTGAAAGTCACATGTTCCGTCGCACCATTGCCGTCGTAGCGCGATTACGACCTGCGAATTTTTCGTGATCGGCGGGGAGGCAACGTGTGTCTTCGGCAGCCGCTCGGGAGGAACAAGTACGATTGATTCGTACACCTCCGCTATCACTGCCTTGCCGCCCTTCGTAAAGGGAGTGAACTTCCATTGGTAAACTTCGCCCTCCACCTGCGGCCAGAACTGCGTATCCTCGTCTCTGAATTCTCCGTTTGTCTCCGCGTGAGTTACATCACCTGCCGGCGAGACTGTTAGCTTCAGGTTTAGGTAGTGGGCTCCCGTGTACTCCTCCTGGTCCATCCCGGCAACTGGAAATGTTTGACGATGGGGCTTGATCTCGTGATCGCGAGCCGTCTCTTTGTCAAAGGATGGATAAGACGGTTTTTGGCCCCCGCTCGCGAAGAGCGGAAGACCGGGTATAAGGCAGAGAAGTGCAACAATCGTCCAGAGCATTTTCAGCACCCTAGTCCGATAGACACCGCGAGCCTCACAATCGTTCCCGTTTTTTCAGATTGATTAGAAGCTAAGCCCTTCGCAATTGGCGAGCGACATAATCTCCAACACATCGTGCCTCGTTTATATCGCTCTGCCGGCTTATCGGATCGTATCAACTTCCCCGCTAGTCCTGGAATCGAGGCGGACATCTAGGCTGACCTCAAACGGGGCCGCGTCGGCTCTTCGAAGCCTGTAAATATCCAGTAGCCAAGCATGACGCCAAACGCATTCAGAAGGACATCGTCGATATCGAAGATGCCCACGCGGAACATCACTTCCAACCCTTCCATGGCAAGGCCGGTGGCGAATGCCAGAACCAGCGATCTCTGCCACGTCATCTTCCGATAAACCAGGGGAGCGAGGAATCCGATGGGCATAAACGGAGCTATGTTCCCAACAAGATTGACGATCGCAATCAGCCACCTGGGATGGCCCTGCAGATACGGCCAGATGGTCCTGAACGGCATGTAGTTGGCCCGACCTGTACTGTGGTCGGTAAACCTGAGCCTCAGATGTCTGGTTTCAAGGAGCGATCCGGTCTTAAACACCACAAGTTTTATCAGGATCGCGCTATAGGTAGCGAGACCCAGGGCTGCAATCCAACGCTTTCGCATAACGTTCACACCAGCTCCCCAACAACCATCGGAAATTCGCAGAATCAGCTCTGCATCGACTTCAGTCCGGCAAGCGCCCGCGCCAGGTCCATCAGGCTCCGTACATCGTTTGACAGTATACCCAGACATCTATATAAAGATGTCTAAGTATGGCTAGAACTGACGCTCTTCAAGGCTCTCTCGATCTGCTGGTGCTCAAAATATTGTCGCGGCGCCCGCGACTCCACGGCTATGCCATCATGACCGCCATTGCAGATACCTCCGGCGAGGTGCTGCGTGCCGAGGAAGGTTCTCTCTATCCAGCGTTACACCGGATGGAGGAGGCGGGCTGGGTCCGCGCGGAATGGATCAGGAAGGACACAGGCCGGCGCGCCCGTATCTACGAGCTCACCGCTGCGGGCAAAAAACAGCTGGATGCGGAAGAGTCGCGCTGGAAATCCGTCAGCCTGGCAATCAATCGAGTTCTCCGGGAGGCATGATATGTCCTTGTGGTCGCGTGTCTCGAATGCTCTGCGCGGTGAGCGGCTGAATCGCGAGATCGAAGAAGAGCTGCAATCGCACCTTGAAGAAGCCATCGCCTCGGGCCGCGATCCCAGGGAGGCCCGTCGTGCCTTCGGCTCCACGCTGCGTGCGCGCGAGACGAGCCACAGAATTCGTGTCGCCGGATGGCTGGAATCGCTTGTTGCGGATGTGCGTTTCGGCTGGCGCCAGCTCTGCCGCAACAAGGTCGCGTCCGCAGCCGCGGTACTCTCCCTCGCGTTGGGCATAGGCTCCTGCGTCGCCGCCTTCCGACTCATCGACGCTCTGCTCTGGCGGCCACTTCCCGTCTCCAATCCCGGCAAACTCTACGTCCTCTCTCGCAAACTCATCGGTTTCGACGGCAAGCCCATGGAGGATGGGTACTGGGCCACGCAAGCGTTTAAGCGGATGCGCGATGCCGCCAGCGATCAGGCCGACCTGATCGCCATCAGCGATGCCGACCGCACGGATATCACCTGGGCGACCGACGGTTCTGGCGACGAGAACATGGAGAAGGCCCACGTCGCGTATGTCTCCGGCAACATGTTTCCGGTCTTCGGCCTTGAGCCCACACTCGGCCGCCTGTTTGCTCCCGCCGATGACCGTACCGGCGCGCCTCCGTACGCGGTCATGTCCTGGGATTACTGGGACCGGCGCTTCGGTCGCGATCCCAACGTCCTTGGCCGCTCGCTCCACATCGGCAGCCAGATCTTCCAAATCATCGGCGTAGGTCCTCGCGACTTCACGGGAACCGAGAAGGGGACGGTCACCGATGTCTTTCTGCCGCTCAGCCTGAGCAATTTCGCCACGCAGGAGCGCATGAATTGGCATCGTGTCTTCCTGATGCTCAAACCCGGCGTCAATCCCTCAACCGGGCTCGAGCCGCTGCGCCAGCGTCTTGCGGCCGCCAATCACACCTTCCAGGCTGAGTGCGCGACGTGCCTTCGCGGAGCCGCCAAGGCGAACATCGACCGTTTTCTCAACCAGACGCTTGTCCTCTCTCCCGCCGGCGCCGGAATCTCCGATCTCCAGAAGGACTCTCGCCGGTTGTTCGGCATTCTTGCCCTGCTGGTCGCCCTTGTGCTGATCATCGCCTGCGTCAACGTCGCCAATATGATGACCGCGCAGGCTGCCGCTCGTGCGCACGAGATGGCTCTCCGTATCTCGATCGGCGCTGGCCGTCGCCGTCTCGTCCAGTTGATCCTGTGTCAGAGCGCACTGCTGGCTCTGCTGGCGTCGGTCCTTGGCGCGTTCTTTGCGGCGTGGGCTGCGCCGTTCGTGCTCAGCCTGGTTAATCCGTCTGAGAACCCTGCGCGGCTCGCTCTTCCCGCGGACTGGCGCGTGCTTCTCTTCGGTTTGGGCCTGCTTCTTTCTGTGGTTCTATTGCTTGGTTCGCTTCCCGCGTTCCGTGCCTCCGCGGTCTCGCCGGTCAGCGCTCTCAAGGGCGGGGAAGATCCGCACTCGCCTCGCCGCCTGATGCGTGCAGCGATTGCTGTTCAAGTCGCCTTCTGTTTCCTCGTCCTGTTTCTGTCTTCGCTCTTCGTTGCAACATTCCAGCGCCTTGAGAACCGTCCGCTCGGCTTCTCCACCGACCGTCTGCTCCTGCTCGAAACCGTCGCCGATAAAGGCCAGACCTCCGTCGTCTGGAACCAGACTGCCGAGGCGCTTCGTTCCGTTCCCGGCGTTCGCTCGGTCGCCATCTCGCGCTGGCCACTCCTTGGGCGCATCCGGATCAACAGCGACATCTCCGTCAACGGCGCGCCTCCCAGCCCGACTCCCGCGTTTTTCCTGAACGTCTCCCCGGAATGGTTGTCGACCATGAAGATTCCTCTGATCGCCGGCCGTGATTTTCGCCTGCAGGACACCTCGCCGGGAGCCGTCATTGTCAACGAGACGTTCGTCAAAACCTTCTTCCCCGGGCAGGATCCTATCGGCCGCACCTTTGCGCGCGGCGGCGGGGCCAATCAGCCCCTCAACAAGATCGTCGGCGTCACTCCCGATGTTCCCTATGACAGTCTGCGCGAGCCCAGCCGGGCCGTCTTTTATCTCCCCTTTGACGAGATGGACGACAAGTCCGCTCCCAAGCCGGTCGAGTTCGCCACCTTCGCCATTCACACAACGCAGGACCCGCTCGTGCTTGCCGGCTCTCTTCGCCAGTTGATCGCGCAGCGCCACAACGGCCTTCGCGTCTCGAACGTCACCACGCAGCTCGATCTCGTTCGCGACCAGACCGTTCGCGAGCGGCTGATCGCCATGCTCGCCGCCTTCTTTGCCGCTGTTGCACTGCTGCTGGCAGGCATCGGGCTCTACGCTGTACTCAACTATTCCGTTCTTCAGCGCCGTCGCGAGATCGGTATCCGCATGGCGATTGGCTCAAGCCGGGCTGCCATCGTGCGCCTCGTCACGGTCGACGCTTTCGTCATGATTGCGCTTGGAGACTGCGTAGGCATAGCACTTGGCTTCGGCGCAGCGCGTTATGTCCGTTCACTCTTCTATCAGGTCAAAGCAACCGACGCGGATATGATCGCCTTTCCCATATGCGCCCTTCTGCTCACGGCACTCGTAGCCACGTTTCCTGCCGCGCTTCGCGCAATACGCACAGACCCCACCGAGATTCTGCGCGCTGAGTAAAGCAACCGTACCGGCCTTCGCTGTTTGCGACCGCGTGTTCCGTGTTCTTATTCCCGAGCGCCTCTTCCTCTCGCATCGGGTCCGGTCTACACGCTCCGCTCATTACGCAAGCGCCCGCGCCAGGCTTCCGCCTGCTGCAGTCAGCTTCTCTTCGGCAGCCTTGCGATCCAGTCCCAGCTTCTGCATCGCGATCGCCACCTTCACGCTTCCGGCTTCGTCGAGCAGCCGTGCAGCGGTCGGGCGGTCGACACCTGCGGCATCGGCAATGATGCGCTGCGCTCGATCAACCAGCTTCTCGTTGGTAGGCTGCACATTTACCATCAGGTTTCCGTAGACCGCCCCGGTCCGGATCATCACGCCCGTCGAAAGCATGTTGAGCACCAGCTTGGTTGCCGTTCCTGCCTTCAGGCGCGTCGAGCCCGTCACGATCTCCGGCCCTGTCACCGGGGCGATCGCGATGTCGGCAATCGCGGCCATCTGCGATCCCGTGACGCAGGTCAGCGAAACCGTCAGCAGCCCCATCTTCTTCGACTGCTCCATCGCGCCAATCACGTAGGGAGTGCGTCCGGAGGCAGCGATTCCCACCAGCGTGTCCGGTGCGCCATTCTGCCCGAAGCCCGCGGCCAGCAGATCGGCCGCACCCTGCTCGCGCGAATCCTCCGACTTCTCGCTCGACTTGCGCAGCGCCAGGTCGCCCCCTGCGATCAGACCCTGCACCAGCGTCGGAGGAACCGAGAACGTCGGCGGGCACTCGCTGGCATCCAGTACGCCCAGCCGTCCGCTGGTCCCCGCGCCGATGTATAACAACCTCCCGCCCTTCGCAAACCGTGCCGCGACCTCGTCGATAGCCCGGGCAATCTGCGGAAGCTCCGTCGCAACGGCCTCAGGAACCGTCCTGTCTTCCTGGTTGATGACCTGCACCATCTCCAGGGTCGAGAGCTGATCGATGTGGGTGGTGCGTGGATTACGGGACTCGGTGGACAGCGTAGCAAGATTAAGGTCGTTCATCACTGACAATGATATGGTCTCAGGGCCTAATCCGTGCGTCCTGCCTGCGCGTCGGCGCGATATCTTCTTCCGGCTTCTTTCTCCTCAGCCAGCGCACGACGACCAGAATTTTCCAACGCTACTACTGCCTCAGGATGACACCACCGGGGAACTACAACGAGTGTGCATTTCCGATGCGCGCTAGATTTCAGACGCATCCTACCGGCTGTCCGCGCCTGCTGCTTGCGATACAGGCTTTCGCAGATCGATATCGGCGGTCCCGATACGGCCCGTGGCAGCGACCCGCACGACAAATCGAATCCGTGTCGCCTTTGCATCGTGAGGCATCAGGTAATGGATGTCGAGCGCTCTCTCGATATGGCCTTTGGGTGGCGCGTCCTCGCTTGCGGCCGCGCGAATGACCTTTGCGTCACGCCGAAGTTCTTTGTTCTTTTTATCGAAGGTCGAGGTCATCAGAATCACCTCCGCACGGCGCGGCTCGGTGGCAGTGGCATCGCTCCATACCAGCCCTTTGGCTTCTACGTGAATGTTGAACTTTTCCGGCGACTCCGCAAGCCGCGTCGCTGAAAGAGGAACACCGTCATAGACCATGGTGCTGGCATCTGCCAGAAGAAGGTCCGCGATCAGACGTTTGGATGGGTTCACCGGGTTGAGCTTATCGGGACCGTACTCGAGGTAGTAGCCCTCGCGTGTCGTGACCGTAAGGCCGGGACGATCGACGGTCACCTTGATACGGCGAAACTTTCTCGGATCGCGCGATTCATTCGTGGGCCGGTAGGTCAGCGTATAGAACGCCCCACCGTCGCGAATCGTGCTGCCAATTTCGGTATCCACATCGTTGCGGCCATAGAGTGCGCGTCCGCCTGTCGCTGTCGCCAGCTTTGCGAACTGGTAGTTGCCCCCGAAGGGATCGGTGAGAGCCGCATCGGAGCCGTAGGCCTGCGGATCGATCTGAACACCGGCCGGATCGATGGTGTAGAGCGTGATGCGCGCGTCTCGCAGCGTGTTCACGCACTCCTGCACAGCGCTATTCACGCGTTGTTCGGTATCGATGGGGTAGTTCGCCATGTTCAGGTTTGGAAACCCCCGGCCAATCCAGATCATGTTCTTGTGCCCCGGATGCCCGATCGTGGCCAGGGCCACCCGGCGCAGCGTAAGGAACGCCGTGGCATATCGCTCCGCAAGCCAGGTGTACTGGTGCGCCTGCCACGGATAGGCGGCAAAGTGATGGTTCAGTGCGGCCAGCAGATCATTCTTGTTCTGCGTGTAGTCGTGCAGCACGGTGAAGTTCTGCAGGCTGACGGCCACCAGCATGGTAGGGGTCGAGAGCTTGCCCGGCTGCCGCTCCAGAAACTTCTTCAGCGAGTAGCGGGCAAACGCCATATCTTCAAATCTCGTATTGAATTCGTCGAGCAGAACGATGTTGACAGGAGCCTGTGGAGCCGCTTTGTCGAGCGTAGCCGTCGAATCGATCGTGAGCTGAGAAGGAAGCGTGTGTACGCCTGCGGCCTCGAAGTTGAGGATCGTCTGGGGCTCGTTCGATTCGCTGATGTGGAAGTCATCCTTCTTCAGATCGGTGACGACGTTTCCCTTGGCATCGCTCACGACCATGTCCAGAATCACGATGCGGGCATTGCGCGTGATCGTGTAAACGCCATTTGCGTCTTTTACAGGTTCGATCGCACTCCGGTCAGGACTCTGTGCTGGCGTGGGTTGATTGCCCGGGGGCTGTGGTTTCGAGCCGAAGGCAGGAGCATTCTGCGCAGCCGATGGGAGCGCAAGGGCAGTCAATAGAAGGGCGGCGGTCCGGTAAAAACTCATCGTCACCTCTCACAGCATCTAAAACCTGCCGAATCAGACAAGTTGCTACAGATAGCAGGTTACCGGTCAAAAGAATTTCAAGGCCTCTGTAGCGGTTGGTGACGTTGCTAGCATCACACCAGATTGGGTCTCTGTGCCTGCCGCTCCGGAGACTGCTAAATCGCCTATGAAGATACAGCGTTATGTTCTTGTTGTGGCAGCTCTTCTTGTTGCTTTTTTCCTGGCCTGGATTCTCTGGCCCTCAGGCTCGAAGAAGAACCAGCCGGCCCCACAAGCGGGATCAGGTACTCCCAAGACCCCTGCGAAGGCCCGCGCGAATGCACCGGAGACGACTGTTTATGCGCATAATCTCGACCTCCGCAAAGGTCCGCAGTTCCGCATCTACGTCCGCTGGCTTCGCGGGAGGATGCTTCCCACCCGCACCGGAGTAGTTCCGTCGCTGGATGACGAGAGCAGCTTCATCTTCCAGATCGATCGCGGCCTCATCCACGCCAACCTGGGAGACATTGCCAACTATCTGAACTCAGCCATGGCAGCGCGTTCGCCTCTCAAAGAGATGAAGCTGACCGGTGATGGCCAGCAGATCCGGCTCTCGGGCATCATGCATAAGCTGCTGATTCCTCTGCCGGTCGAAGTGTTGGGGACCATCGCACCGGCTCCCGGCGGAAGAATTCATGTATCGATCAGTAAGATCAATGTCCTCAAGATGCCGGTCAGGGGGCTGCTGAAAGGCCTGAAGGTTGAGGTCGACGATATCGTCGGCAAGGAGCCGGTCGATGGGGTGGAGGTAAGGGACAACGACATCTACCTGAATACGACGGTGCTGCTGCCGCCGCCGCACATCCGCGGGCAGATCTCCGCCATCGAGCTGCATGCTCCGGACGTGGTCGTGACCTACGGCAGTACCTCTCCGGAGGACGATCAGCAGCTGGCCCGATGGCATAATTTCCTGCGGCTTCGCGGAGGCTCGGTACGACTCGGCAAGCTGACGATGGACGATGCCGATCTGACCCTGGTCGACGCCTCAGGAGACAGATGGTTCGACCTGGACCTGGCCAACTATAACGACCAGCTTGTCAGGGGATTCAGCCGGATGACCCCGGACCGGGGGCTCGAGATGTTTATGCCTGGAGTCGGCCGGGCGCTTCCTCCGGGTTCCATCTCTCTCGATACGCTCCGCGACAAGACGAAACCGCTGCCCAACCCCGCCGGAGTTCGCTGATCACCCTTGGGGGGTATCGACCTTCGCCGGTCAGAGGTTGCCGGACCTTAATTGCAGGATCAAAAGACTTTGAGGGGTCAAAAAGAAGTTATCATTCCGACCGGAGCGCAGCGAAGTGGAGGAATTCGCTTTTCTACCGGAATGCCAACGACAGAGAAGGCATGTCGATACACCTTCAGGGAAGGATCACGCAGGGGCCGTCCGCCGTCTCATGCTTCACCGCCTGCAGGGCGTCATTAGCCTCGTCGAGCGAGAAGGTACGCACGTGCGGCCGAATGCCGATCTCGTGCGCGAGCGCGAGAAAGTCGCGCGCGTCCTGTCGCGTCATGTTTGTCACCGAGCGAATCTGCCGCTCACCCCACAGCAGCGTGTCGTAGTCGAAGGCAGGCATCTGGTCCAGGTGAATGGCGTTGATCGCAACCACACCGCCCTTGCGCAGGCTGGAGAGCGCGGAGACTACGACCTGCCCTGACGGTGCGAAGGTAATGGCGCGGTCCAGCGGCACCGGAGGTCTGTCGCTTTCAGTCCCAACCCAGGTCGCACCCGCAGCATCCGCCTGTGCACGATGCTGCTCTCCCCGTGTCGAGACGTAGACCTCACATCCCCAGTGCCGCAGCACCTGGATGGCCAGCGACGCCGAGGCTCCGAAGCCGAAGAGCCCGATGCGTTCGCCCGGCTGAGTTCCGGCAACCCGCAGGCTGCGGAAGCCGATGATGCCGGCACAGAGCAGAGGAGCGAGGTGCCTGGGCTCGGCGTCGGATGGTAGGGGGAAGGCGAAGTCCGAACGGACGAGGGCGTACTGGGCGTAACCACCGTTCACCGTATAGCCGGTTAGCACCGGAGCGTCGCAGAGGTTCTCTTCTCCGCGCTGACAGAAGGGGCAGGTGAGGTCCGCTCCCCCGATCCACGAAACCCCGGCGCGCGACCCGAGAGGAAATTCATCGGTAGCTCCGTCGATGACTTCCCCGACGATCTGGTGACCGGGAATCAGAGGATCGCGCACCGTGGGCAGATCGCGCTCCAGAATATGCAGGTCGGTCCGGCAGACCCCGCACGCCAGCACCCGCAGCAGGGTGTGACCCGGCTTAAGTTGTGGCTGCGGAACCTCTTCGATGGAGAGGGCTGAAGCGGAGGCATGAAGAACGGCGGCTTTCATGGAAGAAGTTCTCCTCATCGAAACGAGAGATTGTCATTCGTAAGACGAACACGAATGGGCACAGCCCTCTTGCTTCCCTTTAATTCGTCGTTCTGAACGGAGCGAAGAATCCCTGTATTTGCCCGGAGCATCCTGGACGCCACAGGCAAAATACAGGGATCCTTCGCGTTGCTCAGGCTGACATCTTTTGATGATTATCCGTCGCAGGAACTACTCTAAAAGCCTAAAAGAAGCAGTCCAGAAGAAAAGGCCCCTGTCGGGACCTTCTCTAATCTTTCTTGCCGGAAAGTGAGTATTCAAGGGCCTACATGTTGGTGTGGCCGGCGCGCATGTCCTCGTTGAAGCTGGGCTTGAGGAACTTGAGCGCAGCTTCCAGCTCCTCAAGATAGCCGTCGCGATGCCCCATCAGGGCCTCTGTGGGAGTGGCAAAGTCGGTGTCGGTAGCCAGGCAGATGACGCCTTCGTGGGCGACCGCCTGCGCTACCTTGCGGAGATCCTCAACGGTCGTATTGAGGTACTGGGCGTCACGCGGATCGGTAAGCCAGACCGGCTCGCCTCCACCAAGGATTCCGGAGAGCCAGAAGACCTTGGCGGCCAGAAACTCCATGCGCTGCGACTCGGTGGTGTCGTTGAAGATAAAGCGCTTCTGCTTGGTGCTGTAGTAGCGGGTGGTGACGGGCACCGGCTGCCGGTTGCCGCTCTTGACCAGCTCAATCTGACCCTGGTCGGTGGTCTTGCGGATGGCGTTGTAGATGAAGGACTCGGCAAAGGGCTGCTCGAGCGCCGGAACAACCTCGGCGAAGGTGCGGGTCATCGAGGCGGAGACCTTCGCGTGCAGAACGCTCTCGCTGCCATCTTCCAGACGAGCCTCTCCATGCACGATGAAGGTATCGGCGCCGGAGGTAGAGGCGTGGAAGGGCCACTCAAATTTGCCGAAGCTGAACGGGATGCCGTGCAGGGTGAGGTAACAGTCCGGACGCGGATTCTTCAGGCGGGTGGCGGACTCCTGCAGGTAATTCTCAACGACGTTCTTGAGAGGTCCCTGAGAGAAGTCGAAGGCAGCGCTCAGCTCCAGCGTCTGCTTTTTGGCTGGATTCGCAGCGAGTCCGATGGTGAACCGCGCCGTCGGACCGCCGGAGAAGTCCTTGCCCTCCTCGACCGAAACCACGACCAGCCCGGCTGCCTTCGCTGCCGCCTCTACCTGTGATGCCAACGCCGTCTGCGCTCCTGTGCTCATTGCCCGTCTTCCTGAATCAGATTTTTCCGTAATTTCCTTATTTTACCGTCAAGGAGCCGGGTTCTCCGGAAGAACAGGCGATTTACGACCTATCCGCAGGTAGAACCCGCCGGCGTTGCACTCACGGGCGAGAGTTTAGGGCGCTGCGGAAACAAACAGGATCGATGGTTCCTCTCACTTTGAATCTTTACCTTGATATCAAGCATCTCTATATCAAGACATGACAAGGACACCACAAACCGAATCCGATCTCAGCGGCATCCACCTCTGGCTGCTCCTCTGGAAGGCTTCCCGAGCGGTCGAGGCGCACTCAACCCGCAGCATCGCCCGTTTCGACATGGGGACGACCGACTTTGGCGTCCTCGAGGCGCTCCTCCATAAGGGGCCACTGAGCGTGACGCAGCTTCGGCAGAAGGTGCTTCTTACCAGCGGCTCCATGACGACTGCCGTCGATCGCCTGGAAGTCCGAGGCCTCGTCACCCGCAACGACGACGCGAAGGACCGCCGCGCCCGCATCATCCGGCTGACCCCGGAGGGCCGCAGGCTGATCGAGTGCGCCTTCGCCGACCATCGCGATGAGATGGAGACCGCACTTGTGGATTTCAGTAAAGAGGATCGCGCCCATCTGCTGCCGCTTCTGCGCAGGCTGGGCCGCGCCGCCGAATCGACTTTTCACGCAACACCAACGGGCGCTGAACAGCGCCGGGAGGAGTAACCATCATGTCCACCACAATCACGCAGAAGAAAGTTCTCGGAACCTACGGCCCCGGATCCACCCACTGGGTTGGAGATGGCTTTCCGGTCCGCAACCTGTTTCCGTCCAACGGAATTCAGCTTGAGGTAAGCCCGTTCCTGATGCTCGACTATGCAGGCCCGCAGTACTTCAAGCCCGCGTCCCAGCCGCGCGGCGTCGGGGAGCATCCGCATCGCGGCTTCGAGACCGTCACCATTGCCTACCAGGGTTCGGTCGGTCATCGCGACTCTGCCGGAAACTCCGGGGTCATCTTCCCTGGCGATGTCCAGTGGATGACCGCTGCCTCCGGCGTCCTGCACGAGGAGATGCACGAGGCAGAGTTCACCAAAAACGGCGGCATCTTCGAGATGATCCAGCTGTGGGTGAACCTTCCTGCGGCCAACAAGATGTCGAAGCCCGGCTATCAGGCGATCACGAAGGAGCAGATTCCGACGATTGACTTCGCCACAGGAGGGAACGCCCGCGTCATCGCAGGCGCTCTCAACGGCAGTCAGGGAGCGGCAAAGACCTTCACGCCGCTCAATGTCTGGGACGTCAACCTGAAGGCAGGCGAGCAGGTCGAGCTTCCGGTTCCGGAGGGCCACAACACGGCCATCGTCCTGCGCAAGGGCGATGTCGAGGTCAACGAGACCGGCAAGCTCAGCGGCGAAGCCCGCATCGCGGTGCTCGGCTCTGAGGGAGACACCGTCGCCCTCAAGGCAGAAGCAGACTCAAACCTGCTGCTGCTGAGCGGCGAACCCATCAACGAGCCCATCGCCAGCTACGGTCCCTTCGTCATGAACACCCGCGAAGAGATCGCGCAGGCCGTCGATGACTTCCGCAACGGACGCTTCGGCAAGCTCTGAGTCTGGAACCGGTTCTAACGAACCAAAGCCGGTCCGTAATGGACCGGCTTTTTTGCATCGTGTTTGTAATCAAGCCGCTTGTGGATGCGGTTTGATCTTTTTAAGGGCGGGAGTCCGCGCATGACGCAGGTCATATTCATTCTGAAGGTTGAGCCAGAATTGAGCCGGCAGGCCGAAGTAGATTCCCAGACGAAGCGCCGTGTCTGCCGAGATGGACCGTTTGCCTTT